>NZ_JBWXON010000009.1:0-197091 GCF_056678875.1 Pantoea folii | reverse complement strand
GGCGGGATGAATTTCTTCACTCCCTGCTGAGCCGTCTGCGTTGCCGCTTTGCCGTCTCAGTGGTGGCGCATTATAGGCAGGTTCTGAGGAAGCGCAAGGGCAATTTTCAAGTTTTTATTCGTTCGCTTGAAAATTGCACAAAACCGCCTAAATCAGCCCTTTTTAATGCGTCCAGGCAGCTCTGACAGGCTGTTAAGCACCCAATCTGCTGCATTTTCGCCTTCAGCGGTGACCGGCTTACCAGTACGCACCAACACTTTCGTGCCCACACCTGCTGCTGCTGCTGCCTGCATATCTTCTATTTTGTCACCTACCATATAAGAAGCAGTCATATCGATGTTCAGATGCTTCTGCGCAGAGAGCAGCATACCCGGCTGCGGCTTACGGCAATCACATACCTGGCGATACTCTTCTACAGTTGCATCTGGCAGATGAGGACAGAAATAGATGCCATCAAGATCGACATCACGATCCGCCAGCGACCAATCCATCCATTCGGTAAGCTGCATAAACTGGTCTTCGGTAAACATGCCGCGCGCAATACCGGACTGATTAGTCACCAGTACCAGCGCGAAGCCCATCTTCTTTAGCGCCTGTAACGCTTCAATGGTGCCATCGATGAATTCAAAATTATCGATTTCGTGAACATAACCATGATCGACATTCAGGGTGCCATCACGATCCAGGAAAATAGCGGGGACTTTGTTCGACACGTAGAAACTCCTGCTGCAAATAATGCCGCACAGTATCGCATGATTGCATATATAGAGAGAACGGCAGATTGAATGACTTCGATTGATTTAGCCGTCTGGATGCCTTAACATCCATCCAAATTTCACGCAGCACAATCGCGTGAAACCCGATACACCACGGACAACGCAACACGATAACTATTAAACTAATGATTAAACTCGAAAACATTACCAAAGTGTTCCAGCAAGGTTCACGCACCATTCAGGCGCTTTCCAACGTCAGCCTGCACGTGCCTGCTGGACAGATTTATGGCGTCATCGGTGCTTCCGGTGCCGGTAAAAGTACGCTGATCCGCTGCGTTAACTTGCTTGAGCGTCCAACATCAGGACGCGTTCTGGTTGATGGTCAGGATTTGACTGCCCTGTCCTCCTCAAAACTGACGCTGGCACGCCGTCAGATTGGCATGATTTTCCAGCACTTCAATCTAATGAACTCACGTACCGTAGCCGGTAACGTTGCGCTGCCGCTCGAATTGGGCAACCTGTCTCGTGAGCAGATCAAAAACCGCGTAACGGAACTGCTGGAGTTAGTTGGACTGGCGGACAAGCACGACAGCTGGCCTGCGAATCTTTCGGGTGGACAAAAACAGCGTGTGGCGATTGCGCGTGCGCTGGCCACGAATCCAAAAGTTTTGCTGTGCGACGAAGCCACCAGCGCCCTCGACCCAGCAACCACGCGTTCCATCTTAGAGTTACTGAAAGACATCAACCGCCGTCTGGGGATCACTATTCTGCTGATCACTCATGAGATGGATGTGGTGAAACGCATCTGCGATCAGGTTGCCGTCATCAGCAATGGTGAACTGATCGAGAAAGACAGCGTCAGTGAAGTGTTCTCACATCCTAAAACGCCACTGGCTCAGCAGTTTATTCAATCGACGCTGCATCTGGATATCCCGGACGATTACCAGCAACGTATGCAGCCGCAAGCTTCGGCTGAAAGCGTCCCGCTGTTGCGTCTGGAGTTCACCGGCAAATCAGTAGATGCGCCGCTGCTGTCAGAAGCTGCTCGTCGCTTCAATGTGAATAACAACATCATCAGTGCCCAGATGGATTATGCCGGCGGCGTGAAGTTCGGCATCATGCTGGCCGAGATGGATGGCAGTGAAACAGACACACAGGCAGCGATTGCCTGGCTGAAAGAAAATCATGTGAAAGTAGAGGTACTGGGTTATGTCTGAAGCGATGCTGTGGTTACTGACGCGTGGCGTCTGGGAAACGCTGATGATGACCTTCGTCTCTGGTTTCTTTGGTTTTGTACTCGGCCTGCCCGTCGGCGTGCTGCTGTATGTCACTCGCCCAGGACAGATTCTGGCCAATGGCACGCTCTATCGCGTGCTCTCTGCGGTGGTGAATATCTTCCGCTCAATTCCCTTCATTATATTGCTGGTGTGGATGATTCCTTTCACGCGCATGATTGTCGGCACTTCCATTGGTTTGCAGGCTGCAATCGTGCCACTGACAGTTGGCGCCGCACCTTTCATTGCGCGTATGGTCGAGAATGCGCTGTTAGAGTTGCCAACCGGTTTAATCGAAGCCTCACGCGCGATGGGCGCGACTCCCCTGCAGATCGTACGTAAAGTGCTGCTGCCAGAAGCCCTGCCGGGTCTGGTGAATGCCGCTACAATTACTCTGATTACGCTGGTCGGCTATTCCGCCATGGGTGGCGCGGTCGGCGCAGGTGGCTTGGGTCAGATTGGCTATCAGTATGGTTACATTGGCTATAACGCCACAGTGATGAATACCGTTCTGATTCTGCTGGTTATTATGGTGTATCTCATTCAATTCTGTGGCGACCGCATTGTCCGTGCTGTGTCACATAAATAAGTAAACAACATCAATAGTCCTCTATTAAGGAAGGGATATGTCTTTCACATTTAAAAAGATTGCCGCTGTGGGTGCTCTGATTGGCGCAATTGCGCTGGCAGGATGCGATCAGAAAGCTAAAGATCCAAACCACATCAAAGTGGGTGTGATTGTCGGTGCTGAGCAGCAGGTTGCTGAAACCGCAGTGAAGGTCGCTAAAGAGAAATACGGTCTGGATGTTGAGCTGGTGACCTTTAACGATTACGTGCTGCCGAACGAAGCATTAAGCAAAGGCGATATCGATGTTAACGCCTTCCAGCATAAGCCTTATCTGGATCAGCAGATCAAAGACCGTGGCTATAAGCTTGTGCCAGTGGGTAACACCTTCGTTTATCCGATTGCTGGCTATTCAAAGAAAATCAAATCACTGGATGAACTGCAAAACGGTGCACAGGTTGCGATTCCTAACGATCCAACCAACCTTGGTCGTTCACTGCTGCTGCTGCAGAAAGTCGGCCTGATCAAACTGAAAGATGGCGTGGGCCTGCTGCCAACCTCTCTGGATATCGTTGAGAACCCTAAAAACCTGAAGATTGTTGAGCTGGAAGCACCACAGCTTCCACGTTCACTGGACGATCAGCAGATTGCGCTGGCGGTGATCAACACCACTTACGCCAGCCAGATTGGTCTGACCCCAGCGAAAGATGGCATCTTTGTTGAAGATAAAGATTCTCCTTACGTGAACCTGATCGTCAGCCGTGAAGATAATAAAGATGCGGAAAACGTGAAGAAATTTGTTCAGGCATATCAGTCTGATGAAGTTTCTGAAGCCGCGAACAAAATCTTCAACGGTGGTGCAGTTAAAGGCTGGTAATTTTCGCCTTTGATGCCATCCAGGGCGGCTTCGGCCGCCCTTTCTTTTTGCTGACTTGTTATTTAATCCCGTCCTTGTTTCAATAACGCCACTTTTTACTACTGAGGATGTTGCCATGCGTTTTTTACCGCTCTGCTTGTTAGCATTGATGCTAACCGGGTGTGTCCGTGAATATCACCCAATAAGCAGTGCTCCCGCCCGCCCGCAACCATCATCCAGCGAACCAGAACGCAAGCCTGCTCCACGTCCTGCACCGGTAAAAATTTATACCGATGCCACCGATCTGGTCAGTAATCCGTTCCGCGATCTGGGCGAAGTCTCTGCCGATGATTGCCAAAGCAGCAGCCAGGATTCGCCACCGAATATCAATACCGCGCGTAAGCGTCTGCAGATTAAAGCAGCCGGGATGAAAGCAAACGCGATATTGCTGCATAAATGCGAAATCGTCACCAGCACGCCGGGCTGTTATCGTCAGGCGATTTGCCAGGGCTCAGCACTGAAAGTTTCCAATCAATGAGTAATTTTGCCTTTGCGCAAATCGGCGTCATTCGTTCGCCGTGGAAAGAAAAATTTGCCGTACCGCGCCAGCCTGGGCTAGTTCAGGATGGCGGCGGCGAGCTGCATCTCCTGCCGCCTTATAATCAGCCAGAAGCGGTGCGCGGGCTTGAAGCCTTCAGCCATCTTTGGGTGCTGTTTGTTTTCCATCAGACCATGGAAGGCGGTTGGCGCCCAACCGTACGCCCTCCTCGCTTAGGCGGCAACGCACGCATGGGAGTCTTCGCCACCCGATCCACCTTTCGCCCTAACCCCATCGGCATGTCGCTGGTCGAATTGAAAGGCATTCGATGTGAAAAGCAGCAGGTGATTCTTCAGCTCGGTAGTCTGGATTTAGTCGATGGCACACCGGTAGTCGATATCAAACCCTATCTGCCGTTTGCTGAAGCCCTGCCCGATGCCCGCGCCGGCTTCGCGCAGAGCGCACCGGATGCCACCATGCCCGTGCGTTTCTCTGCTCTGGCGCAGAACCAAATCCAGCAGCAGAACAACTATCCCCATCTGGCACGTTTTATCGCTGACGTTTTAGCGCAGGATCCCCGCCCCGCTTACCGTAAAGGTGAAGCGGAAGATCGTGAGTATGCTGCCTGGCTACTCGACTTTAACGTGCGCTGGCGTATCGATGAGATCGGCACAGAAGTGATCGCTCTCGATCCACGCTAAAACAAGCTTTTGAGTGAATGATCTCGCTGGTACACTAGCCGCCAGAAAATTTTTTGTCCGTGTCCTTCCGTACAACTGGAATCGTAATCAATGCGTACTACTCAATATCTGCTCTCTACTCTGAAAGAGACGCCATCCGATGCGGAAGTGATCAGCCACCAGCTGATGCTGCGCGCCGGTATGATCCGTAAACTGGCTTCTGGTCTTTATACCTGGCTGCCGACCGGTGTTCGCGTGCTGCGAAAAGTTGAAAACATCGTACGCGAAGAGATGAACAACGCGGGTGCGATTGAGATCTCCATGCCGGTGGTTCAGCCTGCCGATTTATGGGAAGAGAGCGGCCGTTGGGAGCAGTACGGCCCAGAACTGCTGCGCATTAAAGATCGCCACGAGCGTCCATTCGTGTTAGGTCCAACTCACGAAGAAGTGGTCACCGATTTGATCCGCAACGAGCTGAGCTCGTACAAGCAACTGCCGCTGAATCTGTATCAAATCCAAACCAAATTCCGTGACGAAGTGCGCCCTCGTTTTGGTGTGATGCGCTCACGTGAGTTCATCATGAAAGATGCATACTCCTTCCACACCTCACAGGAATCCTTACAGGAAACCTATGATGCAATGTATCGCGCTTACAGCCAGAGCTTCAGCCGTATGGGGCTGGATTTCCGTGCGGTGCAAGCGGATACCGGTTCGATTGGCGGTAGCGGCTCTCACGAATTCCAGGTGCTGGCGCAGAGCGGTGAAGATGATGTGATCTTCTCCAGCGAATCCGATTACGCCGCTAACATCGAAAAAGCCGAAGCACTGGCGCCAGCAGGCGAACGTCCGGCAGCGACTCAGGCGATGACGCAGTTCGCGACGCCAAATGCCAAAACCATTGCTGAGCTGGTCGAGCAACATCAGATCCCGGTAGAAAAAACCGTGAAAACGCTGATTGTGAAAGGTGCGGAAGAGAGCGGCCATGCGCTGGTTGCCTTGTTGGTTCGCGGCGATCATGAACTCAACGAAATCAAAGCCGAGCATCTGGATATCGTTGCCTCTCCGCTGGAGATGGGCAGTGAAGAAGCGATTCGCGCCGCCGTTGGCGCAGGTTTTGGTTCTATCGGGCCGGTTGGTCTAAGCATGCCTGTGATTGCTGACCGCACCGTTGCCAAGATGAGCGATTTCTCTGCAGGCGCCAACATTGATGGTCAGCACTTTGCCGGCATCAATTGGCTGCGCGATCTGCCAGAAGCGCGCGTAGAAGATATCCGTAACGTGGTTGAAGGCGATCCAAGCCCGGATGGCAAAGGCACGCTGCAAATCAAACGTGGTATCGAAGTCGGTCACATCTTCCAGCTGGGTACCAAGTACTCTGACGCAATGAAAGCGGCAGTACAGGGTGAAGAGGGCCGCAACCAGATCATGACCATGGGTTGCTACGGCATTGGTATCACCCGTGTTGTCGCCGCGGCCATTGAGCAGAACCATGACGAACGCGGTATCATCTGGCCAGCCGCGCTGGCACCGTTCGAAGTGGCGATTTTGCCAATGAACATGCAGAAATCTTTCCGTGTGAAAGAGTTGGCTGAAGAGCTTTACAGCCAGCTGCGTGCCAAAGGCATTGATGTGATTCTGGATGACCGCAAAGAGCGCCCAGGCGTGATGTTCGCTGATATGGAACTGATTGGCGTGCCACATACTATCGTCATCGGTGACCGTAACCTCGATAACGAAGAGATCGAGTACAAGTCGCGTTCATCCAGCGAGAAGCAAATGATCAAACAGCACGATATTGTCGAGTTCCTGGCAAAAGCGCTGAACAAGTAAGACTAAAACGCCTCCAGCTGGAGGCGTTTTTCATTGCACTTTTCCCCGCATCGCTTTCACATTACTGCGCCGTGATTTCCCCTCGAGCCGCCGCTCTTTAGATGCACGCGTGGGTCGTGTCGCCCGCCGGGTTTTTTCCACCGTGGTTAACTCACGAATCAGATTGATCAGCCGCTGCAGGGCCGCCTCGCGATTCATTTCCTGGCTGCGATACTCCTGAGATTTGATGATCACCACGCCTTCTGTCGTAATCAAATGGTGGCTCGCAGCCAATAGGCGTTCCTTGTAGAAGGGTGGCAGCGAAGAGGCATGGATATCAAAACGCAGATGGATAGCAGTAGACGTTTTATTCACATGCTGCCCGCCCGCACCTTGTGCACGAATGGCACTGAGCTCGACCTCGTTGTCTGCAAGTGAAACTGAACGCGACAGCACGATCATCTGTCACCTGCCTTTAAGAACGATGTTGTGTCGCGGAATAACCTGTTCATCAACTTAACCTTTTGTGCGCCGCCTTCCTGCTTAAGGCCAGCGCTGTGTGTCACTTTTACACTTTTCTTTGTACAGATCGCGGCTTCCCCTGGCTGATTTCCATGAAAATCCTGTGATATAGTCGCTTATCAACCAGAGTATTTAAGCTCTGCTGAGGAGGTGTATGTGCAAAAGTATTGTGAGTTAGTTCGCCAGAAGTATGCCGAAATCGGCAGTGGCGACCTGGGGTATGTGCCAGACGCGATAGGTTGCGCGCTAAACGCACTCAACGATATTGCCGCTAATTCTGCGCTAAACTCTTCTGTCAGGGAACAAGCAGCTTATGCTGCTGCTAACTTATTGGTGAGCGACTATGTTGACGAATGAAGCCTACAAACCCATCAACTGCGATGACTACGATAGCCTCGAGCTCGCCTGCACCAAACATTGGACGCTGTCTTTGGAGTTAAAAAACGGCGATCAGCTTAAGGCGAAAGCCGTTGACATGGTCTCACGTAAAAACGTGGAGTACCTGACGGTCGATCTCTCCGGTGAAACCCGCGAACTGCGTCTTGACCATATCGCCAGCTTCAGTCATCCCGAGCTGGGCACCGTCATCGTTAGCGAAGACGAATAACTACCACATTCGGGCGGGAATGCTATCCCGCCCCCCTCGCTTACGGCTTCAGCGAACTGTAATACGCCGATAAATCTTCCATATCCTGATCGCTCAATCCTGCCACAAACGCTTTCATCACTTCTGCCTGACCACCGCTACGCTCCCCTTTTTTATATGCCTGCAAGGAGTGCAGCAGGTAAGGCGCATGTTGCCCGGCAAGATTGGGATAAAGCGGCACAGCACTTTTCCCTTCCGCACCATGACACGCCAGGCAGGTTGCTGCTTTTTGCGCGCCTGCATTCACATCGCCGTCGGCAAAAGCCGGCAACGCTGCGGCCAGCAATGCTGCCGCCATCCAGTGTTTCATCATTGCTCTCCATCTTATTGTTGTTGTAACCAGATCGCTTGCCAGCCTTGCTCATGACTGGCCGCACCTTCGTGGGTGACAAAGATTCCCGGTGCACAGATCAGCGTCTGGTTGTAGTAAATCAAGGGGATACGCTCCCGCTGCCAGGGTGGCACACCTAATTCCTGCCACAATTTTTTTATCTCGCGGCCTCCGGCGCGGCCCAGCAAATGATAATAGCCGCTGGCCTGAAAACGAACGTTGATCGATTCGTCCTCGGTGGGATGACGCAAGGTGGCGATCGCCGGGTTTGCCTGTAATACGCCTAAATTCTCGGGCAGCCGCAGCAGTTGTTCACGATCATGCCAGGTTAGCGAGTGCTGACTCAGCGATGCATGCGCGTTAAGCCAATACAGCCGCTGTCGATACCGGCGGAGTGTAAAGGCAGCAAAACTCAGGCTGGGATTGGCATCTTCACGGCTACACATCACTTCATCGGTGATACGTTTTAAGGCATCACGTGAAGGCATCGCGCCGCCCTGCTGTGCAATCCAGCGACGCAAAAGCGCATGGCGCCGCGCTTCGCTCATCGTCAGCAATGGCGGAAAATGCAGTGCGCCCTGTTCATCAGTGAGCTGGGCCAACTGTTCTGCCAGCAGTTCATCCAGCAATTGTTCCTGCTCACCACACAACGCGGCACTGCGGGCGCTGGCGGCGCTAAAATGTGGCCAGCGCGTCTGCAGCAACGGCAGAATGTCCTGACGAAGAAAATTACGGTCATAGCGGCTGTCGGCGTTACTTTCATCCTCGATCCAGCGTAAGCGGTGCTCCGTCGCATAGGTTTCGAGTTGCTGACGACTTATATCCAGCAACGGGCGCAGGTGCGAATGTTTTCCCACCTGACGCTGGATGGGCATCGCCGCCAATCCTGCTGGACCACTGCCCCTTTTTAACGCCAACAACAGCGTTTCACACTGATCGTCAAGGTGCTGAGCCGTAAGTAAGTGCTCACCGGGTTGCAGCTGTTGCAATAACGCCTGATAGCGTGCTTCACGGGCCGCCGCCTCAATGCCCTTTACACGACCATCCACCTGAACGCGCAACACTTCGCAGGGAATCTGCCACTGCTGACAGATTTGCAGGCAATGTGACGCCCAGCGCTCCGCATTTGGGCTTAATCCATGATGGACGTGCAACGCGCGCACCTGCAGCTGTGGCATCAGGCGTTGCCAGCTCACCAGCTGATGCAGCAGTACGGTGGAATCCAACCCGCCACTGAACGCCAGCACACAGCGGGCGTCGGGTTTCAGTAACGAAGCAAGATGGGAAAAGGACATAGCGTAATCCGTCAACGCGAACCGCCTGATTGCGGCCCGCAGCGGTGGCTAGTTTACGCTTGATACAGCTCCAGCGGCAAACCGTCTGGATCCGGAAAGAAAGTGCACGCTTTGCCAGTCAGGGCATCAATGCGGATGGGTTCGCACACCACGCCTTTCGCAGCCAACGCGGCAATCGACTGTTCAACATCATCAACACAAAACGCCAGATGACGCAGACCGCAGGCTTCCGGCCCACTGACGCGTGGCGGCGGCGAGGGGAACGAGAACAGTTCGATGGTATAAACCCCGTTCAGTCCCAGATCGCCTTTCCACGAATCACGCTCGGCGCGGTAATACTCACCCAGCAAATCAAAACCTAACACGTCACAGTAAAACGCCTTACTGCGCTGATAATCGGTGGCAATAATGGCAATGTGGTGGATCTGTTTTATCTGCAGCATAGCGGCTCCTAAAGAATCAGCCGCTAAGCCTACGTGCTCGGTAGCGCGCTGAAAAGAGGCAATTGTCCGAAGTTAACGGCTGTTTTCCTCACGGAGCACGCGCACCAGATAGCGCCCATCGTCGGTGAGTGTTGCACCATGGATATCGGTTTCAAATCCAGGATAGTGACGTCCAATCGTGCAGAGCATCAGCAGAAAATCGAGCACCGCGCGACTCTCCTCCGTGATCATCTCGCCCGGCATCACCAACGGCACGCCCGGTGGATAAGGCAGAATCATGTTGGCAGAGACCCGGCCCACTAACTCACGGATATCGACGGTTTCGACTTGCCCCTGCACCTGGCGCTGGAAGGCCTGATGCGGCGTCATTTTTGATTCAGGTAAAACGTCGAAAGCCTTAAGCATCAGGCGTGGCAGATCGTGTTGTCGAATCAGATTATGAATGCCCTGCGCCAATGTCTGGATGCGCATATTACGATAGAAATCGGGATCTTCGGCATAGAGATCCGGCAGCATGTTTTTCACCCGCAAATTAAGATCGTAGGCGCGTTTGAATTCAGTCAGACCACGCAACACGCTCATGGCTTTGGTTTTATCGATGCCGATGCTGAACAGGAACAGCAAATTGTACGGACCGGTCTTCTCTACCACCACGCCGCGCTGATCGAGGAACTTCGCCACTAGCGCCGCCGGAATGCCTTCATCCGCCATTTTCCCCAATTCACTCATTCCGGGTGTCAGGATGGTGACTTTGATCGGATCGAGGTACATGTGATCACGATCGGCATGGGTGAATCCATGCCAGTCCTCTTCGCCTGGCTGGATCGGCCAGCATTCGGCTTCATCCACTTGCTCAGGCTGCCAGATATCGAAGAACCAGCCATCACACTCTTCGCGCAGCCGTTGAATCTCACGACGGAAATGCAAAGCGCGCTCAACTGAGCGATTGATCAATCGCTTTCCCGGATTACCGCGCAGCATCGCCGCCGCCGTTTCAATCGATGAGACAATCGCGTAACTCGGCGATGTGGTGGTGTGCATCATGTAGGCTTCATTAAAGGTGTCGTGGTCGTAATCACCTTTGATGTGAATCAGCGAGGCCTGCGAAAACGCCGCCAGCAGTTTGTGCGTCGACTGCGTTTCATAAATCACCTTGCCGGGAATACGCTCCCCGCTCATACCACTTTTGCCGCTGTAGATGGGATGAAAGTTGGTATACGGCACCCAAGCCGAATCGAAATGAATCGACGGCACATCCAGCGTCTCTTTGATGTACTGGGTGTTATACAACAGGCCATCGTAAGTGGAGTTGGTGATGACGGCATGCACCGGCCAACTGGCGCGTGGTGTCTGATTAACTTTCTGCTGAATGCTGTCGCGTGTGAATTCCCGCTGCGGGATCCCCCCTAAAATGCCCAGCGCATTACGCGTCGGCTTGAGCCAAATCGGGATGATGTCGCTCATCATCAGCAAATGGGTGAGTGATTTGTGGCAGTTACGGTCAATCAGCACCGTACTTCCTGCGGGTGCAGCGTACATCCCAACAATTTTGTTCGAGGTTGAGGTGCCATTGGTCACCATATAGCTCTGTTCAGCACCAAAAGTACGCGCCACATACTCTTCAGCTTCGAGGTGCGGGCCGGTGTGATCGAGCAGAGACCCCAGTTCGGTGACGGAGATGGAGACATCCGCCTTGAGCGTGTTTGCACCAAAGAAGTCATAGAACAGGCTGCCCACCGGGCTTTTCTGGAAGGCGGTGCCGCCCATGTGGCCCGGCGTACAGAAGGTGTATTTGCCCTCTTTCACATAGGTGAACAGCGCCTTGGTGAGCGGCGGCATGATTTTATCGATGTACTCATCGGTGTACTGCCGAATGTGCAATGCGATGTCGTCAGCGGCATTGAGCGCGTACTCAAAGAATTGCAGCGCCATGCGCATTTCGTTAATGCTGACATCCATCTGCGAATGGGTGTTAATAAAGGCATACAGCGGCAGATATTCGTTGAGCTGGTTGATGTCGCTGCACAGCGCCAGACTGTAATCGTCCCAGTCAAAAACCACGCCGCAGATACGCGGGTTGTGTTCTATCAGTTTCAGCAGGTCGCTGGCATTGTTGGGATAGACGGTCTGGAACCCTTGCAGCTTGAGGGCTGCGTCCAGTTCACGAATCGGTTCATCTTTGTAGAACGCGCCGTGCGGTCCCATGATCGCGATAATATTCAATGCTCACCTCCTGTGGTGTTATGGCACTGAATAAGGATAGCGAAAAGTGAGAGGTGAATGTTCTGGAATGCGGTGTTGTTGTTCAGGGGGGATTGCTGTCAATTGGGTGCGAGGGCCAGAAAAGGCCAGCCCGATCGCAAAGGAACAACGCATCCATGCAGATCGACCGGGCCGTCCATGGCCCGGACGCTTTGCTCTTCGGGCTGGCCTTCTCTGGCCGGTTAGAGCTTCATGGCTGCCCAATGCATAGCCGTCTGAACGATCTCGCTCAGTAATTCGCGGGCATAAAAAAAGCGGACCGGAGTCCGCTTTTCTTCATGAGCAAGCCAGCTTACGCGTAGCCATAGCTCATCAGGCGCTGATAACGACGGTTAAGCAGCTCTTCCGTGCTCAGCACGTCGAGATCCGCCAGATCCGCCAGCAGTTGCTTTTTCAAGCTTGCCGCCATATCCACTGGTTGACGATGCGCGCCGCCCAATGGTTCAGGGATGATCGAGTCGATCAGCTTCAGCTCTTTCAGGCGATCGGCGGTGATGCCCATCGCTTCCGCAGCCAATGGCGCTTTATCGGCGCTTTTCCACAGGATTGACGCGCAGCCTTCCGGTGAAATCACCGAGTAGGTGCTGTACTGCAGCATGTTCACTTTGTCGCCCACGCCAATTGCCAGCGCACCACCGGAACCGCCTTCGCCAATCACGGTGCAGATCACCGGAATTTTCAGACCTGACATTTCACGCAGGTTGCGTGCGATGGCTTCAGATTGTCCACGCTCTTCGGCGCCCACACCAGGGTATGCACCCGGGGTGTCGATGAAAGTGATCAGTGGCATTTTGAAGCGTTCAGCCATTTCCATCAGTCGCAGCGCTTTACGATAGCCTTCTGGTGCTGGCATACCGAAGTTACGACGGATTTTCTCTTTGGTTTCACGGCCTTTCTGATGGCCAATGACCATCACCGGACGACCATCAAGACGGGCAATACCGCCGACAATCGCTTTGTCATCGGCATAAGCGCGGTCGCCAGCCAACTCATCGAAATCATCAAACGCGTTGCGGACATAGTCCAGCGTGTAAGGGCGCAGCGGGTGACGCGCGAGCTGCGCAACCTGCCATGCACCTAAATCGGAGAAGATTTTACGGGTCAGCTCAACGCTTTTTTCGCGCAGACGCTGCACTTCTTCATCCAGATTAATATCGTGTTTCTCATCCGAACGGCCAATTGACTTCAGCGAGTCGATTTTCGCTTCCAGTTCTGCGATTGGCTGTTCAAAATCCAGGTAATTAAGACTCATAATGTTCCTGTTTTAGTCAAACTCCAGTTCCACCTGCTCCGATCCTACTAACGACCGCAAATCGTTGAGTAAACGATCGCTGGGCGAAATACGCCACGCTGCACCAAAGCGCAGCTTCGCCCGCGCATCTGCTCTCTGATAATAGAGATGCACCGGAATGGTCCCGGAGCGATGAGGCTCCAGAGACTGGCGGAGACGGTTTAAAAGCTGGTCATCAATTTGCCTGTCCGTCAGCGAGATAGCAAGTCCGCGCGCGTATTTTTCCCGCGCTTCGTCGATGTCCATCACTTCTCGAGCGGTCATTTTAAGGCCACCGCTAAAGTCATCAAAGCTGACCTGTCCACTGACGATCAGGATACGGTCTTTCTCCAGCAACTGCTGGTATTTATCTAACGCATCGGTAAATAACATCACTTCCAGACGACCAGAGCGATCGTCGAGAGTACAAATACCAATTCGGTTGCCGCGTTTCGTGACCATCACGCGAGCGGCAATCACCAGCCCCGCCGCGATGGTTACTTTACCACGATCCGTCGGATGCATGTCCTTCAGGCGCATACCGCCAACGTAGCGATCAATTTCTTTAAGATACTGATTAATTGGGTGGCCGGTGAGATACAAACCCAACGTCTCACGCTCACCGTCCAGTTGAATCTGTTCCGGCCATGGCGTGATGTTGGTGTATGACTTCTCCACCTGTTCAGGCTCTTCGGCCAGCACGCCAAACATATCTGCTTGTCCGGTCGCTTCCGCTTTTGCGTGCTGATCCGCAGCTTTCAATGCATCGCTGAGCGCGCTCATCAAGGCTGCACGATGCGGACCGAGGCGATCAAAAGCTCCCGACATGATCAGCTTTTCCATCACACGACGGTTAATCTTTTTCGTATCGGTGCGAGCGCAGAGATCAAACAACTCTTTGAAGTAGCCGCCTTCATTACGTGCTTCGATGATGGCTTCAATCGGCCCTTCACCCACGCCTTTAATGGCGCCGATACCATAGACGATTTCGCCTTCATCATTCACATGGAACGGATACAAGCCAGAGTTGATATCGGGCGGCAGCACTTTCAGGCCCATGCGCCAGCACTCATCCACCAGGCCAACGACCTTCTCGGTGTTGTCCATATCGGCGGTCATTACCGCTGCCATAAATTCTGCCGGGTAGTGCGCTTTCAGCCACAGCGTCTGATAAGACACTAAAGCATAGGCTGCCGAGTGCGACTTGTTAAAGCCATAACCCGCAAACTTCTCTACCAGATCGAAGATCTTCATCGAGAGTTCACCGTCAACACCCATGCTTTCTGCACCGTCCTGGAACACCGAACGTTGTTTAGCCATCTCTTCGGGTTTCTTTTTACCCATTGCACGGCGCAGCATATCCGCGCCACCCAGGGTATAACCCGACAGCACCTGAGCGATCTGCATCACCTGTTCCTGATACAGGATGATGCCGTAGGTGGGTTCCAGTACCGGCTTCAGGGTTTCGTGCTGCCACTGAATATCCGGGTACGAAATTTCTTCACGGCCGTGCTTACGGTCAATGAAGTTATCAACCATGCCCGATTGCAGCGGTCCCGGGCGGAACAGGGCCACCAGTGCGATCATATCTTCAAAGCAGTCCGGCTTCAGACGCTTGATCAGATCTTTCATGCCGCGTGATTCAAGCTGGAAAACCGCTGTGGTTTCCGAGCGCTGCAGCATATCGAAGCTTTTCTTGTCATCCAGCGGGATGGCGGCGATATCAATCGGCTCCAACCCTTCTTTGGCGCGGCGCGGGTTAATCATCTTCAGCGCCCAGTCAATGATGGTCAGCGTGCGCAAGCCGAGGAAGTCAAACTTCACCAGGCCGGCGTATTCCACATCATTTTTATCAAACTGGGTTACCGGGAATTGGCCATTCTCATCACAGTAAAGCGGCGCAAAATCAGTGATTTTGGTCGGTGCGATAACCACCCCACCGGCGTGTTTACCGGCGTTACGTGTGACACCTTCCAGCTTGCGCGCCATATCGATCAGCGCTTTGACCTCTTCATCTGCCTCGTAGATTTCCGGCAGCTGCGGTTCCGCTTCAAAGGCTTTTTCCAGCGTCATGCCGGGATCCGGCGGGATCAATTTGGAGATGCGATCCACAAAGCCATACGGATGCCCCAGCACACGTCCTACGTCGCGGATAACCGCTTTCGCCGCCATGGTACCGAAGGTGATGATTTGCGAAACCGCTTCGCGCCCATACATCTCGGCAACGTGATCGATCACCTGATCGCGCTTTTCCATGCAGAAATCGACGTCGAAGTCGGGCATGGAGACACGTTCCGGGTTAAGGAAACGTTCGAACAGCAGGTCAAATTCCAGCGGGTCGAGGTCAGTGATTTTCAGCGCATACGCGACCAGAGAACCAGCACCCGAGCCACGGCCCGGCCCAACCGGGATACCGTTATCCTTCGACCACTGGATAAACTCCATCACGATCAGGAAGTAGCCTGGGAAGCCCATCTGATTGATAACGTTGAGTTCAATCTCAAGACGTTCATCATATTCTGGCCGCTTCTCTGCACGCACCTTGTCATCCGGGAACAGGAATTCCAGACGCTCTTCCAGCCCTTCACGAGACTTCATGACGAGGAAATCTTCAGTCGTCATTTCCCCGGTGGGGAATTGCGGCAGGAAGTATTCACCCAGGCGTACCGTGACGTTACAACGCTTAGCAATCTCTACGCTGTTTTCCAGCGCTTCCGGGATGTCCGAGAACAGCTCGCACATCTCCTCTTCGCTGCGCATATATTGCTGAGGACTGTAATGACGTGGGCGTTTTGGGTCGTCCAGCGTGAAGCCATCATGAATCGCCACGCGAATTTCATGGGCGTCAAAATCTTCTTCGTTGAGGAAACAGACTTCGTTGGTAGCCACCACCGGCACACCTTCGGCAATCGCTAACTCAACGGCGGCATGCAGATAAGCCTCTTCATCGGCGCGTCCGGTACGCGTCAGCTCGAGGTAATAACGATTAGGGAAATGTTCCTGATAGAAACTGAGGCACTGCGACACCAGCGCACTGTTGCCGCGTAGTAGACTGCGGCCAACATCGCCCTTGCGTCCACCGGAGAGCAGAATGATGCCTTCACCCAGTTCGACCAGCCAGTCACGGTCAATAATCGGTCCGGCAATGCCATATCCACGCTGATAGGCACGCGAAATTAACAACGTAAGGTTCTGATAACCGGTGTTGTTGGCGGCAAGGACCGTGAGTTGTGTCAGCTCATCGCCCATCAACTCGCTGGCGACGTGGAAATCCGCACCAATAATCGGTTTGATGCCTGCATCGTGCGCACTGCCGTAAAAACGCACCAACCCGCAAAGGTTGATGTAATCGGTAATCGCAATCGCCGGCATACCCAGCGCAGCCGCCTTCTTGACCAATGGCTTAGTTTTCGCCAGGCCATCGACCATCGAATAGTCGCTGTGTACGCGCAGATGTATAAAACGAGGTTCAGCCATATCAGTTTCCGATTAAAACAGCGTCAGGCTATTAAAGCGCAGTCGGCTGACGCGCGGCCAGCACATCAGCATCAATCAGGGCATTTCGCACCGGGGCAAAGCTGCGGCGATGATGTGGCGTGGCACCAAACTGCGTCAATTTTTCCATATGCAACGCAGTTGGGTAGCCTTTGTGCTGGGCAAATCCATATTCCGGGAACAACAGATCCAGCTCGGCCATTTCACGATCGCGCGTAACTTTCGCGATGATCGAGGCTGCACTGATCTCTTGTACCAGGCTATCGCCCTTCACCACCGCCCGCGATGGCATGGGCAATGCCGGACAACGGTTGCCATCGATCAACACAAAATCAGGCGTAACAGGCAGACCCGCTACCGCACGCTGCATCGCCAGCATAGTGGCGTGCAGAATGTTGAGTTGGTCGATCTCTTCAGGCTCCGCCCGGCCGAGGCTCCAGGCTAGCGCTTTCTCTTTGATCTCGTCATACAGCGCCAGCCGACGCTTTTCGGAAAGCTTCTTTGAGTCGGCCAGCCCTTTAATCGGATTCGCGGGGTCGAGGATGACTGCTGCGGTGACAACGGCGCCTACCAGCGGACCTCGCCCCACTTCATCCACGCCAGCAATGCGCTGTGCGTTTGGGTAGATAAACTCAGTCATTGGCAATCTCCAGTACGGCGTCCGCGGCTTGCTCATCAGCATTCCAGCGAATCTGTTGATGCAACTCGTTGAAGGTGTTCAGCAGGTCATCGCGCTCTGGTCCGGCATGCAACAGAGGTTCCAGCGCAGCCGCCAGTGCCTCTGGCTGGCACTCTTCCTGCAACAGCTCTTTGACCAACTCCCGACCCGCCAGCAGATTGGGCAGTGAAACATACGGCGTTTTCACCAAACGCTTCGCCAGCCAGAAGGTAAAGGGTTTCATGCGGTAACCGACCACCATCGGACACTTCGCCAGCATGCACTCCAGCGCAGCAGTGCCGGATGCGAGAATCGCCGCATCGCTGGCGATCAGCGCCTGGCGGCCTTTGCCATCCAGCAAATGCATCGGTAGCTCGGGTGCCACTTCAGCTTTAATCTGTTCAAACTGTTCGCGGCGTTTGGCATTGACCAGCGGCACCACGATTTCCAGCGCGGGATAACGCTGACGCAATAACTGCGCCGCACGCAAGAAATCCGCACTCAGCATTTCCACTTCTGCACCACGGCTACCCGGCAGCAAGCCCAGACAGATCGCATCCTCCGCGATGCCTAACTCACGTCGCGCCGCAGATTTGTCTGGCTGCAGCGGCATGTCATCTGCCATGGTGTGGCCGATAAAGCGGCAAGGTACGTTGAATCGATCGTAAAACGCTTTTTCAAACGGCAGAAACGCCAATACCAGGTTGGTATTGCGGCCAATCTTGAACACGCGTTTTTGTCGCCACGCCCAGACGGAAGGACTGACGTAATGAATGGTGCGAATTCCTGCGCGCTTCAGGCTGCCTTCCAATGTGATATTGAAATCTGGCGCATCGATGCCAACAAACACATCCGGCTTGAGTTCGGTAAAGCGCTGCGTTAAATCCTTGCGAATTTTCAGCAAGCGGCGCAAGCGGCCGAGCACTTCAACAATGCCCATCACCGCCAGCTCTTCCATCTCATACCAGACTTCACAGCCTTCGGCCTGCATCAGCGGACCGGCAACGCCGACAAAGCGGGCATCGGGATGACGCGCTTTGAGCGCACGGATAAGACCTGCACCAAGAATATCGCCGGAGGTTTCTCCGGCGACCAGGGCAATCGTTAAGGGACGCACTGACATGGATTAACGAATCAATCCACGCGTCGAACGGGCAAAGAAGTCATAGAAAGGCTGCACTTCGCTGTGTTGTTTTGCCAGCTCTTCAATCTCTGGTTTCACTTCATCCAGCGTTTTACCACTGCGATACAGCAGTTTGTACGCATTGCGAATCGCGTGCAGTGCTTCTTTGCTAAAGCCACGGCGTTTGAGGCCTTCGATGTTGATACCGAACGGGGTCGCGTGGTTGCCCTGCGCAATAACGTACGGTGGGACATCCTGCGCGACGCCTGAACAACCGCCAACCATCACGTGTGCACCAATGGTGCACCACTGGTGGACTGCCGTCATCCCGCCGATAATCGCGAAATCATCCACGGTGACATGGCCACCCAGCGTGGCGTTGTTGGCAAAGATGCAACGGTTACCAATGACGCAATCATGCGCGATATGCGCATTGACCATCAGCAGGTTATCACTGCCGACTTTAGTGAGGTTGCCACCCTGCGTAGTGCCACGGTGAATAGTCACACTCTCGCGGATGCGGTTGCGATCGCCGATTTCAACACGGGTCGGTTCACCGGCATATTTCAGGTCCTGGTTCACTTCACCAATCGAAGCAAACTGATAGATCTGATTGTCTTTGCCGATACGCGTGTGGCCGTTCACCACCACGTGCGATTTGAGCACCGTACCTTCACCAATTTCCACGTTAGCGCCGACAAAGCAGAACGGGCCGATGTGAACATTGGCGCCGATGACGGCACCTTCTTCAATAACGGAACTGGGATGAATATTGGCGGTTGAATCAATCACTAATTATGCCTCCCGGCTACGGGCACACATCATGGTCGCTTCACAGACAATCTTGCCGTCTACAGTTGCCACGCCTTTGAAGCGCGTCAGACCACGACGAGTTTTCTCGAAGGTCACTTCCATGATCATCTGATCGCCCGGTACCACTGGACGTTTGAAGCGGGCTTCGTCGATACCGGCGAAGTAGTACAGCTCGCCGGGTTCCAGTTTTCCAACGCTTTTGAACGCCAGAATACCGGTTGCCTGCGCCATTGCTTCCAGAATCAGAACGCCTGGGAAAATCGGCTTACCAGGAAAGTGTCCCTGGAAAAACGGTTCATTAACAGAAACGTTCTTCACCGCACGCAGATATTTATGCTCTTCAAATTCCAGCACGCGGTCAACCAGCAAGAACGGATAGCGGTGCGGCAGCAGTTCTAAAATCTCTTCGATTTTCAGAGTATGCGTTTCAGTTGTCAAAATACTCTTCCTGTCCTAAAAAATCTGATGGCAATAATAACACGGCCTGCACAGATCAAAATGATCCTCCGCAGGCCGCAAATCAGTTCGGTGGCGTAACGCTTTCCTGAGAGACCTCCTCACACGCATTCGGGGTAAGCCGAAGTCGCAAGAAGGCACGCTGCTTTATTATGAAAGCGGGTCGCGAGCGATGCGTTTAGTCGTCTTTGCCGACCTTACGTTCGATGGCTTTTAAGCGTTTGCTTATTTCATCGATATTCATCACCAGCGCTGCCGTTTTACGCCAGGTTTTGTTGGGTTGCAGTGGGATACCCGATGAGTATACCCCAGGCTCTGTGATCGGGCGCATTACCATGCCCATGCCCGTTACGGTCACTTTGTCACAGATTTCCATATGGCCGTTAATGACGCTGGCGCCGCCAATCATACAATAACGTCCAATCTTCAGACTACCCGCCATGATCACACCGCCCGCAACGGCCGTGTTATCTCCAATCACAACGTTGTGCGCAATCTGACACTGGTTGTCTATGATAACACCATTGCCGATCAGAGTGTTATCCAGTGCACCGCGATCGATGGTGGTACAAGCACCAATTTCAACGCGATCACCAATTACCACGGTTCCCAGCTGTGGAATTTTCACCCAATTGCCACGGTCGTTAGCATACCCGAAACCATCGGCACCGATCACGGTACCCGACTGAATCAGACAATCCTGACCAATCTCGATCTCATGGTAAATCGTCACGTTAGCCCACAAACGTGAGCCGCGACCGATACGCGTCTGCTTACCGACAAAACATCCTGCGCCAATCACGACGTCGTCGCCCAGCTCAACGCCAGACTCGATCACCGCATTCGCGCCCACCGAAACGTTCTTACCCAGCGTCGCTGTCGGATCGATCACCGCACTGGGCGCGATATTCTGCGCGGGCTGCGGCGTTGTGTCCAGCAGTTGTGCCATGCGAGCGTACGTTAAGTAAGGATTTTTCACCACCAGGGCAGCGGTTTTACACCACTCCAGATCCGCTTCCGTCAGCACCACGGCTGAAGCCTGGATATGAGCGAGCTGCTCGCGGTAGCGGCTGTTTGCAAGAAAAGTGATTTGACCAGTGGTGGCGGATTGCATAGAAGCAATGCCGGAGATGGCGATATCGCCATCTCCGTGCAATTCTGCATCCAACTGCTGGGCTAAATCAGCCAGTCGAATTGATGACATCGATTATTTAACCTGTTTTACAACGTCAGCAGTAATGTCTTTAGCATCAGCAGAAGAGTACAGAACGGCCTGAGAATCCAGCACCAGATCGTAACCATCGCTTTTCGCTACAGACTGAACAGCGGTCTGGATTTTAGCCAGCAGCTTGTTACGCTCCTGCATCTGACGAGTCTGGTTGTCTTTGTCGAAAGCCTGCGCTTTCTGTTCAAAAGCAGCACGCTCAGAAGCAATCTGCTTCTCTTTCTTGGTACGGTCGCTGGCCTTCATGGTTGACGCATTGCGCTGCAGATCCTGGATTTCACCCTGGATTTTCTGCTGCTGCGCCTGGAGGTCAGAAGCACGGCTTGAGAACTCGCCCTCAAGCTGTTTAGCAACAGCGGCACGCTGCGGAGACTGCTGGAATACCTGGCTCAGGTTCACGACGGCGATTTTATCGGCCGCCTGGGCACCCGCAGAAGCAGCTAAAGCAACACCCAGAGCAGCAGCACAGAACAACTTTTTCACTATAAACTCCTTACCTCGACGTGTGTGTTTGCAGCGTGTCACGACAGAGCGCGACACGGATGCAAGACGGTATTTTCACTTCCTTGTTCAGAGCCTTACCAGGTTTTACCAATGTTAAACTGGAACTGCTCTGACTTGTCTCCCTCGACTTTCTTCATCGGCTGAGCATATGAGAATACCAGCGGACCTAATGGCGACATCCATTGCAGGGCGACACCCGCAGAGACACGAATGTTATTCGGATCGCTGTAGTCCGGAATGCCCGCCGCACGGGTTTCTGCAGTGTTCTGCCATTTGGTATCCCAGACGGTACCGGCATCCATAAACACCGAAGTACGGACTGAGTTAGCGTATTTCTCGCTCAGGAACGGCGTTGGCGTGATCAGCTCAAGGCTGGCAATCGCCATAGCGTTACCACCCACCGCATCATCTGACTTACAGACGCCATTGGCATCCGTCAGGTTACAGGTGGAGGAGTGATCGTTCAGATAAGCCGCTTTCGGACCAATGGTATTGGACTGGAAGCCACGAACCGTACTTGAACCACCGCCGTAGAAGTTCTCATAGAACGGCATCTCTTTTCCACCGAGCCCGTCACCATATCCGACACGGCCACGTCCCAGCACCACCCAGGTGCCATCACGGTTCAGTGGCACGTACTGCTGGCTATCCAACGTCGCTTTGTAGAAGGCGTTGTCGGAACCCGGAATGGTCACTTTGCCGTTCAGGTTGGTACGGTTACCCTTGGTTGGGAAGAATCCACGGTCCAGCGTGTTATACGTCCAACCGTAGTTGAAGGTGAAGTCATCTGCAGAGAAATCACCATCATCATTCAGACCCTGATGGCGTCCAACCGAGTCCAGATAACGCCACATCGCAACCTGCGGCTGCATGTTGGACAGATCGTTATGCACATAACCCAGGCCGACACGCAATGTGTTGTTTTCATTAACCGGGAAGCCCAAAGTGCCATCCACACCATAACTTCTGTTGGTGTAGTCAGACAGGTCAGCATCATCCGCTTTGAAGTCGTTATAGAAGACACGACCACCCAGGCTCACACCGTCGACCGTGAAATACGGATCGGTCAGTGAGAATTCAGCATAGGTCTGGTAATCGTTTTTGGTACCGCTGATGCCAACGGTATTACCGGTGCCGAGCCAGTTTTCCTGGGTCACACCTACCTGGAAGCTGACGCCACTTTCAGTACCGTAACCCACACCAAAGTTGAAGGTACCGGTGTTACGTTCTTTAACCTTATAAACTACATCCACCTGGTCCGGAGAACCTGGCACACGCTGCGTGTCCACATCGACGGTTTCAAAGTAACCGGTACGGTTCAGACGCTCTTTACCCTGGTCAACCAGGTCGCTGCCCAACCATGCGCCTTCCATCTGACGCATCTCACGGCGCAGTACGGAATCTTTCGACGTATCGTTACCTTCGAAGCGCACTTTGCGCACGTAATAACGGTTACCGGCATCCACATTGATATGCAGTTTAACGGTTTTGTCTGCATCGTTAATTTCCGGCTGTGTCACCACACGCGGATAGGCATAGCCATAACGACCCAGCAGTTTTTTGATGTCGTCTTCCATCTGGGTAACTTTGGTGCCGTTGTACAGCTCACCCGATGGAATACGCGTCATCTTTTCGATTTCCGCAGAGTGGCCCGCCATGCTGCCGTTCACGATCACGCCGGCAATCTTATACTGATCGCCTTCGTTGATGTTCACAGTGATGTAGATGCCTTTTTTATCTGGCGTCAGGCTCACCTGAGTGGAATCGATGTTGAAGCGCGCATAACCGCGATCCAGATAGAAGCTACGCAGGGTCTCAAGATCCCCGGCCAGCTTTTGTTTCTGGTATTTACGATCGCCAACCACGTTCCACCATGGCACTTCATCACGCAGTGAGAAGCGCGAGATCAATTCGTCAGAGCTAAAGGCTTTGTTGCCAACGATGTTGATCTGCTGAATCTGAGCTGACACGCCTTCCTGGAAGACGAATTTCAGATCCACGCGGTTACGGGGCAGCGGTGTCGCAATCGCTTTCACGCTGGCGGTGTATTTACCGACGCTGTAGTAGAAGTCTTCCAGGCCCTTCTCAATCGAAGAAAGTGTGGTGCGGTCGAGTGCTTCACCGACGCGCACACCAGAAGCTTCAAGGTTCTGCTTCAGCTGATCTTCTTTCACCGCTTTGTTGCCGGAGAAAGTGATGCTGGCAATGGTCGGACGCTCTTTCACCTGAACAATCAGGGTTGTTCCATCACGCAGAACCTGAACATCTTCAAAGTTGCCGGTGGCGAACAGAGAGCGAATGGTGTTTCTGACGTCATCGTCAGAAATGGTATCACCGACACGTACGGGCATGCTGAGCAGAGCCGCGCCGACGGCGACTCGCTGGAGACCTTCGAAATGAATGTCCTTCACTACGAAATCGTCTGCACCGTAAACGGTGGCGCTGCTAAACAGCAGCGACGCTATGAGCAACTTTTTCATCGCCATCGTTGTTATGCGTTTTCCTAACACATCCCGCGCCTGTCCGCAGTCCAGCTATTACAGACGTGAGAAATCATTGAAAAGTGCAAGCCCCATTAATAACACCAGCAGAATTGAGCCAATGCGATAACTGAAGTCCTGAACTCGCTCGGACACCGGTCCACCTTTGATCTTTTCGATCGCCAGAAAGAGCAGATGTCCACCATCTAATACCGGCAGAGGGAACAGGTTGATGATCCCCAGATTGACGCTGATCAGCGCCAGGAACATCAGATAATAAATCACCCCGTATTCCGCTGATAACCCTGCACCTTGCGCAATCGAAATTGGCCCGCTCAGATTATTCAGCTTCACATCCCCGGTAATCAACTTGCCCAGCATTGAGACCGTTAACTTCATCAGTTGCCAGGTTTTGACACTGGCTTCACCGATAGCGGCAAAGGGCCCATACTGCCTAACCGTTTTATACTCATCCGGCAGCGGAATGACGCGCGGAATCACTCCCGCAAAGCCTTCCGCTTCATTGCCCGGTTTCGCTTCTGGCGTTAACGTCAACGCCACGAGTTCGCCGTTACGTTCCACATCCAGCGCCATGTTTTTGCGCGGATTATCGCGCACCTGCGCCGCAAAAGCCTGCCATTGTGTTAACGGCTGACCATCGACTTTAACGATCCTGTCGCCTGCTTGCAAACCGGCAGCGCTGGCCGGCGAATTTGCCTGCACTTCAGCTAAGGTCGTTTCGATTTGTGGCCCACGAGGACGAATCCCTAATGCCACAACCGGGTCCTGTTTATCCGGTTCAAACTGCCATTCGCGCAAATCGACCTGCTTCTGCTGCGTGGCATTTTCACCGAATTGCGAGACGGTAAGCGTGGTACTGCTGTCGCCGATTTTTCCGATCAGCGCCATGCGCACTGCATCCCAATCAGGCGTTTCGATACCATCTACCGCTTTAAGTTCCATACCGGAGGTAATTTGCGCTTCAGCTGCGACGGAACCGTTCAGAATTTCGCCAACAACCGGACGCACACCGGGTACGCCGTGGATAAAGACGACCCAATAAGCGAAGACGGCAAAGATAAAGTTAGCAATGGGGCCGGCCGCGATGATCGAAGCACGCTGCAGCACAGTTTTATTGTTGAAGGCCTGATGGCGGAGTTCAGCGGGAACGCTCTCTACGCGTTCGTCGAGCATTTTGACGTAGCCGCCGAGCGGGATCAGGGCAATGACGTATTCCGTGCCCTGACGATCGCTACGACGCCACAACGCTTTGCCAAAGCCAATAGAGAAACGTTCGACTTTAACACCGCAGCGGCGGGCGACCCAAAAGTGGCCGAATTCGTGCACGGTGATCAGTACGCCAAGTGCCACGATAAAGGCGACAAAACTCCAGAGTATGCTCAACATTGTCGCTAATCCTCAGAAGGTGCGGAACACCAGCAGCAGCAGGCAGGCAAAAACCGGCACCGCAGCGGTCAGGCTGTCGATACGATCGAGGATACCACCGTGACCCGGAATCAAGTTACCGCTGTCTTTGATGCCCGCTTCACGTTTGAACATGCTCTCGGTCAGATCCCCCAGAACCGAAGCCAGCGTAGCAATAACGGCACAGATAATCAGCGTACCCGGCGCCACAGAAAGCGGAGCCAGCAGCGCAAACAGCCAGGCGATAATCGCGGATGACAGCAGGCCGCCAAAGAAGCCTTCCCAGGTTTTACCCGGTGACACTTTTGGCGCCAGCTTATGTTTACCAAACAAACGGCCAAACATGTAAGCGCCAGAATCTGCGCCCCATACCAGCAGCATCACAAACAGCAACCACCATGCTCCCGCAAAGTGATCGGTATCGTAATGATACTGGCGCAGCGCCATCATGCCCCAGAAGAAGGGAATCACGGTCAGGATGCCGAATAACACGCGGAGTGGGCGCGAAGTGCGCCACAACGCCGCAGAGGCAGGATAAAACAGCACGAGAAACAGGGCGACAATCCACCATCCCAGCGCGGCCCAAAGTGAGCCCTCCATCTGGAACTGGTGCAGATTGCGTTGATAGGGTTGCAGGGTGAACAGCATCACTGAGAGCAATAAACCGCATAACACGGCGAGCCAGATACGCTGCTGACGTGTCTTCATACCCGCCAGCTGCCCCCATTCCCAGGCGGCAAGCATACAGATGATGATAGTGGTAATCGCAAATCCGGACAGCGGTAACCAAAACAGAGCAGCGATCACCAGCGGAATCAGAATAAACGCGGTGATCAGACGAGACTTCAGCAAAGGTTACCCCCAGATTGCTCAGGCGCCGCCTGGTGCCGCGCCGCCAAAGCGTCGCTCCCGCGAAGAGAATGCATTCAGTGCACCTTCAAAAACGTGTTCATCAAAATCAGGCCAAAGAACATCGGTAAACCAAAACTCAGCATAGGCGATCTGCCACAGCAGGAAGTTGCTAATCCGATGCTCTCCCCCGGTCCTTATCACTAAATCCACCGGCGCCAGCTCCTGCATACACAGATAGGGAGCCAGACTTTCTTCGGTTATCTGGTCAGGACGTAATAAACCTTCCTGAACCTGTTCAGCCAGTTTTCTGGCACCCTGGATAATATCCCAACGGCCACCATAGTTGGCAGCAATGTTGAGGGTGAGTCCATTATTTTGCTGAGTCAGTTCCTCGGCGCGACGAATGCGTTCCTGAATACGATTATTGAAACGACTGATATCGCCAATCACGCGCAGACGCACGTTATGCTTGTGCAGGCTTTTGACTTCGCTGTCGAGCGCCCAGACAAACAATTCCATTAAGGCCGTCACTTCCTGTACCGGTCGGCTCCAGTTTTCACTGCTGAACGCATAGAGCGTGAGCGCTTCCAGTTTATGGCTGACCGCAAAGCTGACGGCCCGGCGTACTGATTTTACCCCGGCTTTGTGGCCTGAAATACGCAGTTTGCCCTGATTTTTTGCCCAGCGACCATTACCATCCATAATGATGGCCACGTGACGTGGCGTGCAGTACGACTCGTCATCGATTGTGTTGTGATTGTTGGACGACATAACGCGTAATAATTCCTTTCATCAGAAATGCTGTGGTTTCTGAATACATTGCGCCTGCGGCGAACCCCGGCATCGCTACCAGATGACATCGAAACAATGTCGGGCCGAAAAACGCGAGCGAGCGACTATACCATTTTCACCCTGAGCGAACAAATAGCGGGAAGTATCAACCTGCTAAACGAAAGCGTGGTAGCAATTCTGTGGCACAGATACGCGCTAACCGATCGATCTCCATCACATCCTCAATGCTGCCCGGCTCCTGACATATCAGGGACGCCAGCACTTCGCTGTTGATGGCGGCGATGTCGGTAAAGCGAATCTGATGCTGCAGAAATGCCGCAACGGCCACTTCGTTTGCCGCATTCAGCGTGGTGGTGGCGGCCTGCCCTGTTGAGCAAGCATCGATTGCCAGCTTCAGGCAGGGATAGCGCTCATAGTCCGGCTCAGCAAACGTCAGTGACTTCATTCGCGTGAAATCGAGTGGCGTTACGCCGGCCGAAATACGTGCTGGCCATGCCATGCTGTGCGCGATAGGGGTTCGCATATCAGGCGATCCCAGCTGCGCCAGCACACTGCCATCGCAGTAACGCACCATGGAGTGAATCACCGACTGCGGATGCAGGATGACTTCCATCTGTGCGTCAGTGGCATTAAATAGCCAGCGGGCTTCAATGTATTCAAGACCTTTATTCATCATGGTGGCCGAATCAACGGAGATTTTACGCCCCATTGACCAGTTCGGATGTGCGCACGCTTGATCTGGCGACATAGCGGCCAAATCCGCTAATGGCGTGTCACGAAAAGGACCACCCGATCCCGTAAGGAGAATAGAATCAATGCCATTCTCTCGCAGATCAGCGTACCCCAACTGATGCTGTATGGAAGCGGGTAAACTCTGAAAAATGGCGTTGTGCTCGCTGTCGACCGGCAACAGCTGTGCCTTGTGATGACGCACAGCCTCCATAAACAGGCGGCCGCACGTGACAAGTGACTCTTTGTTCGCGAGTAAAACGGTTTTGCCAGCACGAATTGCGGCAAGTGTGGGTTGCAGCCCGGAGGCGCCAACAATAGCCGCCATCACCTGATCCACTTCATCGAGTGCCGCCAGCTCGCAAGCCGCCTGAACGCCGGAGAGCACTTCGGTAGGAAGATTCAATGCTCTCAGTCGCTCACGCAGCGCTTGTGCGGAGGCTTCATCAGACATCGCCGCATAGCGTGGGGTAAATTGCTGACACTGTTCAGCCATTAGCGCTACGTTTTGACCCGCCACCAACGCGGTGACCTGGTACAAGTCTGGATTGGCTGCGATGACTGCCAGTGTGCTGGTACCAATCGAGCCGGTGGAACCCAGCAGAGTTAATCGCTTCATCATGCTATCCCTGTGACGTCGTGGATCGTGCCTGCAACAGCGCCAGGCACAATGTAAAACGCCGCCAGAGTCGCACAACGTCTCTGAACGGCGTTTTTAAAGGCAGTAGATGGAATTAGAAATCCATCAGTTCCTTTTCTTTTTCGGCCAATGCGACATCAACATTTTTGATATAGCCATCGGTCATTTTCTGGATCTCATCCTGCGAGCGACGTTCGTCGTCTTCGCTGATCTCTTTGTCTTTCAGCAGCGCTTTGATCTTGTCGTTAGCATCGCGGCGCACGTTACGAACAGAAACACGCCCCTGCTCCGCTTCACCACGCACGACCTTGATCAGATCTTTACGACGCTCTTCGGTCAGCGCTGGCAGTGGCACACGAATATCGGTACCTGCTGAGCTTGGGTTCAGACCCAGGTCAGATGCCATAATCGCTTTTTCAACGGCCGGGCTCAGTGAGCGGTCAAACACGTTGATTTTCAGCGTACGAGAATCTTCTACCGTGACGCTAGCCAGCTGACGCAATGGCGTAGGTGTACCGTAGTAAGGCACCATAATGCCGTCGAGCAGTGAAGGCGAAGCACGACCGGTGCGCACTTTGCTGATTTGGTTTTTGAATGCTTCCACGCATTTTTCCATGCGCGTGTCGGCATCTTTTTTAATGTCGTTAATCACGTTAAAACCCTTGGATTCGGTTTGACCTGGCCATCTCCGGGCAGCCCGGAAGTGGTATCGATAAACATCGATCATCCTGAAAGCTGCGCGATGCCACTGCATCGCGCCAACAGAATATACCTTATTTTATCTTGCGTCGGGTATTAATGCGTAATCAGAGTGCCTTCTTTTTCACCCATCACTACGCGACGCAGTGCGCCAGGCTTGTTCATGTTGAAGACGCGGATCGGCAGTTGATGGTCGCGAGCCAATGTAAAGGCCGCCAGATCCATCACTTTCAGCTCTTTATCCAGTACTTCGCCATAGGTCAGCTGTTCATACAGCGTCGCGTCCGGGTTTTTCACCGGATCATCTGAATAAACACCGTCAACTTTGGTGGCTTTCAATACCACATCGGCTTCGATTTCGATGCCACGCAGACAAGCGGCGGAGTCAGTGGTAAAGAACGGGTTGCCAGTACCGGCGGCGAAAATCACCACGCGGTTATTGCGCAGCAGGCTGATCGCTTCTGCCCAGCTGTAGTTATCACACACGCCATTCAGCGGAATCGCGGACATCAGACGCGCGTTAACATACGCACGGTGCAATGCGTCTCGCATTGCCAGACCGTTCATCACGGTTGCCAGCATACCCATGTGATCGCCGACCACACGGTTCATGCCTGCCTGTGCCAGGCCAGCGCCACGGAACAGGTTACCGCCACCAATAACCACACCCACCTGGATGCCCAGCTCAACCAGCTCTTTCACCTCTTGCGCCATACGGTCAAGCACGCTCGCGTCAATACCAAAACCTTCGGCACCTTGCAGTGCTTCGCCACTCAGTTTTAGCAGGATACGTTGATATACAGGTTTTGCGTTGGTCGCCATGGTCAATTCTTCCTGGAAGATATGATGAATGAGAAGTTAAATCTGATCGATCATCCGCTTAGCGAACGAAAAAAGCTATTGGGATGAGACTGAAAAGTGGTCCACGCAAAACGCAGACAAAAAAGAACCGCCTTCCGGCGGTTCTTTCGGAGCATTAAGACTGTTTGGACATTGCAGCAACTTCTGCTGCGAAGTCAGCTTCAACTTTCTCGATGCCTTCGCCCACTTCGAAGCGGATGAAGTTAATCACGTCTGCGCCTTTCTCTTTCAGAGCCTGGCCAACAGTTTTGCTTGGATCGATAACGAAAGCCTGACCGGTCAGAGAAACTTCGCCGGTGAATTTCTTCATGCGGCCTTCAACCATTTTCTCTGCGATTTCTTTAGGCTTGCCAGACTGCATGGCGATGTCCAGCTGAACCTGGTACTCTTTCTCAACCACATCAGCAGACACGTCTTCTGGCTTAACGAATTCTGGCTTGCTTGCCGCAACGTGCATCGCAACTTGCTTGCTCAGCTCTTCATCAGCACCGGTGGTAGAAACCACTACGCCGATACGTGCGCCGTGCTGGTAGCTGTTCAGCTGAGCACCTTCCAGGATAGCAACACGACGGATGTTGATGTTCTCACCGATTTTAGCAACCAGCGCTACGCGTTCTTCTTCGAACTGCGCTTTCAGAGCTTCAACATCAGTCACTTTACCAGCAACAGCTGCATCCAGCACTTTGTCAGCGAAAGCCTGGAAACCAGCATCTTTAGCAACGAAGTCAGTCTGGCAGTTAACTTCCAGAATCACTGCGAAACCATCAGCGATTTTGGTTTTGATCACGCCGTCAGCAGCAACGTTGCCTGCTTTCTTAGCGGCTTTGATCGCGCCAGATTTACGCATGTTCTCAATCGCCAGCTCGATGTCGCCGTTCGCTTCGGTCAGCGCTTTTTTGCAATCCATCATGCCTGCGCCAGTACGCTCACGCAGTTCTTTTACCAATGCAGCGGTAATTTCAGCCATTCCAGAATCCTCGATTCGTCTCTGTGTGCGTTAACACTGTCAGAAACTTGTTGCGGAAAATTTACTCTGCCCCGCTTACCCGAAAGAAGCGTGACAAACTTAGATAAATAAAAGGGGCCTGTGCGGCCCCCTTAACAGATAACATCTGATGTCTAAGGGCTCTTAGAAAGAGCGAACCTTATTAAGCTTCAGCAGCTTCTTCAGCCTGCTCAGCCAGATCCTGTGAACGGCCTTCGCGCACGGTGGTCGCAACAGCAGTCAGGTACAGGCTTACAGCACGGATCGCATCGTCGTTACCTGGGATAACGAAATCAACGCCATCTGGATCAGAGTTGGTATCAACGATAGCAAATACTGGGATACCCAGGTTGTTTGCTTCTTTGATTGCGATGTGTTCGTGGTCAGCGTCAACAACGAACAGTGCATCCGGCAGACCGCCCATATCTTTGATACCGCCCAGGCTGTTTTCCAGCTTGGCCAGTTCACGAGCACGCATCAGTGCTTCTTTTTTGGTCAGCTTGTCGAAAGTACCGTCCTGAGACTGAGTTTCCAGATCTTTCAGACGCTTGATTGACTGACGAACAGTTTTCCAGTTGGTCAGCATACCACCCAACCAGCGGTGGTTAACGAAGAACTGGTCGCAGCTCAGAGCTGACTCTTTTACCGCTTCGGCAGCAGCGCGCTTAGTACCAACGAAAAGGATTTTGCCTTTACGTGAAGAGATCTTCTGCAACTCAGCCAGAGCTTCGTTGAACATTGGTACAGTTTTCTCAAGGTTGATGATGTGAACCTTGTTACGAGCACCGAAGATGAATGGCTTCATTTTCGGGTTCCAGTAACGGGTCTGGTGACCAAAGTGAACACCAGCCTTGAGCATGTCGCGCATTGAAACAGTTGCCATGATTACCTCTAAAGTATGATTGGGGTTGGGCCTCCATGTATCCCATACAACCGACCTCTTTCAAGGCACCCCGGCGTATGTGTCGATACATGTGTGTTTTAGTACACATAATGAGTTTTATGCGTTTCCTGCCAGCCAACAAAACGAAGGTGACAGAGAATCGTCGGCGCGCTTTATACCATAACGCGCAGGAATACGCCAACAGTTGTTAGCAGCGTGAGCGAGGAGTCATCCCGATTTGGCAGCCTAATGACTGACTGCTAACATGACTGCCACAGAACTCATTATTGTCGAAAATGTCGGCAATTGCGGATTATTTAATGGCCATTTCAATCAAAACCCCTGAAGAAATCGAAAAAATGCGCGTGGCGGGCCGTCTGGCTGCTGAAGTGCTGGAAATGATCGCCCCGCACGTGGTGCCGGGTGTGACCACAGGTGAACTCGACCGCCTCTGCCACGATCACATCACGAATAAGCAGCAGGCTATCTCAGCCTGCCTTGGCTATCACGGCTTCCCGAAATCGGTGTGTATTTCGGTTAATGAAGTGGTGTGCCACGGCATCCCGAGCGATGACCGCGTTTTAAAAGATGGCGATGTAGTCAACGTTGACGTCACGGTGATCAAAGACGAGTATCACGGCGATACCTCGAAGATGTTCATCGTCGGCAAACCGACTATTCAAGGCGAGCGCTTGTGCCGTGTCACCCAGGAAAGCCTCTACATTGCACTGCGTCTGGTTAAACCGGGCATCCGCCTGCGCGAGCTGGGCCGTGCGATTCAGCAATATGTTGAAGCACAGGATTTCTCTGTGGTACGTGAATACTGCGGCCACGGCATCGGCAAAGGTTTCCACGAAGAACCACAAGTGTTGCACTATGATGCCGATGACGGCGGCGTGGTGTTGCAGGCGGGGATGACCTTTACCGTAGAGCCGATGGTCAATGCCGGTGATTATCGTATCCGCACCATGAAGGATGGCTGGACCGTAAAAACCAAAGATCGCAGCTTGTCCGCGCAGTATGAGCATACTATTGTGGTGACAGAAAACGGCTGTGAGATTCTTACGCTGCGTGAAGATGACACCATTGCTGCGGTGCTCGAAAACAACGCGTAACGTTCTTCAAGACAGTACCAGGCCGGCATAATGCCGGCCTTTTTTATGGCGCTTACGAGGCATGTCGATGAGTGGTAGCGTGACCGAAGCAGTACACAAAGGCCTGACTGATTCCCCCGCCAGCTGGCCCGATGAAGCCCTGACGCGTGACAAATTAAAACTCTATCTGGAGCAATTCCAGCAGCATCTCGGGATGGCCTTTGATGCCGGTACTGACGTTGAATCACTGATTGATGCCCGCACGCTATTTATCGATCGTCTGTTGCGCCGACTGTGGCGCTTCTACGGCTTCGATAAAATGAAAGAGATTGCGTTGGTTGCGGTGGGCGGCTATGGCCGTGGTGAACTGCATCCGCTCTCCGATATCGATGTCTTGATACTCAGCCGCCAGCCACTGGATGATGCGGCCGCGCAACGCACCAGCGAACTCCTGACGCTGATGTGGGATTTAAAACTCGAAGTTGGCCACAGTGTGCGCACGCTGGAAGAGTGTTTACTGGAGGGGTTGTCCGATCTTACTGTCGCGACCAACCTGATCGAATCCCGCATGCTGACAGGCGATGTCGCCCTGTTCCTTGAGTTGCAGAAGAACATTTTCAGCGATGGCTTCTGGCCGTCCTCTCGCTTTTTCGCGGCCAAGATTGAAGAGCAGCAGGAACGTCATCAGCGCTACCACGGCACCAGCTACAATCTCGAACCCGATATTAAAAGCAGCCCGGGCGGCCTGCGCGACATCCACACCTTACAGTGGGTGGCGCGCCGCCATTTCGGTGCCACCACCATGGATGAAATGGTCGGTTTTGGCTTTATCACGGAAGCCGAACGTAATGAGATCAATGAATGCCAGGAGTTCCTCTGGCGAATTCGCTTCGCGCTGCACTTAACGCTTACACGCTACGACAACCGCTTGTTGTTTGATCGCCAGCTCACGGTGGCACAGCGGCTCAACTATCTCGGCGAAGGCAATGAGCCGGTTGAGCGCATGATGAAAGATTTTTACCGGGTGACGCGCCGCATTGGTGAGCTCAATCAGATGCTGCTGCAGCTGTTTGATGAAGCGATCCTCGCGCTCTCCACCACCGAGAAACCGCGCAGCATTGATGATGATTTCCAACTGCGCGGCAATTTGATTGATCTGCGTGACCCCACGTTGTTCGAACGTGAACCGCAGGCCATTCTGCGCATGTTCTATGTGATGGTACGTAATGAGAACATCACCGGCATTTACTCCACCACGCTACGTCATTTACGCCATGCGCGTCGTCATCTGAAGCAGCCGCTGTGCCAGATTGCCGAAGCGCGTGACACCTTTATGGCGATTCTGCGCCATCCGGGCGCGGTAAAGCGGGCGCTGGTGCCGATGCATCGCCACAGTGTCCTTTGGGCGTATACGCCGCTGTGGGGCAATATTGTCGGCCAGATGCAGTTTGACCTGTTCCATGCTTACACGGTGGATGAGCACACCATTCGCGTCCTGCAAAAGCTGGAAAGTTTCGCCAACGAAGCCACGCGTCCGATGCACCCATTGTGTGTAGAACTCTGGCCGCGTTTGCCACAGATCGAACTGCTGCTGATGGCTGCCTTATTGCACGATATTGCCAAAGGGCGCGGCGGTGACCACTCGATTCTGGGGGCGCAGGACGCGCTTGATTTTGCCGAATTGCACGGGCTCAACTCGCGGGAAACGCAGTTGGTGGCCTGGCTGGTGCGCCATCATCTGTTGATGTCGGTCACCGCCCAGCGCCGTGATATTCAGGACCCGACGGTGATTCAGCAATTCGCTGAAGTCATGCAGAATGAAAACCGCCTGCGTTATCTGGTGTGTCTCACCGTGGCCGACATCTGCGCCACTAACGAAAGTCTGTGGAACAGCTGGAAGCAGAGCCTGCTGCGTGAATTGTTCTTCGCGACCGAAAAACAGCTGCGTCGCGGTATGGAAAACAGCCCGGACTTGCGCGAACGCGTGCGTCATCATCGCTTACAGGCTCTCGCGCTGTTGCGGATGGAAAACCTTAACGAAGAGCGCCTGCACCATATCTGGAGCCGCTGCCGTGCTGACTATTTCCTGCGTCACACGCCGAATCAACTGGCATGGCACGCACGTCATCTGATCGACCATGACCTTACAAAGCCGCTGGTGCTGGTCAGCCCGCAGGCCACTCGCGGCGGGACTGAAATCTTTATCTGGAGCCCGGACCGCCCTCACCTGTTTGCCGCAGTAGCGGGTGAGCTGGACCGCCGCAATCTGAGCGTGCACGATGCTCAGATCTTTACCAGCCGCGACGGCATGGCGATGGATACCTTTATTGTGCTGGAACCGGATGGCAGTCCGCTGGCCGCCGATCGTCATCCGATGATTATGCAGGCACTGGAGCAAGCGATTACCCAAACCGAGTGGGTGCCGCCGCGCACGCGTCGCCAGTCTGCACGCCTTAAGCACTTCAGTGTCGATACCGAAGTGAATTTCCTGCCGACGCACACCGATCGTCGTAGCTATCTGGAGCTGGTCGCGCTGGATCAACCAGGCTTGCTGGCGCGTGTAGGGGAAGTGTTTGCCGACCTCGGTGTGTCACTGCACGGCGCGCGCATCAGTACGATTGGCGAACGAGTTGAGGATCTTTTCATCCTGGCGGACAGCGAACGGCGCGCACTTGATGTCGAAATGCGCAATGTGCTGCAACAACGGTTGACAGAGGCCCTCAATCCAAACGATAAAGTGTGACCGCAATCGATTTATCGACTTAATTCTCTGTGTCAGCGCGACGCTGGCACCCGTATGACAGACTCAGGAAATTATTATGCAACAGTTACAGAGCGTTATTGAATCTGCCTTTGAGCGCCGCGCCGATATCACGCCAGCCAGCGTGGACAGCGTGACCCGTGAAGCCATCGAACAGGTTATTGGCCTGCTGGATAGCGGCGAACTGCGCGTGTCTGAAAAGATCAACGGGGAGTGGGTAACGCATCAGTGGCTGAAGAAAGCAGTACTGCTGTCGTTCCGCATCAATGACAACCAGGTGATGGAAGGCGCAGAAACCCGTTTCTACGACAAAGTCCCAATGAAGTTCGCGAACTGGGATGAAGCACGCTTCAAAAATGCGGGCTTCCGCGTTGTTCCCCCTGCTGCCGTGCGTCAGGGCGCGTTCATTGCACGTAACACCGTGCTGATGCCTTCTTACGTTAACATCGGCGCTTACGTTGATGAAGGCACCATGGTTGACACCTGGGCCACCGTGGGTTCTTGTGCCCAGATCGGTAAAAACGTTCACCTGTCTGGCGGCGTCGGCATCGGCGGTGTTCTGGAGCCACTGCAGGCTAACCCAACCATCATCGAAGACAACTGCTTCATCGGCGCACGTTCTGAAATCGTTGAAGGCGTGATCGTGGAAGAAGGTTCAGTGATCTCCATGGGCGTTTACATCGGTCAGAGCACCAAAATCTACGATCGTGAAACTGGCGAAGTGCATTACGGCCGCGTGCCAGCGGGTTCAGTGGTGGTATCGGGCAACCTGCCGTCTAAAGATGGTAGCTACAGCCTGTACTGCGCCGTAATTGTGAAGAAAGTGGACGCTAAAACGCTGGCGAAAACCGGCATCAACGAACTGCTGCGTACCATCGACTAAGTCAGAAATTAGTCCGGTTGCCCTGCCAACGGGCCTGTATTCTGGCCCGTAATTTTTTCTTTACACTCTTACCTAAACTACCTGCTTCGCGCCGCGAATTATCTGGTGCGTTTATTTTTCAAACAGTTCATAATCCGCGCCAGTTAACTCCGGTCGCGCACTGTTCATCCCGGTTTTTGTGTCTACAGTTGATTAAGTATGCCGTAAGCGTTCCGGTTGCTGCGTATCTGCCGCATCCCGAATGATGATGATAGTCCTGCGCGCTCACCCACTCTTAGATGGAATATAAACGCTATGTACGACAACCTGAAAAGCTTAGGTATCAGCTCTCCTGAAGACATCGACCGTTACAGCCTGCGTCAGGAAGCCAGCAACGACATTCTGAAAATCTACTTCCGCAAAGACAAAGGTGAATTCTTCGCCAAAAGCGTGAAATTCAAATACCCGCGTCAGCGCAAAACTGTCGTCGCCGATCACACCAGCCAGGGCTATAAGGAAGTACAGGAAATCAGCCCGAACCTGCGTTACGTGATCGATGAACTGGACCAGATTTGCCAGCGCGATCAGGTCGAAGTCGATCTGAAACGCAAAATCCTCGCGGATCTGCGTCATCTGGAAAACGTGGTATCCAATAAGATCGCTGAAATTGAATCCGATCTGGATCAACTGACCCGCAACGGTCGTTAATTTCCTCCCCACGTTCCCAGGGCCAGCTTATGCTGGCCTTTTTTTTGCCTTAATTCAGTTTTATCTGGGCCTGTTTCACCTATCTGAATTCATAATCCCTGGCTAGTATCGGGTTATGTCTGACTTCAGGTATCACAAAATCCATGCAATTTGCAGCCATCACCTCAGGACAGCGCGGTCTGGATGTTCATATCGCCGGTGACCTCGCGCAAAAAATTCTCTCTGGAACGCTAAAGGCTGGTGATGTTCTGCCCAGCGAAGTCGAGTTGTGTAGCCACTTTGGCGTCAGCAGAACTGCCGTGCGTGAGGCCCTCAAACTCCTCTCTTCGAAGGGATTAATAGAATCGCGTCCCAAACTCGGCACGCATGTGCGCGATCGCACATACTGGAATCTGCTTGATGTGCAGCTGCTGGAATGGATGCAGGGCATCGAATCTACGGCAGAGATGTATCAACAGTTTCTGGACTTCCGTGAGGCTATCGAACCGCAAGCTGCCAGACTGGCTGCGCTACACGCTACGCAGGCACAACGCACCGAACTTTCTCTGTTATTTCGCGAAATGATCGCTGTTTGCGCTGCGAGTAAATTCGATCTTGCTCGCTGGCTGGAGGCAGACAGTGCCTTTCATCGCCTGATCTTTCACTCTACCGACAACTGTTTTTACATCCCGTTAGGTAATTTGCTGGAAACCATCTTTAAATGCTTTTTTACCTGGCCTTCCAGCGCGCAGGATATTTTTTTGGACGAGCACCGCAAGATTTATGAAGCGATCATGATCGGCGATGCCGATGCAGCGCACAGGGCATCGATGAATTTAATGCTTAACAGCACACAGCCTCGGCTATAACTTTCCCCTCACCGATACGTGGGTGGCCGAGATAACAACCACAGATCACGCAGCGCTTCTCTTTCCGCACCGCGCGCTGCTGGGCTGATAGGAGCCGCCGATTGCGTTTCGATTGCGCGATGAATCCAGGGCTGATAACGGTCGCTGTTCAGGCTGCGATCCGTGAGCGAGAGCAGTGGAATCAAGCGCAGACTGACACGATCGCGATTTTTCCATGGCCAGGTTTTGCTGTCATCACTAAACGGTGCCATATAATTCAGCGCACTCAACAATGAACCGCTCTGCTGTTGATAGTGCCAAAGATCGCCCGCGCCGCTTCGCTGTGCCAGTTGCGCGAGGCTGGTCAGAGACTGCAAATTGAAATAGCTATAGTGGAACGAGCGTGTGCGTGCCAGTTCCATTGGCTGCGTTCCGTCCGCACGAATTTGCCCGGCGATTTTATCCTGAGCTAAAACCACCATCTGCTTAATCACCTGAGGTTGATGCAAATACCACGCGATGCCCGCCACCTGTGCGGCATACCAACTGCCATGGTTATTAGGTGCATCACGCTCGCCTTGTGCCAACTGACTGTGCAATAGCCAGCCGAGATAATCGCCAAACCATGCATGTATCGCAGCCTGATCCTGCGGGTGCCAGCCGGGCGAATCGTGCAGTAGCTGCAGTGCATCCACTATGCGCGTGGCAAAGTAACGCCCATCCAGCACACCGGTGTGTCGGCCCTCAGCCTTACCCGGCACACCCTGAGCATAATTAAGATTGGGATTCATGCGGGTGGTGGGATCGATGAACCAGCTGCGAATCATCGATTGGGCTTTGGCTGCATAACGGGTTTCGCCGGAGAAATACCAGGCAAGCGCCAATGCCTGCACGTCTGCGGTGAAACGAGCCAGACGCACACCATCGCTTTGGTCGTTTTTACTCGCCGGATTGACCGCACCATCGCGGCGTACCCATGGCAATCCATTGGGCTTGTCGGGATTCGGCCACCAGTAGGCACTCAGGCTGAGATAATCATGGCGGGAACCGCTGGGAGGTAACATCCCTTTCTGCGTCACGCTGGGATTGGGCTGTTTAAGCGCGCGATCGGCAGCCTGCTTGAGTTGCTGCCACGCCCGCTCTGTCTGTGGCGCAGCCTGATGATTTTGCAGCGCAGTTCGCGTCTGTTGCATCTCTTCGCCAGATAAAAAGGCCAGCGAAACAGCTTTGGCATGACAGGTCGCGGTCATCAGCAAGCCGGCCAACAGCCAAATCAGGCGCACATTCAATCGGGGCATCTTCCTCTCCTGGCCCTGCTAAGGGTTAGCTCTGTTCATCCAGTTGCAGCGCCACATACAGCAACAATCGATCGTCAAAATTGCCGAGGTTTAATCCGGTTAGCTCGGAGATGCGGTTCAGGCGATACTCGAGCGTATTACGATGGATAAATAGTGCGCGTGCCGTGGCGCTGGGCTGCACGTTATGACTGAACCACGCCACCAGCGTACGTCGCAATAATCCATTATTATCATTGGCTTTGAGTTTCGCCAACGGACGCGCCAGTTCATTCGCTTGCCAGCCACCGCGCAGGCTATCCAGCAGTACGGGCAGCACCAAATCCTGATAGAAGAAGCTGCGCTGTTCCGGCATGCGCTGTTTGCCCACCATCATGGTAGTACGCGCCGTACGGTAGGAACGTGCAATACTGCCGGGACCGGTAAAGAAATTGCCGAGCGCGATGCGCATCCGCACCTGCCCACTCTCTTTCATACGCTGTAATAACTGATCCACGCGACGGCGGTGATCGTCTTGATCGTAACGGCCGTGGGCATTGAGCGCCGGCTTCAACACCACCATTTCAGTGAGTGAAACGATAGCAATCAGGTTGTCACGATCCGGCGTTGTCAGCAGAGTTTGTAAATGCTGCAATTCCGACATCGCACTGTCAACGCCAAGCTGGCCGCTGTCGACTTCCACCACCGCCACCACGCGCGGTTGATTGAGATCGATGCCCAGGCGCTGCGCCCACTCACTCAGCGCAGGTGAAAGAGTGTCGCTGCGGATCAAATTCAGCACCAGCTCTTCGCGCAAACGACTGTCCTGCGCCAGCATGTGCAACAGCCGCGCTTGTTCCAGCATCATTTCGGCGGTCATACACACCAGTTCACCGTAGTGACGCAGTGCTGCTGGCTGACCGGTCAGGCCGATAACGCCGACAATCTCGCCGTCAATACGCAACGGCAGGTTGATGCCCGGACGTACGCCATGCAGATGTTTCGCCACGGCCTCATCAATGTCCACCACCCTTCCCTGTGACAACACCAGCAGCGCACCTTCGTGCAATTCGCCAATACGCTCACGATCGCCGCTGCCAATAATGCGGCCGCGTGCATCCATCACGTTGACATTGCTGTCAATAATTTGCATGGTGCGGGCAACAATATCCTGAGCCAGTCGCGCATCGAGATGATAGGTGGCCATCAATCACTCCAGAGAAAGGGAAGAATTGACAGAATACGCATCCCACGCACGGCTGGCATTGTGCAACTGCACATAGCCGGATAGAGAATACGGGAATTGCGGTAGGCGTCACATTGCACAACGGACATTTGCACAATCCGGACAACGTTAAAGTGGTGCTGATGCTAGCGAATAGCGCTGCTGCGCCATACAAAAACAAAAAAGGCGAGCCGAAGCTCGCCTGTTCTCAATTATCTAAAACTTACTGCATCAGCAGATAGAGGCTGCTGTCGCCACGCTGCACGTTCAGGGCCAGCACCGACGGTTTGGTGTCAAGGATTTTGCGCAGTTCACCAAGGTTGGCAATCGCCTGCTGGTTAACGCCCCTAATCACGTCACCTTTCTTCAGACCAATACGCGCTGCAGCACTACCTGCCTTCACATTATCCACGCGCACGCCTTTCTGGCCGTTGCTGTCGATGTTGCTCAGGTCGGCACCTTCAATGCCGGTGTAGATCGTGGCGGACTGCACTTTTTCCTGCGAGCTCTGCTGCAGTTCAACCGTAATCGTCACCGGTTTACCGTCACGTAACAGACCCAGCTGCAGTTTAGTGCCCACTGGCAGTGAACCCACTTCTGCACGCAGTGCGGCAAAACTGGTCAGCGGTTTGCCATTCATCGACACCACGACATCGCCGGCTTTCACACCCGCTTTTGCCGCTGCCGAGTTAGGCAGGACCTGGCTCACAAAGGCACCGCGCTGGGCATCGACTTTCATCGCTTTCGCCAGCTCAGAGTTAAGCTCGGTACCCATAATGCCCAGCTCGCCACGCTTCACCTGACCATACTCGATCATCTGCGCCGTCAGGTTTTTCACCATCGCGCTTGGGATAGCAAAGCCGATACCGATATTGCCGCCGTCTGGCGCCAGAATCGCGGTGTTAATCCCAATCAGTTCACCGTTCAGGTTCACCAGCGCACCACCAGAGTTACCACGGTTGATGGCGGCATCGGTCTGGATGAAGTTCTCGTAGTTCTCGACGTTCAAGCCGCTGCGGCCCAACGCTGAAACGATACCGGAGGTCACCGTTTCGCCGAGTCCATACGGGTTACCGATCGCTACCGTGTAATCACCGACACGTAAGTCATCGGAGTCAGCGATCTTAATCGCCGTCAGGTTCCTGGCGTCCTGCAGTTGAATTAGAGCAATATCAGACTGCGGATCTTTACCAATCACTTTGGCGTCATAGCGACGGCCATCGCTCAGCTGCACCTGAATTTTGGTGGCGTTATCTACCACATGGTTGTTGGTGACGACATAGCCTTTATCGGCATTAATCACGACACCCGAACCGAGTGCACGGAATTTTTGCTGCTGGGTGTTGGCGCCGCCGTTGTCACCGCCCTGGCTGCCATCACCGCCGCCCTGGCACATTGGCGAGCTTTGGAATGGCGAACCGTCCTGGCAGAATGGCGAGTTATCACCAAAGAATTGCTGGAATTGCTGCGGCATGCGCGGGGTTTTCACCGTGGTGCTGCCTTCAACGCTAATACTCACCACGGAAGGCATCACTTTTTCCAGCATCGGCGCCAGGCTTGGCAACTGTTGGTTCGAGGAGGAAGCACTTTCCGCCGCGAAACTGACAGGGCTCAATGCCATGCCCAGACTAAGCGCCAGCGCACTTAACATTAATGTGCTTTTTTTCATTTGTCTGTGTCTCTCTAAGATTTACGGCCAGACCATTGCTGTGGTCGTGATGGTGAGATTAAGTTTTTAGCGCGAAGTTCCTAATGAAGTTTTGGGTAAAGGTAAAAATTTATTCTTCATCTTTACAAAACTCTGCTTATTCCACGGCCATCAAACGACGATACTCATCCCACGCATAATTGTCTGTCATTCCGCTGATATAGTCCTGAATCAAGCGCGAACGGTAATAACGCTCCCACAACAAACGTTGATATTTATGCTCGACAATCAGTGTACGCATCTGCTGCTGATAAGCTTTGCGATGTTTTCCTGAAAGCTTATGAAACAGTCGCGTTTCTATCGGATATTTCGGCAGAAAATCGTCGTTCATCAGCGTAGTAAATTGTTCATAATCCAGCAACATTAATGACTGATAGATTTCCAGCAACCCTTTTATTACCCGATAACCTTGTAATTCGAGTTGCTCAACTTCCGGATGATTAAATACCTGCTGGCGCGCCACGGTTTTAAATAATTTCAACAGACGGCCTTCATCACCGTCATCTTCCAGCAGCGCATGATTGAAGTTTCCTTCAAAAATAGCCGGGAGATTTTCGACAAAACGGCGCACGGCATGGCTAACCAACACATTTTGCACGTTAACCCGTAATGACATGAAAAATTGATCGCTCAGGCTACGGCGTTTTTTCTGGTTGGCTTCTTTCCATGCCTCGCTCACTGTGCGACTGAACGCATCACCACTATTTACCGGCCCCCAGGCTTTGAGCAGAGACGTATACAAAGTCTCAACATCAAAAATATCTTTTTCGACCGCATCATCTAAATCGGCAATACAGTAAGAGATATCGTCCGCGGCTTCCATAATCCAGGTGAGAGGATAGCGATGATGCTCTTTAATATGGGTCGCTGCGCGTAAGTCAGCCACATATTCACGCTCGGACAAATAAAAACCTGGCTTCTTCATCAGCACGCTAAATTCTGCCGGCTTATCGCCCTGCCACCATGCGGGGGCGGTATATTTTAAAATACAGGCCACCTGCGCATAGCTAAGATTGAGCTGCAGCAGCGTATGCACCAGGCGAATCGCCTGCGCATTGCCTTCGAAGTGGCACAAATCCTGACGAATCATTGCATTTAGCTGGTCAAAATCAGTGCGCTGATGCTCATCTGCCACGCCCGCCACCAGCGGGTCCACGAGTTCAAGAGGCAGATTGTCGTCAAACCAGTCATTGATCGCAGCTTCACCAAAGTGACCAAACGGCGGATTACCCACATCATGCAGCAGGCAGGCCATCTCAATCAGACTCTCAAACGCGCCTTCAAACTCATCCAGCCCGTAATTTGCCAGTCCACCGCCCTGCGTTTTCAGGTATTGCAGGATCTCTTTGGTGATATAGCGCCCGGTTTGCTGCACTTCCAGCGAGTGGGTCAAACGTGAACGCACCGCTGCATTACGCTCCAGAGGAAATACCTGAGTCTTTTGTTGCAGGCGGCGGATCGCGGCAGAATTGATGATGCGGCCACGGTCACTCTCAAAGTGCCGTGTAATAAAGTATTCGCCCTCTGGATCTTTGCGGCTGGTATAAGGGCGGGTGAAACTGATCTTATTTTTGAAATTGATCGGCGCCATCATTACCCCTTATTTTTTGGTGAATTCATCCTCTGCCAGCCATGGTAGACTATGCCTCACTTTTAAGCTTTACATCCATAACTACAGCGAGATTCTTTATGAAAGCAGGCATTATTGGCGCGATGGAGCAGGAAGTCACCCTGCTGCGTGACAAAATCGAAAACCGTCAGACGCTGACGCTGGCTGGTTGTGAAATTTATACCGGCACGCTGAACGGTGTTGAGGTTGCTCTGCTGAAATCAGGCATTGGTAAAACCGCGGCGGCGCTCGGTACTACCCTGTTGCTGGAGCTGTGCAAACCCGACCTGGTGATCAATACCGGCTCTGCGGGTGGTCTGGCCGCTTCACTGAAAGTGGGCGATATCGTGGTTTCCGATGAAGTGCGTTATCACGATGCCGACGTGACCGCATTTGGTTACGAACCGGGTCAGATGGCCGGTTGCCCGGCAGCCTTTGTGGCGGATGAAAAACTGATCGCCGCTGCAGAGCAGGTGATTAAGCAGTTGGATCTCAACGCGGTGCGCGGTTTAGTGGTCAGCGGTGATGCCTTCATCAACGGTGCTGAGCCACTGGCACGCATTCGCACCACCTTCCCACTGGCGATCGCCGTGGAGATGGAGGCCACCGCCATCGGTCACGTTTGCCACCAGTTCAAGGTGCCGTTTGTTGTGGTGCGTGCAATTTCCGATGTCGCGGACAAAGAATCCCACCTGAGCTTTGATGAGTTCCTGGTTGTTGCCGCTAAACAATCGTCACTGATGGTTGAAAACCTGCTGGCACAGCTGGCGCGTGGCTAAATATTGGCTACTGGGGCTATTGCTGATCGGCAATAGCCTGTTTGCTGCTGCCCCACGCGTTATCACGCTATCGCCCCATCTGACCGAACTGGCTTTTGCAGCGGGCATTACGCCGGTGGCGGTGAGTGCTTATTCGGATTTCCCGGCGCAGGCCAATCAGCTGGAGCAGGTGGCAAACTGGCAGGGCATCAAAGTCGAGCGCATCCTGCAACTGAAACCGGATGTGGTGCTGGCCTGGCGCGGTGGTAATCCACAGCGGCAGATCGACCAACTGCAACGTTTAGGCGTTAAGGTTGAGTGGATCGATCCGCAATCTATCGATCAGATGATTGATGCGTTAGCAGCGCTAAAACAGTGGAGTCCACAACCTCAGCAGGCAGAAGCTGCCGCAAAGGCACTACGTCAGCAAGAGGATGATCTGCGTAAACAGTATCAACAGCGCACGCCAATTCCACTGTTTCTGCAGTTCGGCCAGCAGCCGCTGTTTACAGCCTCACGCAACACGCTGCAAAACGAGGTAATCACCCTGTGCGGTGGCAAAAATATCTTTGCCGACAGCCGTGTCAGCTGGCCGCAGGTGAGTCGTGAGCAAGTATTAGCACGTCATCCTCAGGCGATTGTGATCGGCGGTGGCCCCGCGCAAGCCGCGAATATCGTGAAATTCTGGCAGCCACAACTGACGGTGCCGGTGATTGCCATTAACGATGACTGGCTGAGTCGACCGGGTCCACGTATCCTGCTGGCAGCCAAACAGCTGTGTGCAGATTTACATCCGGCGAAAAATAGCACCAAAAAAGATTAAAGATTCGGCAAAAATTGTCGAAAATCAAAATACAGGGCACTGCGGCCACGTATGCTCAGTGCCCTTTTTGCGCAACGCGCAACTTTTGACTTCACCAGGAATTATCAATGACCAGAGCACTGCTCCTGGCCATAGGGCTTGCGATGGCTGCGCCAATTGGCGCGGCGACCTCCACCGGCTCTATTGCCGTCACGTTGACCATATTTTCCCGCTGCGATATCTCACGGCAAAGCGAACAAACATTGCCATCGATTGATTGTGGACGTCACTTCAGTGCACAGCCGCGCGTGACCGAAAGCGTGTTAAAGCGCGATGCGAAGCGTCGTGAGTCGTCACGATTAGTGACTGTAGAGTGGTAACGTTCTGACCGCCAGAGCGGCGGTCAGAAAAGGGATCAGATGCTGAAGGAAGAACCACAACCGCAAGTCGTTTTCGCGTTCGGGTTTGTCACGATAAAACGTGAACCCTCAAGACCTTCGGTATAATCAACCGAACCGCCCACCAGATACTGCAGGCTCATTGGATCAACCACCAGCGCCACGCCCTGCTTTTCAATGGTCATGTCGCCGTCATTCATTTGATCGTCAAAAGTAAAACCGTACTGGAAACCACTGCAACCGCCACCGGTGATGTACACGCGCAGTTTCAGCTCTGGATTCTCTTCATCCGCGATCAAATTTTTCACTTTTTTCGCTGCTGCTTCAGTGAATTGCAAAGGCAGCGCTGCTACGTCGTCACTCATGTTTTACTCCGGGTAAACGTCCAGGTCAGAAAACGACCTTAATTTCACTATTATCTGCCAGCCGCCCAGTGCAATCAAGTACTGCGCTTGACACTGTGTGCCGCCTGCGCTGCGCTAAAGTATAGCTTTAAAAGGCTTTCGCACCCGCTTGCCTTTCTAATCTGGCGACTCTTCCCTTAGAATGGCGCCAGAATTTTTTTCCAGAACAGCAGGAGCCGAGCAATGAGTAAGTCTGAAAACCTGTATGCCGAAGCGCAACGCCTGATCCCTGGCGGTGTGAACTCCCCGGTACGTGCTTTTACCGGTGTGGGCGGCGTGCCGCTGTTCATCGAACGCGCCGACGGCGCTTATCTGTATGACGCCGATGGCAAAGCCTACATCGACTATGTCGGTTCATGGGGCCCAATGGTGCTGGGGCATAACAACGCCAATATCCGCAATGCGGTGATTGAAGCGGCATCTCGTGGTTTGAGTTTCGGTGCCCCAACCGAAATGGAAGTGAAAATGGCCGAGCTGGTGTGTGAGCTGGTGCCAGGTATGGATATGGTGCGTATGGTGAACTCCGGCACCGAAGCCACCATGAGCGCGATTCGTCTGGCTCGTGGCTTTACCCATCGTGACAAGATCGTCAAATTTGAAGGCTGCTACCACGGCCACGCCGACTGTCTGCTGGTGAAAGCGGGTTCCGGCGCATTGACCCTGGGCCAACCGAACTCACCGGGTGTTCCGGCTGATTTCGCTAAACACACCCTGACCTGCACTTACAACGATCTGGCGTCAGTACGCGAAGCCTTCGAGCAATATCCAGAAGATATCGCCTGTATCATCGTTGAACCCGTTGCGGGCAATATGAACTGCATCCCACCGCAACCGGACTTCCTGCCGGGCCTGCGTGCACTCTGTGATGAGTTTGGTGCGCTGCTGATCATTGATGAAGTGATGACCGGCTTCCGTGTGGCGCTGGGCGGTGCTCAGGCTTATTACGATGTCACGCCGGACCTGACCTGTCTCGGCAAGATCATCGGTGGCGGCATGCCGGTGGGCGCATTTGGTGGTCGTCGTGATGTGATGGCTGCACTGGCACCAACGGGTCCGGTTTACCAGGCGGGTACGCTTTCCGGTAACCCGATTGCCATGGCGGCCGGTTTTGCTTGCCTGACGCAGATTGCTCAACCGGGCACGCACAGCACTCTGACCGACCTCACCACCCAACTGTCTGAAGGCTTGCTGGCAGCGGCAAAAGCAGAAAACATTCCGCTGGTGATCAACCACGTTGGCGGCATGTTCGGTATCTTCTTTACCGATGCCGAAAGCGTAACCTGCTATGCCGACGTGACAAAATGCGACGTTGAGCGCTTTAAGCGCTTCTTCCACCTGATGCTGGAAGAAGGTGTTTACCTCGCACCTTCTGCTTTTGAAGCGGGCTTTATGTCGCTGGCACACAGCCAGGAAGATATTCAGCGCACCATTGATGCGGCACGCCGCAGCTTTGCGAAGCTGTAAGCCATTAGCGGGCGCCAGGAATGGCGCCCCTTCATTGATGTGCCCGGCTGTCCCTTGAGGCACAACGTCCCCTAAAGACACCCTTGCCGTTCGTTCGCATCGTTATGCTCAGCTACACGCATACCCCCATTTCCGTTAGGTTGCACAATTATGCGCAGCTGCCCTGTAAGCGCCGATTGACGTAGGTTGCGCGTTTATGCGCGACGCAACAGCCAGATAAAATACGGCGCGCCGAAGAAGGTCGCCATTAAACCTGCAGGGATCTGATCCGGGAACGCCAGCATCCTGCCGCACCAGTCTGCTAACACCATCAATCCGCCGCCTAATAATCCCGCCATCAACACCTGCGGTAATGCGCGCCTGAAGCCCAGCATGCGCACGATATGCGGCGCCATCAAACCGACAAAACTCAACGGGCCGATGGTCAAGGTCGCCGTGGCCGTTAACGCCGCCGCCAGCAGCAGCAGGGCCAGACGCGAACCTGTTAATGCCATCCCCGCTGAACGTGCCGTCACACTACCCAGCGGCAGCAGTGTGAGCCAGCGGCTCGCCAGTGGCGCAAGCGCAATAAATACGATACCCACCACGGCGCTTTGCACTGCCTGCGGCATATTGATGTTGTAAGTCGAACCGGAAATCCAGCTTAGCAGGCCGCCCATGCGCGGATCGCCACTCGCCATTAACACCATCAGCAAGGTGACAAAGGCACTGTTGAGCGCCATGCCCGCCAGCAACATACGCTCCGGTGAGAAACCTCCGCGACTGGCGACCAGCATAATGACCAGCAGCGTCAGCGCCGCGCCTAATGCGCCAGCGGGCAGCAACCACGCCACGGCGTCACCCGGCACAAAGAACATCATCACGACCACACCACAGGCCGCGCCGGAACTGATGCCTAACACTTCCGGACTGGCCATCGGGTTGCCAGTGAGGCGCTGAATCAACGCACCTGCAACACCCAGCATCATCCCCACGACTAATGCCGCCAGCACGCGAGGTGCACGCCACGGCAGCAGTTGATGCAGCATCTCACCACTCACCCACGTCCAGCTGTGTGCATCACGACCAAAGGAGATGCCGATAACGCTCAGCAGCGTCAGCACCCCAAGGCCAATGCCACACCACAGCACCACCTTCTGGCGCTCTGCCGGCACCTTGTCGCCCATATTCATTGCCGGTGGAACCGAGCCGGTACGTAAACGCGGCAACAGCCACAGCAGAATCGGTACGCCAATCAACGCGGTCGCTGTGCCGGTGGAAACCTCGCGCCAGTGGCTGGTCAGCCACAATACGCACTGATCGGCCAGCCACAGCAGTAAGGCACCAATCAGCGGAGCCAGCAGCATACGGCTGAGTAAGCGACGCCCCCCGAGCATTTTCGCCAGCAGTGGTGCAAACAGCCCGATAAAACCGATAATCCCGGCGACGTTCACCAATTGCGCACTTAACAGAATCGCCAGAGCGAGTGCGCCGACACGCGCAGCAGACAGTGCCAGACCGAGATTTTTTGCTACGCCGTCATCAAGCCCCATGAGCGTCAAGGGGCGCAGCAATGCCAGCGCCACGACAAAAGCCAGCAGCAGACGCGGCCACAGCATCGCGACGTTGTGCCCATCCATCTGATTCAGTGCGCCGGTGCTCCACAGGAACATATTCAGCAGTTGGTCGTGATTAAAGATGGCAAAGATTTGATTCACCGAGCCGGCATACAGGCTCAGGACCAGCCCGGCGAGGATCAGCGTCACGGGTGACAGCCGTTTGCCCCAGGCTACGCCAAATACCAGGATGCCCACCAGCACTGCGCCCGCCATCGCAGCAAATTGCTGCGTCAGCTCACCGCCCGGCAAGTGCCAGAGCGTGGCGACCGTGATACCGAGCTGTGCGCCGGATGACACACCTAACGTGGTCGGTTCCGCCAGCGGATTGCGCAGCACTTGCTGAAACAGTAAACCGGCCAATCCGAGACCTGCCCCCACCAACAGCGCTAGCGCCAGACGCGATAACAGGCTGTGATGGAACACCACCTGTTGGATACTGTTGATGTCCGGCGCAAAGAAGGCTTGTGACCACTGCGCCGTTGGCAGCGCGTCACGCAGATTGATAAAAGTCAGCCCCAGCGCCAGTAAAAACATGCTGCTTAGCAGCATCACAGGAAAGAGACGATGGCGCATCAGTGCGACTCCAGCGCGTGTTCCAGCACGCGGACAAATTTCAGCGCTGAATAAGTCGCGCCGTAATACCAGACGGCAGGCACACGCTGGAAGCGGCCCGCGCGGATAAACGGCAGCGCCTGCCACAGCGCAGTTTTCATCACCTGCTGCATGTCACGATCGTTATCGTGATCAAAACAGATCACCTGCACATCGCCGACATCGGCTAACCGCTCAAGCCCAACCACGGCACTGCCCCAGAAATTGGTTTCACCCTGCCAGGCGTTACTCAGGCCAAGGGTTTCCATCACTTCGAGGAACAGGCTGTTGGTGCCAAACGTGATGGCGTGGCGGCTGTCCATCAATGACATCAACAGCACCGGACGATCTGCCCAGGGTTTAAGACGCTCGCGCGCTGCCGCGAGCTGCTCATCCAGGAATTGCAGATGCTGTACCGCCTGCGCTTCCCGGCCCAGCCGGGCACCGAGCGCATGCAGTGATTGGCGCGCCGTACTGAGCGGTTTACCGTCCCCGCTATTCAGATCAAAGCCCATGGTCGGCGCGATGCGATCGAGTTTATCTAATCCCGGACCGTAGCCGTTGGAGTGCAGGATTAAGGAAGGTTCGAGCTGCGTCATCAGTTCCAGATTGGGTTCGGTGCGCAGGCCGAGATCGATGGTGCTGGCGGATAGCATCGGCTCACCAACCCAGATGTTGTAGTTGCGCAAATCAGCCACACCGAGCGGCGAGACACCGAGCGCCATCAGTAGCTCAACGGGTAGCCATTCCAGCGCCAGGATGCGCTGCAGATCGGGTGTTGCCGCACGCAATGGGGCAACGTTCATCAGTGGCGTGAGTGCCAGCGCCGTCAGCAAGCGACGGCGTGAAATGTCGAACATAGCGAGGCCTCAGTAAACAAAACTGACGGGAGCACCGCCTTGTGGATGGGGCAAGATGCCCATCGGAATACCGTAGATATTGCCCAGCACATCGGCCTGCATGATGACATCAGGCCCGCCTTCCGCAATCATTTCGCCGCCTCGCAGCGCCACCAGACGGTCGCAATAACGTGCCGCCATGTTGATGTCATGCAGCACGGCAATCACCGTTAACCCGCGCTCGCGGCTGAGACGTTGAATCAGAGCCAGCACATCCACCTGATGCGCAATATCCAGTGCGGAAGTGGGTTCATCCAGCAGCAGGCAACGGCTGTTCTGCGCCACCAGCATCGCCAACCACGCGCGCTGGCGTTCGCCGCCTGACAGGCTGTCCACCAGACGCCCGGCAAACGGTTTCAGGCCCACCAGCGTAATCGCTTCTTCCACGCGATCGCGATCTTCCTGCCCGTAGCGCCCGAGCGCCCCGTGCCAGGGATAACGACCAATCGCCACCAGCTCACGCACCGTCATCCCTTCCGCCGCCGGTAACTGCTGCGGTAAATAGGCCACCTGGCGCGCAAAATCTTTGCTGCCCCAGTTCTCCACCGCATCGCTATTCAACAGAACCCGGCCTTCACTCGCCGCATGATGGCGACCGAGCATTTTCAGCAAGGTGGATTTGCCGGAGCCATTATGACCGATCAGCGCCGTCACTTTACCCGGCGCGAATGTGAGTGAAAGTGGCTGCAGCAACGTGCGCCCAGGTACGCGAAAGCTGACATTATCCAGCGTGAAGGTGGTTTCTTCGTGGTGCGGATGCTGCATGGTGATTCCTGGTTAATTAGCACAAAACCGATCTGATTCTGAAGGGGGCGGCCCTGAGGCCGCCCAAAATCACAACATATTCGCCCTGACGAATCAGAAGCGGAAGGTGGCGGTACCAACGATTTGACGTTCAGCGCCCCAGTAGCAAGCGTAATCACGGTAGCAGCTGGCAACGTATTCACGATCGAACAGGTTGTTGATATTAACACCCACAGAAGAGCCCGGCAGACCGAAACGGCCGAGGTCATATTTCAGCGCTGCGTCGACGGTGGTGTAACCCGCTACGTCGAAGTTTTGGTTGATGTTGTCGCCTGTTGAATACAAACCTTTGCTCTCGCCGATATAGCGCACACCCGCTCCCAGCGTAACGCCGGACAATGCGGTCTCGTGGAAGGTGTAATCGCCCCACAACGTGGCCATATGCTTAGGTACTTGCACCGGCGTTCTGCCTTTCAGCGTTGTATCTTCGGTGTATTCCGCATCGGTGTAGGTATACGACGCCGTCATATTGATGTTGGCGTTCAGTGCTGCCTTGGCTTCCAATTCAACACCACGTGAACGGATTTCACCGCTCTGAATGCTGGCAAATGGATGGTTTACCGTATCAGGATCTGCGGTCAGGTTTTTGGTTTTGGTCAATTGATAAACGGCAGCCGTCATCACAATTGGACGATCTTTCGGTACGTATTTCACGCCTGCTTCATACTGTTTGGCGCGCGAAGGATCGAAAGCCTGCCCTTCAAACGTTGAACCTGAGTTTGGAATAAAGGCTTCGCTGTAACTGAAATAAGGTGCGATGCCGTTATCGAACACATAGTTCAGGCCGCCACGCCAGGTAAAGGCTTGATCGTTTTGACGATCCAGTGAACTGGCGACACGGTCATACACCGAGGTCATCGCGTAGTCGTAGCGACCCCCTAAGGTCAGTACCCAGCGATCCCACTCCATTTGGTCCTGTGCATACAGACCCGTTTGACGCTGTTTATTCAGGTGCTGATAAGGAGAGTCAAACGGCGTGACCAAATCGTCGCCATACTGCGGGTTGATGGCACTCAAATTGCTGGCTGAGCCAAACTGCGCATTAACATCATTACGCATCTGCTGATAATCCACACCCATCAGCAAGGTGTGATCCAGTGCACCCGTCGCGAATTTCGCCTGCGCTTGGGTATCTACGGCGAACTCATTCAACTTCTCATCGGAAACTGCAGAACCACGGGTAATTTCATTGGTCGCCGCGCTAAAGCCATTACCGTAAATACTGCGATATCCGGTACGCATATCCGCATAACGCAGATTCTGGCGCACCGTCCAGGTATCGTTGAAGCTGTGCTCGAAGTTGTAGCCCACCATCTTGGTGTTGCGCGAAATCTTGTTGCTGTCTTCGCCTTCATCAAAATTGGTTGGCAGTTTGTAGCTGCTACCGTCCGGGCGGGTAATGCCGACCACGGTGCCCTGACGCGGCAACCAGCCGTAATAACCGGTTTCCGGCTCGTTCTGGAAATAGGTCAGCAAATCAAAGCGGGTATTGGCATCCGGACGCCAGCTGAACGAAGGCGCGATGGTATAACGCTTCTCTTTGTTCATATCCTGCTGCGCGTCTGCACTGCGAGCCAGACCCGTCAGGCGATAGCTGTACACGCCGTCATCATCCAGCGATCCGCCGAAATCGAAGCTGGTAGAGAACAGGTTATCGGTGCCCATCTGGAACTGCACTTCATGCAGTGTTTCCTGCGTCGGGCGCTTGCTCACCAGCGACACCACGCCGCCTGGGTTGCTTTTGCCGTACAGCACCGACACCGGGCCACGCAGCAGTTCCGCACGCTCAAGGAAGTAAGGATCAATGGCGAACTCGGAGTAGTTATCCCCTTGCAGCTTTAGTCCATCAAGATATTGGTTAGTGTTGGTTTCGCTAAAGCCACGAATTGACAGCGCATCGATTACGCTTGAGCTGCCGCGGTTACCCGTCAGCACGCCAGCCGTGTAGTTAAACGCACCTTTTACGCTGGTTACAGCGTGCATCGCCATCTCTTCCTGCGTCACCACCGAAACCGACTGTGGGTTTTTCTCAATTGGCGTATCGGTTTTGGAGCCGGTAGCACTGTGTTTCGCGGCAATGGTAGGAGCCGGACCCCATGCGCTTTCCTGCGCGACGGTGTTGCCGCCATTGGCGGTCACCACCACGGTATCTTCTGCCAGCGCCTGTGCGCTCAGCGTACCCAGTGTTAAAGAAATCATTAAAGCGAGCGGACGACGGGAGTTCGCAGCACGTGCAGAACAAGGATTAGAATTTCGCGCATTCATAAAAAAGGATCTCTCGAAAAGGAAACGATGCAGGCGAATGAAAACGAGAATGATTATTAGACGCACGGATTTTAGGCGAAGTTTGGCGAGATCCGCAAGATGTAATGCCTGATGGCGGTGCGTTTGCGACCAGATCGTGCATGTCCATGATCGCGATTAATAAATCACAGGCATGAAAAAGGGCGCCGTAGCGCCCTCTGTTTTCTGCAGCTAACTATTTGCTGCCAAACATATCCTTGATCCAGCCCGCCACGCCGTCAGCATCTTTCTGCTCACCCTGTTGCTGCTGAGGTGACTGCTGCTGCGGTTGCGACTCTTGCTGCTGTTGGATCTGCTGCTGTTGCTGGATCTGTTGCTGCTGTTGCTGGCACAGCGCGTTGGGATCCAACGTCCATACCGGCAGTGAACGCCAGGTGCTGCTGCCAGAACCACACACGAAGTTACCGGCAGAGTCGACGTTCATCTGCGTAATATCTTCTGGCGGTGTCAGCACCAGCGGCATTGGCGCCTGGTTGTCGAGATAACGGCGATAAATCTGCATCGCACCGCTCGCACCGTACAGCTTCGACGTCTGGTTGTTGTCGCGGCCAACCCAGGTGATCGCGACCTCTTTGCCATCAATACCCGCAAACCAGCTATCGATCAGATCATTGGTGGTACCGGTTTTACCCGCCAGATGGGCATTCGGGTAACGCGCGCCCAGCGCACGGGCGGTGCCGTGATCGGCAACTTGCTGCATGGTGTACAAGGTCATATAAGCAGCCTGCGCCGGCTCAACGCGTTGCGCCTGCGGGAAGCTCTGGTACAACACCGTGCCATCTTCAGCAATCACCGAACGTACCGCCGACAGGTCGGCGCGGTTACCGCCGCTGGCGATCGACTGGAACGCCTGTGCCGCTTCGATCGGTGTCAGGTTAAGTGCTCCCAGTAACATCGCTGGCACCGGATTCAGCTGATCTTTCGGCACGCCCAGCTTCGTCCAGGTATCCACCACCGAAGGCAGACCCAATGTCATCCCCAGATTTACGGTAGGCACGTTCATGGAGTTGGTTAAGGCATCCACCAGCATCACTTTGCCGCTGAAACGCTTGTCGTCGTTCATCGGTTTCCAGATGGAACCGTTCGGCTGTTTCAGCGCAATCGGCTCATCCGCCAGCCAGGTGTTCAGCCGATAGGTATTCGGCTGGCTCAATGCGGTGAGATAGGTCGCCGGTTTAGCCAGTGAGCCAATAGAACGACGCGCCTGCAGCGCACGGTTATAGCCCGCGAACTGCGGATCGGCACCGCCCACCATGGCACGCACTTCACCACTGAAGCGATCCACCACCACCATCGCGGTTTCCAGATCCTTCAAGCCACGCTGTTTTTTCAGCGCCGGGATGCCATCTTCGACCGCTTTTTCCGCCGCATCCTGAGAGATAGGATCGAGCGTGGTGAAGATCTTCACGCCAGACAGATCTTTAATCTTGTCGCCCAGTTTGGCCTGCAACTCGTTACGTACCATCTGCATAAAGGCAGGCTGCGGCGTGATCACGCCCCCTTTCGGCTGCACACCCAGCGGACGCGCCGAGAGCATATCGTACAGCTCCTGGTCGATCATGTTTTGCTGCTGCAGTAAACGCAGCACAAGATTACGACGCTCCAGCGCCAGTTTCGGGTTGCGCCACGGGTTGTACAGCGACGCACCTTTCACCATACCAACCAGCATCGCCTGCTGATCGAGGCTCAACTCATCCACCGGACGACCAAAGTAGTACAGACTCGCCAGTGGGAAGCCACGGATCTGATCGTTGCCCGCCTGACCGAGATACACCTCGTTCAGGTAAAGTTCAAGAATGCGATCTTTGCTGTAGCGCGCATCCATGATCACCGCCATGTAAGCTTCACGCGCTTTACGCCACAGTGAACGTTCGTTGGTCAGGAACAGGTTTTTCACCAGCTGCTGCGTCAAGGTACTGCCGCCCTGCACCGCTTTACCGGCAGTGATGTTGGCGAGGAACGCACGACCAATCGAGTACGGGCTGATGCCATCATGCTCGTAGAAGTGGCGGTCTTCGGTGGCGATCAGCGTACTGACCAGCAGATCCGGGAAGCCCGCACGCGGCACGAACAGACGCTGCTCACCGTTCGGCGATTGCAGCATGGTGATCAGACGCGGATCGAGGCGGAAGAAGCCAAAATCACGCCCGGTATCGAGGTTTTTAATCTCGCTCAGTTCGTTGTTGCTGAACGTCAGGCGCGCGTTGATCTGTCCCTCTTTGCTGTCCGGGAAATCAAACGGACGACGCAGCAGATCGATAGTGTTGCCTTTAACACTGAACTCACCAGGACGGGTGATGCGCGACACTTCGCGATACTGCGTGCCTTCCAGCAGCGCAATCATCTCTTTTTTGTCGTACGACATTCCCGGCTCAAGGCTCACCATGCGGCCGTATACGGCAGCAGGCAGCTGCCACACTTTACCGTCGATGCGGCTGCGGATTTCTGAGTCAAGATAAATGCCCCAGGCCACCATCACGACCACAAAGACCAGGAAGAGCTTAATCAACCAGCCTAACCAGCGACGTTTGCCGCGTGGCGGACGTTTTCCTTTCCCTTTACCTTTTGGTGGCACCGGTGTGCTCTCCTCATCATCTTCGTCAAAATCGTCCTGATCGATATCATCATCGAGCTCCCTGCGGCGACCCCGACGGGCAGTGCTGCGCGGCGGCTTTGGCGCTTTTCCTTTACGCCCAATAGGTTCGCGATCGTTCCCAGACATGCTTTTATTCTCCAGGCATAGCTACGGCTGCGGCCGTTACTCTAACTGCTTTCTCGTGCTGCGCATGGCAGAACCCTCTGAATTCGATCCACAGAGTGTCACGATGAAAATTTCTTGGTGCGCCTTGTCGGTAAGGCGTTTGCCGGATCGTCGGGCCAGGGATGTTTGGGATAGCGCCCTTTCATCTCTTTCTGCACTTCAGGATAGGCTCCGCGCCAGAACGCTGCGAGATCACGGGTGATCTGCAACGGACGCTGCGCCGGTGACAGCAGCTCCAATACCAGCGGAATACGGCCTTCAGCCACCGCCGGATTTTGCGCTTCACCAAACATCTCCTGAATGCGCACTGCCAGCGCAGGGGGCTTATCCACTGCGTAGCGAATCGGCAGGCGACTTCCGGTCGGCACAGTGTAATGAGTTGGCAGCACAGTATCCAGCCGCTGACGTTGTGACCATGTCAGCAAATGTAATAATGCGCTGACAAGATTGACGGCCTGCAGGCTCCTGAGATCGCGCACGGAACCCATCTCGGGCAACAGCCAACGCTCCAGCGAGTCGAGCAGGCTCTCATCGTCCAATGGCGGCCACGCCTCTTCCGGCAGCCACTCGGCGGCACAATGCAAACGCAAACGCAACTGTTCCGCTTCGGGGGTCCAGCCGAGTACCGAGAGCCCTTTTTCGCGGATCCAGCGCAACATCGCCGGGTGTAAAATCTCCGGTTCCGGTCGCGCCTGCGGCTGTGCTTTTAGGACCAGCGCACCCACGAGTTCCCGTTTCCAGACGCGCAATGTCCCTTTCTCTTCATCCCATTCCACATCTATGCGCTGCGACACCAGTTCAGGACATTGCTGGCGTAACTCGCCGATTTCCACCGGCAGCGCTAAGAGCATGCGCGCTTCGGCCGCGCTGGCACCTTGCAATAAGGTCGGCGCAATCAGCCATTCATAACGGCTCAAGCCATCCTGCTCATCCAGCATGGCGCCAATCCCATTGGCCAGCTGATAGCGCGCACTTTCGCCGCGTCGCTGTGCCAGACGATCGGCAAACCCCGCCGCCAGTAAAGAGGGGAACAGATCGGGATTGACGCTGCCGCCGCTGGCATTGAGTCGCTGCTGCCACTGACGGGCGCGACGCTGCCAGTGAGGCTGAGGCCGGTTGAGTGCATCACGCAGATCTGCGCTGCCGTTACGTGGCGGATCTTCCAGAATCGCCACCAGTAAGGCGGCACTGGCGATCGCATCCTTATCCTGTGCCGCGCACAAGATGGCCGTGAGGCGGGGATCGCTGCCCAGCGCCGCCATTTTCCGCCCACGCGCATTCAGCTTCTCGCCTTCCAGCGCCCCCAAACGGGTCAGTAAATCATTTGCCGCGCGTAAGTTGCGCGCGGGTGGCACATCCAGCCAGCTAAGCTGTGACGCCTCCTGGCAACCCCACTGCAATAAATCGATTTGCAGTGAAGATAGATCGCTGTTGAGGATTTCCGGCTCGCTCTGTGCCGCCGCGCGCATCGCTTGTTCCTGGGGCAGCAGATGCAAACAGATACCGGATTCAAGACGACCCGCACGACCTGCTCGCTGCGTCATTGATGCCTGGCTGATACGCTGGGTTTGCAACCGTGTTACGCCACTGCGTACATCAAACTGCGCTGAGCGTTCCAGCGCGCTATCCACTACCAGACGGATGCCTTCAATGGTCAGACTGGTTTCGGCGATATTGGTCGCCAACACCACCTTGCGACGACGGGCGGGCGCAGGCAGAATCGCGCGACGCTGCGCATCCAGAGACAGCGCGCCATATAAAGGAGAGAGATCCACGTCATCGCCGACGCGGGATTCCAGCTCGCGCTTCACGTGTTCAATCTCTGCGACGCCCGGCAGGAACAGCAGCAGCGAACCCGTTTCGTCGCGCAGCAATTGCGCCACTTCTCGTGCCACCGCTTCGTCAAAACGCTGTTGCGGATTGAGCGAGGCATAACGGCGCGTCACCGGGAAGCTACGTCCTTCAGAGACAATAAAAGGCGCATCCGGCAGTAGCTGGCGCAGCCTCTCGTTATCCAGCGTGGCGGACATCAGCAAGATTTTCAGATCGTCGCGCAGCCCTTGTTGCACATCCAGCAGCAGCGCCAGCGCCAAATCAGCCTGCAGGCTGCGCTCATGGAACTCATCAAGGATCACCAGCGACACACCTTCGAGCATCGGATCGCGCTGCAACATGCGCGTCAGAATGCCTTCGGTCACCACTTCCAGTCGCGTATGGGGGCCGCAGCAGTTTTCACCGCGCATGCGATATCCCACGGTGCCACCGGGCTGTTCCCCCAACTGATCCGCCAGGCGCTGCGCCACATTACGCGCCGCCAGACGACGCGGCTCAAGCATAATGATGCGCCCCGGCAGCACCGACTGCTGTAGCAGTTGCAGCGGCAGCCAGGTCGATTTTCCCGCGCCGGTGGGTGCCGCCAGTAAAACTTGTGATGACTGAGACAATGCATCGAGCAATGCAGGCAGCACCTCACTTACCGGTAATTCACTCACACTTAACTCCAACTCTGCCTGTGCTAACATGGCGCGCATTGTAGCACTCAACGGCCACGTCACCATGTCGATACAACGTCTGTTTTTTGCCCTCGAACTGCCCGCGCCACTCCAGCAACAGCTGGTACAGTGGCGCGCAGATCACTTTGCAGAAGGGGCAGGAAAACCGGTGGCCGCCGCCAATCTGCATCTGACGCTGGCGTTTCTGGGGGATGTCAGTGCCGAGACCTCGCAGCAGTTACAGCAGTTAGCTTCGCGCATTGTTCAGCCCGGTTTTAGCCTGGATTTGGATGATGCGGGACACTGGCCGCGCCCCGGTGTCGTGTGGCTTGGCTGCCAACGTGCGCCACGCGGCTTGTTGCAGTTAGCGAGCCTGCTGCGTGCTCAGGCGGCACGCCATGGCTGCGCCCAGAGTGCACAGCCTTTTCACCCGCATATCACTTTGTTGCGCCACGCCACGCAAAGAGTGGCCTTACCCCCGCGCGGCTTTCACTGGCAGTACGATGTCAGTGACTTTGCGCTCTTCTCATCGACCTTTAGCCAGGGACGCACCCGCTATCGGCGGCTGGCGCGCTGGCCACTGTTACCCACTCCAGGAGCCTGAATGCTGTTCGATCCGCCGCTGAAACCCGCCCGTCTTATTGCCCGCTATAAGCGCTTTCTTGCCGATGTCGTGACACCAGAAGGCGAGACTTTAACGATTCACTGCGCCAATACCGGCGCGATGACCGGCTGCGCCACACCGGGCGATACCGTGTGGTACTCCACTTCAAACAGCATCACGCGCAAGTATCCGCACAGCTGGGAATTGACCGAGACACAACAAGGCCACTGGATCTGCGTGAACACCCTCAGAGCCAATCAACTGGCGCGTGAAGCCTTAACCCTTGACGCCATTCCAGAATTGTCCGCTTACAGCCACTGCCAACCTGAAGTGAAATACGGTACGGAAAAAAGCCGAATTGACTTCCTGCTGCAAGCGGAGGGCAGATCAAACTGCTATATTGAAGTCAAGTCCGTCACCCTTTTACAGCAGGGTAAAGGCTTTTTTCCGGATGCGGTGACGGCTCGAGGACAAAAGCATCTGCGCGAACTCAGTGCTATCGCGGCAGAGGGTCATCGAGCTGTTTTGTTGTTCGCCGTTCTGCATACGGGGATTGAGGACGTCTCCCCGGCGCGCCATATCGACGCACACTACGCAGAACTACTGGGACAGGCTCAAAGCTGTGGAGTAGAGGTGTTGGCGTATCAGGCTCAGATATCACCTGCTCAAATGTTACTCACTCAGCCCGTCGCCGTGACGATTAACGTAGAGTTGTAATATTTATAGCAATTTGCTGTGATAGGAATGTTCTGGGCGGTGCGCTAAATACGCTGTTCCTCACAGGCTTGTCAAGGTGCGAATATGAATAATTGCCAACCTTGACTGCTTCTGCTATTTATAGCGGCCTGTTTTTTCCCTGATGGGAATCGATATACCCCTTAATAATTCGCGTTGCAGGCAGTCGGTGGTCAATTTAGCCAATGCACATGCAACCTGAAGTATGACGGGAAGGGCGTGTTATCCAGGAGAAACAACATGCAAGAAGGGCAAAACCGTAAAACATCGTCCCTGAGTATCCTCGCCATCGCTGGTGTGGAGCCGTATCAGGTGAAACCGGGCGAAGAGTATATGAACGACGCCCAACTGAGCCATTTCCGCAAGATTCTGGAAGCCTGGCGCAACCAACTTCGGGATGAAGTAGACCGCACTGTGTCGCATATGCAGGACGAAGCTGCGAACTTCCCGGATCCGGTAGACCGTGCCGCACAGGAAGAAGAGTTCAGCCTGGAATTACGTAACCGCGATCGTGAGCGTAAACTGATCAAAAAGATCGAAAAAACGCTGAAGAAAGTGGATGACGACGATTTCGGCTACTGTGATTCTTGTGGTGTAGAAATTGGTATTCGTCGCCTTGAAGCGCGTCCGACCGCCGATCTCTGCATCGACTGCAAAACGCTGGCTGAAATCCGCGAGAAGCAAATGGCAGGCTAATGGCCGTGAGCAGAATGTCGCCGCACTGCCGGGAAAACCACTGTTTTCCCGACGTGCGGTGCACCTCAAAATGAACTCTTCAACCTCTTCCTGCGTCGGGCGTTTCGCTCCCTCTCCTTCTGGTGATCTGCATTTTGGTTCGCTGATAGCCGCCTTAGGCAGCTACCTGAGCGCGCGTGCGCAACAAGGCCGCTGGCTGGTGCGTATTGAAGATATCGATCCGCCGCGAGAAGTGGCTGGCGCAGCGACACGCATCCTGAAACAGCTGGAGCATTATGGCCTGCAGTGGGATGGCGACGTGTTGTGGCAGTCGCAGCGTCATGATGCCTACCGGGAAGCGCTGAGCTGGCTGCAACAGCACCGTCAAAGCTACTTTTGTACCTGCACGCGCAGCCGTATTCAGCAGCTTGGGGGGTTCTACGACGGTCACTGTCGGGAATTACATCTCCCTTCAGACAACGCCGCGCTGCGCCTGCGTCAGCATGCGCCGGTTTATGGCTTTGACGATCACCTGCGCGGTCATTTAGCGGCCGAGCGCTCGCTGGCAGAAGAAGATTTTATTATCCATCGCCGGGATGGTTTGTTTGCTTACAACCTGGCGGTGGTAGTAGATGACCATTTTCAGGGTGTGACGGAAATCGTACGCGGGGCAGATTTGATTGAACCCACGGTGCGTCAAATCGCGCTCTACCAGCAGTTCGGCTGGCCGGTGCCTGCGTATCTGCACCTGCCGCTGGCCATCAATGACGATGGCAATAAGCTCTCTAAACAGAATCATGCGCCCGCTCTACCTGATGGGGATGCGCGCCCATTGCTGATATGCGCGTTGCACTTGCTGGGGCAATCGGTTTTGGAGAGTTGGCAAGATGCCACAGTGGAGCAACTGCTCGATAACGCGGTGGCACAGTGGAGTATCCAACTGATCCCACGACAGAACGCGCGAATCACGGATGAGGCGACATCGCCATTCCTAAATGGTTCGCAACAGGCTATGATTAGCCGCTGATTTATTAACACCCTTTTATCACTGTCGAGGTGTCCCATTTTTACCCGAGTCGCAAATTTTTGCCGGAGAGTCCTCAAGCGTGACGAGGAGGCGCCTGAAGAGGTGGAAACTGAAAGTCTGATGACCGTCATTCCCCGTGAAAGCCATAACATCTCACGCAAAGATATCAGCGAAAACGCCCTTAAAGTGCTGTATCGCCTGAATAAAGCCGGTTTCGAAGCTTACCTGGTAGGCGGCGGCGTGCGCGATTTGCTGCTGGGTAAGAAGCCAAAAGACTTTGATATCACCACCAACGCCACGCCTGAGCAGATGCGCAAATTGTTCCGCAACTGCCGTCTCGTCGGTCGTCGTTTCCGTCTGGCACATGTGATGTTCGGTCCTGAAGTGATCGAAGTCGCGACTTTCCGTGGTCATCACCAGGAAGAAGCTCAAGACGATCGCAACAACTCCCAGCGCGGCCAGAACGGCATGCTGCTGCGTGATAACATTTTTGGCAGCATCGAAGATGATGCCCAGCGCCGCGATCTCACCATCAACAGCCTGTATTACAGCGTGGCGGATTTCTCCGTACGTGATTACGTGGGTGGGTTGCAGGATCTGGAAGACGGCGTGATCCGTTTGATTGGCGATCCGGAAACACGTTATCGCGAAGATCCGGTACGGATGCTGCGCGTGGTGCGTTTTGCCGCCAAGCTGGAGATGCGCATTGCCGCGGAAACTGCCGAGCCGATTCCACGCCTGGCCACGCTGCTGAATGACATTCCGCCTGCGCGTCTGTTTGAAGAATCCCTTAAATTGCTGCAAGCCGGTTACGGATTCCGTACCTATCAGATGATGCGTGAGTACCATCTGTTCCAGCCGCTGTTCCCTACCCTGACGCGTGGCTTCACCGCCGAAAGCGACAGTCTGATGGAGAAAATGCTGGCTCAGGTGCTGAAGAACACCGACAACCGCATTCAGAACGATATGCGCGTCAATCCGGCCTTCCTGTTTGCCGCGATGTTCTGGTATCCGCAGCTGGAATCGGCCCAACGCATTGCGCAGGAAAGCGGACTGACCTATTACGACGCCTTTGCGCTGTCGATGAACGAAACGCTGGATGAAGCCTGCCGTGCGCTGGCGATTCCTAAGCGTATCACCACCCTGATTCGCGATATCTGGCAGCTGCAGTTGCGCATGTCACGTCGTCATGGCAAACGCGCATGGAAGCTGATGGAGCATCCTAAATTCCGTGCCGCTTATGATCTGCTGGCGCTGCGAGCCGATGTGGAAAACAACCGCGAACTGCAAAGCCTGACCCATTGGTGGGGCGAGTTCCAGGCTGCGGCGCCGGTCGAGCAGAAAACCATGATGAACACGCTGGGCGATGATCCGGTGGCACCGCGTCGCAAACCGCGTCGTCCGCGCCGTCGTCCAACCGGCCCGCGCCGCGATACCAATAGCGCATCATGATTCGTGTTTACCTCGCCTTAGGCAGTAATCTGGCCGACCCGCTGCATCAGGTTGATGCAGCGCTGGCCGCGATTGATGCGATCCCGCACACCTCGCGCGTCGCCACCTCTTCACTGTACCGCACGCCACCGTACGGCCCGCCAGACCAGCCTGATTACCTGAATGCGGTGGTCGCGCTGGACACCACGCTGGAAGCTGAAGCGCTGCTCGATCATACGCAACGTATCGAGCTGGAGCATGGGCGTGTGCGCAAAGCGGAGCGCTGGGGACCGCGCACCCTCGATATCGACATCATGCTGTTTGGTCAGCAGACGATTCACACTCCACGTCTCACCGTGCCACACTACGACATGCACAACCGTGCGTTTATGCTGGTACCGCTGCTGGAAATCGCGCCAGGCCTGCGCTTGCCCAACGGTCAGCCACTGACCGGCATCCTCGCCACGCTGGATCGCAGCACCATCCGCTTGTGGTCTGAGTAGGCGGCAATAATCGCACTACGGTCGTATCGCCTTTTCAATCAATCCAGTACACTGCGCGCATCAGAAAACTCTGGAGTGTGCGATGAAACCGACAACCATCTCCCATTTACGCCAGCTCAAAGCCAGTGGCCGCAAATTTGCCACCCTGACGGCCTACGACTTTAGCTTTGCCCGCCTGTTTGCCGATGAAGGCATTCAGGTGATGCTGATTGGCGACTCCCTTGGCATGACCGTGCAAGGTCATGAATCCACATTACCTGTCACCGTGGCGGATATCGCTTATCACACCGCGGCCGTGCGCCGAGGCGCGCCGAATGCGTTGGTGATGGCCGACCTGCCGTTTATGAGTTACGCCACACCGCAGCAAACCTTCGATAACGCCGCTCAACTGATGCGTGCCGGTGCCAACATGGTGAAGCTGGAAGGCGGTGAATGGCTGGCAGACACCGTGCGTATGCTTACCGAGCGCGCCGTGCCGGTCTGTGGTCATCTAGGCCTGACGCCACAGTCAGTGAACATCTTTGGTGGCTACAAGGTGCAGGGCCGTGATGAAGCGGGCGCGGAGCGTTTGCTGGCCGATGCACTGGCGCTGGAAGCCGCAGGAGCACAATTGATGGTGCTGGAGTGTGTGCCGGTGGCGCTGGCAGAGCGTATCACCAAAGCGTTGAGCATTCCGGTCATCGGTATTGGTGCGGGTAACGTCACCGATGGACAGATTCTGGTGATGCACGATGCCTTTGGCATTACCGGCGGTCATATTCCTAAATTTGCCAAAAATTTCCTCGCGGAAACCGGCGACATTCGCGCGGCAATTCGCCAGTATATTGCCGACGTTGAGGCGGGCATCTACCCTGCCGCCGAACACAGTTTCCAGTAAATCAGGAGAGTTGCAGTGCTGATTATTGAATCGCTGCCGATGCTGCGACGAGAAATTCGTCGCTGGCGGCAGGAAGGCAAACGTATCGCGCTGGTGCCCACCATGGGCAACCTGCATGACGGCCACCTGACGTTGGTGGATGAAGCGCGCGAGCGGGCCGATATCGTGGTGGTCTCGATCTTCGTCAACCCGATGCAGTTTGAACGCGCCGATGACCTGGCGCGTTATCCCCGTACCTTGCAGGACGATTGCGAGAAGCTCAATCGTCATAGTGTCGATTTGGTGTTTGCCCCTGCGCCAGCGGATGTGTATCCCAAAGGGCTGGATAGCCAGACCTTCGTTGAAGTTCCGGGGTTATCGTCTTTGCTGGAAGGTGCCAGTCGTCCCGGTCACTTCCGCGGTGTGTCCACTATTGTGAGCAAACTGTTTAATCTGGTGCAGCCCGATATTGCCTGTTTTGGTGAGAAAGATTTCCAGCAGTTAGCCATTATTCGCAAGATGGTGGCCGACATGGGCTTCGATATCGAGATTGTCGGCGTGCCAACCGTACGCGCGCAAGATGGTTTGGCGTTGAGCTCACGTAACGGTTATCTCACCAGCGAAGAGCGCGCGATCGCTGCGGGTCTGAGCCAGGTGATGAACAGCATGGCCGAGCGTCTGAACAACGGCGAACGCCATGTTGAAGAGATTATCGAAACGGCCGAGGTCGCATTGCGTGAGAAAGGCTTCCGCCCTGATGGTCTGGCTATTTGCGATGCCGACAATTTGCAGCCGCTGACGGTGGATAGCCAGCGCGCCGTGATTCTGATGGCCGCCTGGTTGGGCAATGCGCGCCTGATCGATAATCAGCAAGTGGATCTGACGGAGTAACCTCCGTCGTTTAATCGCAGCTTAATAAGGTTATCCCGTTATGATTCGTACCGTACTTCAGGGCAAACTGCACCGCGTGAAAGTCACGCAGGCAGATTTGCACTACGAAGGTTCCTGCGCCATCGACCAGGATTTTCTTGATGCATCCGGCATTCTGCAATACGAAGCCATCGACATTTATAACGTCACCAACGGTCAGCGTTTCTCCACCTACGCGATTGCCGCTGAGCGTGGCTCGAAGATCATCTCCGTTAACGGTGCCGCCGCCCGTTGTGCCTGCGAAGGTGACATCATGATCATCTGCTCTTATGTGCAGGTGGAAGATGAAGTCGCCCGTAGCTGGCAGCCCAAAGTCGCTTATTTCGAAGGCGACAACGAGATGAAACGCATCGCTAAAGCGTTGCCGGTTCAGGTGGCTTGATACAACGAGGGCGGCCATTCGGCCGCCCCCGTAAAACTTAAGTCCGCAATCCGCGACCGCGCTGAATCAACGCATACACCAGTACGTAAAACACCACGATAAAGGCAATCAGCACTGACAGGGTAAACACCAGCGGCACATCATTGATGCCGAGGAAACCGTAGCGGAATCCACTGATCATATATACCACCGGGTTCAGTTTCGACACCGCCTGCCAGAACGGCGGCAGCAGCGTCAGCGAATAGAACACCCCCCCCAAATAGGTTAACGGTGTCAGCACGAAGGTGGGGATCAAGCTGATATCGTCAAAGGTACGCGCAAACACCGCATTCAGCAGGCCAGCCAGCGAGAACAGAATCGCAGTCAGCAGCAGCGTCAGGGCCACCATTGACCACGAGTGCACGTGGAACGGCACAAAGAACAGCGAAATAGCCGTCACCAGAATACCAACGCACACGCCACGCGCCACGCCGCCGCCAACATAACCAGCGATGATAATGTGCGTGGGCACCGGCGCCACCAGCAGCTCTTCAATATTGCGCTGGAATTTGGCGCTGAAGAATGAAGAGGCCACGTTGGCGTAAGCGTTGGTAATCACCGCCATCATGATCAGACCCGGCACGATGAACTGCATATAGCTGAAGCCATGCATATCGCCGATGCGTGAACCAATCAGGTTACCGAAGATGATGAAATAGAGCGTCATGGTGATCACCGGTGGCACCAGCGTCTGAATCCAGATGCGGGCAAAACGGTTGATCTCCTTGGCCCAGATACTCTTGAGCGCCACCCAGTATAAATGTGTCATGCTTTCACTCCTTTACCCTGGGTCAGGCTGACGAACAGCTCTTCAAGGCGGTTCGCTTTGTTACGCATACTCAGCACCTGCACGCCCTGCGCACTCAGCTGGCTGAACACGCTGTTGAGCCCCTGCTCACGCATCACTTCCACTTCCAGCGTAGAGGTATCCACCAGGCGATACTGGAAGCCTTCCAGCTGCGGCAGTGGGCTGCGCGGCGCCAGATCGAGGATGAAGGTTTCCGATTGCAGCTTTGACAGCAGGCCTTTCATCGAGGTGTTTTCCACCAGCTCACCGCTCTGAATAATGCCGATATTGCGGCACAGCATTTCTGCTTCTTCCAGGTAGTGCGTGGTGAGAATAATGGTGGTGCCTTTGATGTTGAGATCTTTCAGGAAGGTCCACATTGAACGACGCAGTTCGATATCGACACCTGCGGTCGGTTCATCCAGAATCAGCAGTTTTGGCTCGTGCATCAGCGCACGTGCGATCATCAAACGGCGTTTCATCCCGCCCGACAGCATGCGTGCACGCTCGTTGCGTTTGCCCCACAGATCGAGTTGGTTAAGGTATTTTTCCGCGCGCTTGTTAGCTTCAGCCCGCTCCACGCCATAGTAACCCGCCTGATTGACCACAATCTGCATCACGGTTTCAAACGGGTTAAAGTTGAACTCCTGCGGAACCAGACCCAGCTGGCGTTTCGCATTGACCACGTCTTTTTCCAGGTCATAGCCAAACACCCGCACGCTGCCGCCGGATTTATTCACCAGCGAACTGATGATGCCGATAGTGGTCGATTTACCCGCGCCGTTTGGCCCGAGCAGTGCGTAAAAATCGCCTGCCTCAACGTTGAGATCAAGCTTCTTCAGCGCCTGAACGCCGCCGGGATAGGTTTTGGTGAGCCCGGAAAGTTCCAGTGCATAAGTCATTGCGAATCCATACCCTGTTGTAGTGACATCAAAGCCCTATGAAATGATAGTGCGCTCACGCTGAGCATGCGGGGTTATTCAGAGATAACGAGTGAAAAATCAAAGATGAAGCGCTGAGCGATAACCCGCGACACTTTACCACTCTGCATGCGGTAGGGGAACGCAAGCGCAGCCCGTCAGTCATTGACTCGCGGGCTGCGCATCTTATCGCAGGCTGGCGGGATTAGCCTTGGAAGATTGTGCGGTTATTCACCGGTCGGGATAACTTTGCCAATATACGGCAGATGACGATAGCGCTGCGCGTAGTCGATACCAAAGCCGACCACGAACTCGTCAGGAATGGTGAAACCAACGTATTCCACGGTCACTTCCACTTCGCGACGCTCTGGTTTATCCAGCAGCGTGCAGATGGCCAGTGACTTTGGCTCGCGCAGGCGCAGGATCTCGCGCACTTTGCTCAGCGTGTTGCCAGAATCGATGATGTCTTCCACGATCAGCACGTCTTTGCCGCGAATGTCCTCATCCAGATCTTTCAGGATTTTCACGTCGCGGGTCGATGACATGCCACTGCCGTAGCTGGAGGCGGTCATAAAGTCGACTTCATGCGGGACATCGATGGCACGACAGAGATCGGCCATAAACATAAAGGAGCCACGCAGCAGACCCACCAACACCATTTCGCTGCCGCTGCTACGGTAGTGTTCGCTAATCTGCTTGCCCAGTTCGGCAATACGGGTTGCAATCTCCTGCTCAGAGATCATCACGTCGACGGTGTGTTTCATTGCATTCGCCTGGTTAAGGTTTTCAGAAAGCCACGAAGTCTATCATAGTCGAACCAACCTCTAACGCCGCGCACAGAACGCAAACGATACCGTGGCAAAATTTATTGCGCTGGCCTTAACTACAGAAAACCCACCCGCACTCTCACCGGTATTCTCTGGAGATCCTATGGCCGCTTCATCCAGTAAAAAAACACAGATTGGCACCCACGATCTGCATCCGGAAACGCAGATGCTTAATTACGGTTACGATCCGCGGCTATCGGAGGGCGCAGTCAAACCTCCTGTATTCCTGACTTCGACCTTTGTGTTCAACAGCGCCGAAGAGGGACAGGACTTTTTTGATTTCGTTGCCGGACGTAAGCAGCCGCCGGAGGGCAAGAGCGGTGGGCTGGTATACTCACGCTTTAACCATCCCAACAGCGAGATTGTGGAAGATCGGCTGGCCATCTATGAACAGGCAGAAAGTGCCGCGCTGTTCTCCTCCGGAATGTCGGCCATTGCCACCACGCTGCTGGCGTTTGCGCGGCCGGGTGAAGTGATTTTGCATTCTCAGCCGCTGTACGGCGGCACTGAAACGTTGCTAAGCAAAACGCTACACGATTTAGAGATTAAAGCCGTCGGCTTCAGCGATGGCACCGATGAAGACAAAGTGTATGAAGCAGCCAAACTGGCGTGGCAGCGCGGTCGTGTGGCGCTGATTCTGATTGAGACGCCGGCCAACCCGACCAACAGCCTGGTGGATATTCAGCTGATGAAGCAGGTAGCAGATGTCATCACCCAGCAGCAAGGTTCGCGCCCGATTCTCGCCTGCGATAACACCTTGCTCGGCCCGCTGTTTCAACGTCCTTTGCAGCACGGTGCCGACTTGTCGCTCTACTCGCTCACCAAATATGTCGGCGGCCATTCGGATCTGATTGCCGGTGCGGTGCTGGGCAGCAAAGCGCTGGTGAGCAAGGTGCGATCGCTGCGCAGCGCCATCGGCACCCAACTTGATCCGCACTCCAGCTGGATGATTGGACGATCGCTGGAAACGCTGTCGTTGAGGATGGAGAAAGCCGCCAGCAATGCAGACAAAGTCGCCGCGTTTTTGCGTGATAATCCGCAGGTAGAAAAATTGCACTGGCTGCCCTATCTCGATGCGGACACCTCTGCGGGTGAAACCTTCCAGCGACAATGCAGCGGCGCAGGTTCCACGTTCTCTTTTGATATCAAAGGTGGCCAGCCGGCAGCGTTTCGTTTTCTCAATGCCCTTGCGTTGTTTAAATTGGCCGTGAGCCTGGGCGGTACCGAATCACTCGCCAGCCATCCGGGCAGCACCACCCATTCCGGCGTACCGCAGGAAGTACGCCAGCGTATTGGCATTACCGATGCCACGGTACGTTTGTCGATTGGTATCGAACATGCTGATGATTTGATTGAGGATATCCGGCTGGCACTGGAAGCGGCTCAGGCCTAATCACTTGCCTGGCACGCTCAGTGCGTGAAGGGCGGCGTTGACCAGGCATCGAGCAGCTGGATAAGGCTGCCCGATGTCCACGCTCGTGTGCTGCCGTAAACCAGGCCACTTGTGCCCTGCCCCTGTAACAGGAAATCAGGCCATTAGCGCCCTGATACTGCTGAGCAGTAAAAGTCCCGCTTATGCCCTGGTATTGCTATACAACCCGCAGCGAAGACGTTTAGGCTTCGCTGCGGTGTGGCAGTCACTTAGCCGACGGTGAAGCCCAGCATCATGCCGGTATCTTCATGCTCCAGCAGATGGCAATGCGCCATGTAGGCGTTATCGGCATTGGCAACGTAGTTAAAGCGCACCAGCACCTCACTGCGCCAGCCGTTGACGCTGACCATGTCTTTCCAGCCTGCACGATGCGGCGCTGGCGGCTTGCCGTTTTCTGACAGGATGCGGAACTGGGTGCCATGAATGTGGAACGGATGCAGCATAGCATCGCCCTCACCGGAAATGGTCCATTTTTCCACTTTGCCGAGTTCGGCGTTAAACATCGGCTTGGTCATGTTAAACGCCTGACCGTTGATTTTATTGCCGTTGTGGAAATCGTAAGCCGCTGTTTTTGCGTGATCCATCGGCATACTGCCATGGTCCATCTTCATGGCACCGCCGCTCATGTCCATGTTGCCATGATCCATCTGCATCGCCCCGCCCTTCGAGTCCATGCTGCCGTGATCCATTTTCATCCCGGCCATGGCTTGATGACCGTAACGATCCATCAGCGCCTGCATGCCTTGTTGATCCAGTTGCGGATCCATCATCAGTTGTAGCCAGCGGCTTTGCACGCCTTCCACTGATGGCAGCGGCGGCAGATCCACCAGCTTATCCGGCATAGAACCACTTGCCATCACGCGCAGTGGCAGAATTTGCACCAGCGGCAAGGGTTGATCAAAGGGTGCCAGCGTCATGCCCATCTGCGTCACCGGCAGCGTCACCATGTCGAAGGTTTTGCCGTCTGAAGTATCAATCATCACTTCGAAACGCTCGCCGGGCAGCAGCGGCAGGCTATCCACTTTTACCGGCTCGGCCAGCAAACCGCCATCGCTGGCAATCACGTACATTGGGCGCTTATCACTGGTGGCGATATCCAGCGAACGGGCATTGCAGCCGTTCAACAGACGCAAGCGCAGCCAGCCGCGTGGCACCGCTTGCTGCGGATACTGCACGCCGTTGGTTAACATCATGTCACCAAACCAGCCCACCGCCGCGCGCATGATGTCGAGTTGGTAATCGATTTTTGCGCCGTCTCTGGTCAGCTGTTTATCCTGGAAAATCAGCGGCACATCATCTTCGCCCCACTGCATCGGCAGACGCAATTTGCCGGAATCTTCGTCCTCTAACAGCACCAGTCCCGCCAGCCCCTGCGCCACCTGATAGCCGGTTTTGCCATGCTGATGCGGATGGAACCAACAGGTGGCAGCCGGTTGATCGGGCGTAAAGGTCACCTGACGTGAGGCACCGGGCGCAATCAGTGCTTGCGGTCCACCATCAACATCGCCAGGAATTTCCAGACCGTGCCAGTGCAATGTCGTTGCTTCCGCCAGCCGATTATGAATATTCACCGTAACGGCTTTCTCGCGCGGCAACCGCAGCGCCGGGCCGAGCAGACTGCCGTTATAGCCCCACGTCGGGACGGATTTGCCGTTCCATTGGCTGGTGCCACTCATCGCGGTGAGTGTGTACGCTCCGCGTGCATCGGGCTGCAAAATAGAGGGGATCGGTAACAGCGGGCGCGTGGCCGCCATTAACGAACGGCTCCACAAAGGCAGCGCACCTGCCACGCTGAGTGCGGCGGTCAACTTTAGAAAATGACGACGTTGCATATTCTTATCCTTGTCGTGAATAAGGGCACAGCGTAAACCTTTACCCTGCGGGAGGGTCAAGCCCCTTAACAGAATGCGCCGATAAAAACCGTGGGAATGCCCCATTTGGGCAAATTTAGCGGAATCCCTGCAATAACTGTGCTAACGTCAATAAATTGTCCCTTGTTGAGAATGATTATGACGAAAAGCATCAAGATCCTGCTGCTGGCGGGACTCCTTGGCTTCTCCTCCACCAGTTTTGCCCTGAGCGAATCCGAAGCAGAAGATCTGGCCGATCTGACCGCGGTGTTTGTTTACCTGAAGAACGATTGTGGCTATCAGGATCTGCCCGATGCGCAAATTCGCAAAGCGCTGGTGTTTTTTGCCCAGCAGAACCGCTGGGATCTGAGCAATTACAGCAACTACAACATGAAGTCGCTCGGCGAAGAGAGTTACAAAGATTTGAGCGGTATCGCCATTACCAATGACAAGAAGTGTAAGTCGCTGGCGCGTGACTCGCTGAGTCTGCTCGCTTACGTCAAATAGCCCGCCATCCCGCTCTGCTGCTGAAGATTTGACCGTGCAACCACGGTCATATTTCGCTATGCTTTTTCCCCTAATTTCATGGCGATGACATTCGAGGAGAGCCCCATCATGGCCCAGAATGAAATGTGGTATGAGACGCTTCATGCCGGATTTGGACAGTATTTCACGGTAGATAAACTGCTATATCGCGACAAAACGGCGCATCAGGATCTGGTGATCTTTGAAAATGCCGCCTTTGGTCGTGTCATGGCGCTGGACGGTGTGGTGCAAACCACCGAGCGCGATGAGTTCATCTACCACGAAATGATGACCCACGTGCCAATCCTGGCGCACGGCAAGGCGAAGCGCGTGCTGATCATTGGCGGTGGCGATGGCGCCATGCTGCGCGAGGTCTCACGTCACCAAACGATTGAACAGATCACCATGGTTGAGATCGATGCCGGCGTGGTGAGTTTTTGCAAGACGTATCTGCCCAATCACAGCGCCGGTGCTTACGACGATCCACGGCTGAATCTGGTGATTGATGATGGTGTGAATTTCGTCACCCAGACGCAAGAGAAGTTCGACGTCATTATTTCCGATTGCACCGATCCCATCGGTCCCGGTGAAAGTCTGTTTACCTCTGAATTCTATGCCGGCTGTAAACAGGCGCTAAATCCCGGCGGAATCTTTGTGGCACAGAACGGCGTCTGTTTCCTGCAGCAGGACGAAGCGATCAACAGCCATCGTAAACTTGGCCATTACTTCTCCGACGTCAGCTTTTATCAGGCGGCGATCCCCACCTATTACGGTGGCATTATGACGTTTGCCTGGGCAAGCGACAACGAGACGCTACGCCAGTGGGATGCAGTCACCCTGCAATCACGCTTTGACGACGCGGGCCTACGCTGCCGCTACTACAATCCCGCGATTCATGTCGGTAGCTTTGCCTTACCGCAATATCTGCTGAATGCCTTGTCGTGTGAGGAGTGACGAAATTGCAAAAGCTGAAACTACACGGCTTCAATAATCTGACGAAGAGCCTGAGTTTTTGTATTTACGATATTTGCTACGCCAACAGCGAAGCGGAGCGTGATGGCTACATCGCCTATATTGATGAGCAGTATAATGCGAATCGCCTCACCGAAATCCTGACGGAGACCTGCTCAATCATTGGTGCCAACGTGCTGAACATCGCGCGACAGGATTATGAACCGCAGGGTGCCAGCGTTACCATTCTGGTCAGCGAAGAGCCGATCAATCCGCAGGATATCGACAAATCTGAGCATCCGGGTCCGCTGCCCAATTCGGTGGTGGCGCATCTGGATAAGAGCCATATTTGCGTGCACACCTATCCAGAAAGCCATCCTGAGGGGGGATTGTGCACCTTCCGCGCTGATATCGAAGTCTCCACCTGTGGGGTGATTTCGCCGCTTAAGGCACTGAATTACCTGATTCACCAACTGGAATCTGACATCGTTACCATTGATTATCGCGTGCGTGGTTTTACCCGCGATGTGAATGGCTTAAAGCACTTTATCGATCACGAGATCAATTCGATTCAGAACTTTATGTCCGAGGATATGAAGGCGATGTACGACATGGTGGATGTGAACGTCTATCAGGAAAATATCTTTCACACCAAGATGTTACTGAAGGAATTTGACCTGAAATACTACCTGTTCAATACCAGGCCTGAAGAACTCAACCCGCAGGAGCACAAGCGCATCACCAATCTGCTGTGGAAAGAGATGCGTGAAATCTACTACGGCCGCAATATTCCGGCGACGGGATTGAAGCTATCGTAGTGGGCTGCGATTAACGGGTGCGCATCAATGGGCACCTACGCAAGCAAGTGTCGGTGCAGGGCTAGCATTGGGTTAACCCTACTGCTGAAGGGTCGCCTTTGATGGCGACCTTGTTACATCAGGCTGTCAGCTGCAAACCAATGCCACGCTCACGCAACGCGCGACAAACTGCGTCGTCGAGACGCGCATCCGTCACCACATCGGTCAAACTATCAATCGGTGCGGCGCAGTATAGCGACCAGGAACCGTACTTACTGCTGTCAGCCAGCAGAATGCGGCGGCGTGCATTCGCCAGCAGATCCATCTTCAGACCGGCTTTATCTTCCGTCGGCGTCGTAATCCCGCGTTCGATACTCCACGAGTTACAGCTAACGAACGCGATATCCGGATTAATGCTGCGCAGCAGGCGTCGGCCATGCTCTCCAATACAAGACTGACTGGAGTCATCAATACGGCCACCAATAATGGTGGTTTCAATCTGCTTGAATTCAGACAGGAACAGCGCGATATGCAGGTCGGCGGTGATCACTCGCAGTTGCAGATGCGTGAGCTGGCGCGCCAGTTCCAGCATGGTGGTACCGGCATCCAGCACCACGGAGTCGCCCGACTGCACATAACTGGCGGCAAACTGCGCGATGGCCTGCTTCTCTGCCAGATTACGCTGCATTTTTTCCAGCGTGGTCGGCTGCGCAGGTATAAAACGATTGAGCGTCACTCCGCCATGGCTGCGGCTAATGACGCCTTCCTTGTCGAGCTTGATCAGATCGCGGCGGATCGTCGCCGGTGAAGCCGAGATCGCACTCACCAGCTGTTCTACAGTGACCAGATTATGACTTTTCAGATAGTCCATAATCTGGTCGAGACGGCTTTGTCCCTTCATATTTCCCTATGCTAGCTGCATCGCGAGTTTAATGGAGATCGCCATGCTCGCAGAGTTCGCTTTACCTGTCCAGGCGATATCAAACGCCGTGCCGTGGTCCGCGGAAGTACGGATAAACGGCAGGCCAGCGGTGATATTGACGCCATCATAAAAACCTAACAATTTCAGAGGGATGTGCCCCTGATCGTGATACATCGCCACCACCATATCGTACTGACCTTGCTGGCACTGCAGGAACACGGTATCCGGCGGGCAAGGGCCATAAACATCAATGCCCTGCTCTTTCATCACTTTGATTGCCGGTGCTACGGTGGTGATCTCTTCGTCACCAAACAGGCCATTTTCGCCCGCATGCGGATTCACCCCAGCTACGGCAATGCGCGGCTTGTCGAAACCGACGCGGCGCAGGAAGGTATCCGCCATGCCAATTACCGTCTGGATGCGATCGCCATTCAGGGTATCCAGGAACTTACGCAGCGCGATATGCGTCGTGACGTGGATCACCTTCAGATGATCGGTGTACAGCACCATGGCGTAGTTTTTGGTGTTAGTTAGTTGCGCCAGCAGTTCGGTGTGTCCCGGATAAATGTGCCCTGCTGAGTGCAGTGCTTCTTTATTGAGTGGAGCTGTCGCGATTGCGTGCACTTCCCCGGCCAGTGCCAGTTCGGTGGCGCGTTTCACACAGCGCCAGGCCAAATCACCGGCTTCTTTCTGCACCACACCCGGTTTTAACGCCTCTGGATTGGCCAGCGGTTCATCAATTACGTTGATGATGCCCGGTGCGAAATGCGCATCTTTGACGTTATCCAGTACGCGTAATTCAGCCTGCGGCGTAATGTTCAATCCCATCACCCGACGCAGCGTACTGGCACAGCCGACCACCACCGCCGGGATCCCCGCCAGGTCGCCTTCCGCTAACGCTTTAATGATGATCTCCGGGCTGATGCCCGCCGGATCGCCCATGGTCACCGCAATAATTTTATTCACTCGACTTCTCCTCAATGAAACGGATGGCTTCTATCAGGGTGTTTTCGTCACCAAAGCCACCCGCTTTGGTCATCACCGGCAGGTGTAATTCGCTATTTAGCAGAACCCCGTGCGGCACACAGCCCGCCACCAGGCCCTGAATCTGAAAACCACTGGCGCCGAGCGCTTGTGCGACGGCAATTGCCACGTCGCCGCCCGAAAGATACAACCCGGCAGGCAAGGCCTGGCGGCAAACGTTGTGGGTCAATTGGGCGAGGAAGTGGCAGATGCGTTCTCCCAGCTCCTGGCGTGACACCTGATGTTGCTGACACAGCTGTTCAATCTCATGGCGTTGCTCTGCATGCTGTGTGGTGCGCACTACGCAGTGTGCGCCGTCGCGTAAAGCCTGTTGCATCGCTTGCTGCCACTCGACAGCCTGCGGCCACGCGGGCTGAGCAAACAGCTGACGGATATCAATATCGATAATGCGAATGTCACGTTGGGTCGCGAGGCGGGCGATTTGCTGCTGCGCGATGGCGCTCATCGAACCCACCACGGCCAGCACCGGCCTGGCCGGACGCGTCGCCAGATATTCGCCCAATGCATCACCTAATCCGGAAGCGCCTGCGAGTAAGGGTCGTGCGGGTAAACTCGCCGCCGCCGCCACAATCAGCGCAATATCAGCATCCTGCTCGGCATCCAGCACCACTAAGCCTTGCCTACTGGCAAGCACCTGTGCCAGCTTGCCACTGCGCACCGTTGCCAGGTCCAGAGTTTCACCGGTCAGATCGCTTTGCATGTGCAGGCGGGTTAACACATGGCTACTGGTCACCGGGGTTTTCGGGTCGCTGGCAAATTCGGTGTCCGTCAGACGCTGCTGGTTGATCCAGACTTCACCTTCACGCGTGGTACGGCCCAGTTTCGGCACAGCGGGCACCACCAGCGCTAAGGTTTTTCCGCTGGCGTGCAATGCGGCCTCAATCTCTGCGCCCGGATTGCCGCGCAGCGTGGAATCAATCTTTTTAAACAGCCAGCCATCCTGGGCAATCGCCTGATGCTGCTGTAATGCTAGCGTTGTACGATGCGCTGCTTCTGCTGCACTGACTGCACGGCTGTCGGTGCTGATGACCAGCACATCGGCGCTGCTGGCATCGTGGGCTGTACTGCTATCAAACAGCACATGCACCTTTGCACCTGCTCGCGCCAGTCCGCTGCCGGCGTCGTTGGCACCGGTAAAATCATCCGCGATCACTAAGACGGGTGTTTTCCATGGCTGTGAAGTCATTCTCTTTCCTCTGCCGGCAGTTCGCCGTGTTGAGATTGATTATATTCAATCATGATTGATTATATGTGAGCAAGATCAAATTATTTGAAATCAATTTGTCCTATAAATTTAGGCACTATAGTGACAGAACCCGCACTGAATGAGCAAAATTAATCATTTAGTACGAAAAAACCGCGATAAGGGTATGAAATGAATATCAACAGCACCGTGATCAGTGGCTTCCAGGCGCTTAATGACCTCAGCTATTTACTGCAGAGTAAAGACAAAGCGCTTCTGGTCACCGACAAGAATATCGAAGGCATTCCAGCGGTTCAGTCGCTGATCGCGCAGCTGAAACAGCAGATCAGCAGTTTGAGCATCGTCAACAGCGTGCCGCCGGAGCCAAGCCAGCACGATGTCGCCGCCATTGTTGCCGCACTACCTTCTACCGACGTCGATCTGGTGATCGGCGTGGGCGGCGGCAGCGTGCTGGATGTCGCCAAACTGCTGTCGATTCTGTGCGTTGATGGCGCGCCGACACTGGATGCCCTGCTGGCCGGAGAGAAACCGCTGATCCGCACCACGTCACTGTTGATCCCGACCACCGCCGGTACCGGCTCCGAAGCCACGCCAAACGCAATCCTGGCGATCCCAGAGAAAGAGACCAAAGTTGGCATCATCACTCCGGTGATGCTGCCCGATTATGTCGCACTGGTGCCTGAACTGACCACCAGCATGCCGCCGCATATCGCCTCTTCCACTGGTATCGATGCACTGTGTCATCTGATCGAGTGCTTTACCGCCACCGTGTCCAATCCGGTGAGTGATAACTATGCGCTGATCGGCATGAAAAAGCTGTTTGCCAGCCTGGAGACCACCATTGCCGAACCGGGCAATCTGGAAGCGCGCCTGAATATGTTGTGGGCTTCTTATTACGGTGGCGCATCGATTGCCCACGCCGGTACCCATCTGGTGCATGCGATGTCCTATCCGCTGGGAGGCAAATATCATCTGCCGCACGGCGTGGCGAACGCCATTCTGCTGGCACCGTGCATGCGCTTTGTGCGCCCCGCCGCCGTGAGCAAATTTGCGCAGGCCTACGATCTGCTGCCGGACGCCGATGCCTCACTGGATGTAGAAGCCAAATCGCATGCGCTGGTGGAGTACTTTGCCGCGCTGGTGAAACGTCTCAAACTGCCTGCCAGTCTGGAAGAACTGGGTATCGGCCCGGATCACCTGCCGTATCTGGTTGAAGCCGCGCTCGACGTGCAGCGACTGATGAAGAATGTACCGATGAAAGTGAGCGCCGATGACGTACGAAACGTCTACCTGACGCTGTTTCCGGCTTTGAATCACTAAGGATTAATGAGGGAATCATGAGCAAGAAAATTCAGGGCGTATTAACCGCCATCGTCACCACCTTTGACAGTGAAGGTGCGTTTAATCCCGCGGCTCAGCGCCTGCAGGTACAACGTCAGCTCAGCGCGGGTAACGGCATCTTCTGCGGCGGTACCAACGGTGAGTTCTTTGTGCTCAACGAGCAGGAGAAGTTAGCGGTTACCGAAACCTGCGTCGATGAAGTGAACGGCGCTGCCCCCGTTGTGGCGCACATCGGTGAGATCTCTACCCGTGAAACCATCCGCCTCGGCAAACAAGTCGCCAAACTGGGCGTGGATGCGGTTTCGGTGATCACTCCGTATTTCGTGCCGCTGAAGCAGGAAGAGTTGATTGCCCACTACCGCGCGGTGGCAGATGCGATTGAAGTACCGCTGTATCTGTACAACATCCCTGCACGCACCGGCAACACCTTACAGCCGGAAACCGTGCGTGCGCTGGCTTCACATCCCAACATTATCGGCATCAAAGACAGTGCGGGCAGCTATGAGAGCCTGAGCGGTTTCCTGAAGGCCGCTGAAGGCGTGGAAAACTTCAACGTGCTGACCGGCCCTGACTCGCTGATCCACCGTGGCTTTGTTGAGGGTTGTACTGCCTGTATTTCGGGTCTCGCCAACGTGGCACCGAAAGAGATCAACGCTATCTGGGCACGTTTCCACGCGGGCGACATTGAAGGCTCGCGTCAGGCGCAGGAAAACATTACAGGCCTGCGTACCGATCTCTACAGCGTCGGTTTCCCACCGGCCACCGTTAAGAAAGCTGTTTCACTGCTGGGTTCAGATGTGGGTAACAGCCGTTATGCGGTGAGCTTCTCTGCCGAAGAAGAGCAGAAGATCCGCCAGATCGTGAATCAGTACCTGCAGTAAAGACCGATTGGGCAGCGGTTGCTGCCCGTTCCAACACCAGGATTGGGAAACGCTATGAAAGTTATCTGTACTTCACCGTCTTTCGCCAAATACGACGCTGCGCCTATTGATGCGCTGGAACAGCAGGGTTTTGAGCTGATCACCCTGCCCGCCGATGCACCGCTTAGCGCGCTGGAACCGCATCTGGCCGAGACCGTGGCGATGATCGTTGCCTTTACCGATGTGAATGAAGCACTGCTGGCAAAAGCACCTCAGCTGAAGATCGTGTGTAAGCATGGCGTGGGCGTCGACAACATCAATCTGGATGCCACCCGCGCACGCGGCATTTACGTCACCAATGTGCCGGATGCCAATAAACATGCCGTGGCTGACTTCGCGTTCGCGTTGATTCTGAATAGCGCACGCCAGATTACCCAGGCTGCAATTGGAACCCGTGCCGGTAACTGGCCGCGCATCTTTGCCACCGATGTATATGGCAAAACGCTGGGCATTATCGGCCTCGGGAATATCGGTAAACAGGTTGCGCTGCGTGCCAAAGGCTTCAACATGCGCGTGATTGCTTTCGACTTTTATCCGGATGAAAAATTTGCCGCCGAGCATGGCATCGAATTCGTCAGCCTCGATCAGCTGACCGAAAGCAGCGATTTCATCACCTTGCACAAGCCGCTCACCGATAAAACCCAGAATCTGTTCGATGCTGCGCGCATCAAGCGCATGAAGAAGAGTGCATTCCTGATCAATGCCTCACGCGGTGGCATCGTCAATGAGCAGGATCTGTATCAGGCGCTGCTGGACAACGTCATCGCTGGCGCGGCCGCCGATGTGTTTGAGCAGGAACCGCTGGCGGAACATCCGCTGTTCACCCTCAGCAACTTTATCCCGACTTCGCATATCGCGGGTTACACCGACGGTGCCATCAGTGCCATTGGTGAACGTTGCGTCGCGCAGATTGTGCAGTGCATCAAACAGGGCGAGCGCCCGACAAATGTTATGAACGGGCTGGATTAATTTTCTCAAAACCCTACTTAATCCAAATTTTAATCCCCAGTCATTGGTGCTGACGCCAGCGACAAGGTCATCTGTCCCCCGAATGTGGGGTGGATGATTGCAGTCAACGCCGCGACAGCGCGAAAGACGCCGGGAAGGTGAAAAAATATTATGAACAACACCTCTCGCTCTACCCGAATTCGCTGGTGGATTGCTGGCCTGATGTGGCTGGCGATCGCCATTAACTATATTGACCGTACCGTACTCTCTGCGGCTGCCCCGCATTTGATCAAAGAGCTCGACATTCATCCCGAGATGATGGGCTTTATCATGGCAGCGTTCTTCTGGTCTTACGCGCTGTTGCAGATCCCGGCAGGCTGGTTTGCCGATCGCTTCGGTCAGAAAAAAGGTCTTGGTATTGCGGTGGCCTGGTGGTCAATTGCTACCATGGCGATGGGCCTGGCAACCGGCTTTAAATCTCTACTGGCGCTGCGTTTAGCGCTGGGTGTCGGTGAGGCCGCCGCCTATCCGAGCAACGCCGGGATAACCGCGCGCTGGTTCCCGGATCGTGAACGTGCCACCGTTTCAGGCCTGTTCGACAGCGCCTCGAAGTTTGGTGGTGCCGTGGCCATGCCGCTGATCGTATTTATGATCGCCATGTTCGACTGGCGCATCACCTTCCTGGTGATTGGATCACTCGGTGTGTTCTGGGTGATCGCCTGGTACTTTATCTATGCGGAAAACCCGGAAGATCACAAAGCGATCAGTCAGGACGAAGTGCGCTTTATTCGTGATGGCCAGGCGCAGAAACACGGCGACAAAAGCGTACGTCCGATGAAGTGGTACAAGCTGCTGCGTTACCGCAATATCTGGGCAATGTGCATTGGCTTCTTCACTATCAACTACACCTCATACTTCTTTATCACCTGGCTGCCGACTTATCTGGTGAAAGATAAAGGCATGGATTTCCTCAAGATGGGGATGGTGGCTGCACTGCCGCTGATTTGCGGCATGGTGATTGAAGTGCTGGCCGGTTGGGCATCGGATCGCATGGTGCACAAAAAAGTGCTGTCACTGACCGCCACGCGCAAGCTGTTCCTGACTATTGGTCTGATGATGGCACTGTGTATCGGCTTCGCCCCGTTCACTGACTCGGTATTTATGACCGTGCTGTTGCTGTGTATCGCCAAATCGGGCACCACCGTTGCGGCTTCGCAGGTGTGGGCACTGCCTGGCGATGTGGCACCGCAGAACAGCGTGTCGATCGTGGCAGGCCTGCAAAACACCGTATCCAACATGGGCGGTGCGGTGGGGCCGATTATTACTGGTGCCATCGTCGGGGCGACAGGCCACTTCACCTGGGCGCTGGTGTTCTCTGCTGTATTAGTGGTTATCGGTATTCTTAACTACCTGTTCCTGATGGGCAAAGTCGAACCCATCGTGGATGAGGAACAGGCGCATCATCCACACTCCGTGGTAAGCGGCGCGTAAGTGCCAAACTCGCCGCATCGTCCTGATGCGGCGTTTCCCCTACAGAAAATAAAAAACAATTGGAGGCGACATGTCGCTGAATTCCAATGGATCACCTGCTGCAATTCAGGCAAGTAAAGCGAAAGGGAAATTTCGTTTCGTCATTCTCACGGTGCTGTCAGTCGGCATCGCCATCAACTATATCGATCGCGCCGCCATGAGTGTCGCCATGCCGTTTATGAGCCAGGAGCTGCACTTCTCGCCCACGGACAGCGGCTTATTACTCTCGGCATTTTTCTGGAGCTATGTGCTGTTCCAGCTACCCGGCGGCTGGCTGGTGGATAAACTCGGCCCGCGCATCACTTTTGCTGTCAGCAGCCTGGGCTGGGGTTTAGCCACCGCCGCCTGTGGCCTGGCCAGCTCCATCGCTGCTCTGGTGGGCTTCCGCTTTGTTTTAGGTGCCGTGGAAGCGCCCAGCTATCCCGCCAGTTCGTCGACGGTCACGCGCTGGTTCCCGCGTCAGGAGCGCAGCTTTGCCGCTGCCACCTTCAACAACGGCAGTAAGATCGGTGGCACGCTGGCGATCCCGATCATCTCTTTCCTGATCGCGCTGGTCGGCTGGCGTATGACATTTGTCATCTCCGGCGTGGTGGCGGTGGTGTGGGCGCTGGCATGGTACTTGTGGTATCGCGATCCGCGCGATCACAAAAGCGTCTCGCTTGAGGAAGTGGAATTCATCGAGGCCAACCAGGATCCGCAAACCGGCGAGCCGATGAGTGTGCGACAGTTGCTGGGCCAACGTGCCGTACAGGCAATGATGGCCGGCTTCTTCTGCATTAACTTTGTTTCCTACTTTTTCTTTACCTGGTTCCCAACCTATCTGGTGGAAACCTTCCATCTCTCACTGATGAAATTCGGCCTGCTCGGCATGCTGCCAGGGCTGGCAGCGATTGTTGGCGGCTGGTGCGGCGGGTTGCTGTCCGATTCACTGGTGCGTCGCGGCTACTCGCTGAGCGTGGCGCGCAAAATTCCGCTGGTGGGCGGCATGTTGGGTAGTGCCACCATCGGTCTGGCGGCATTTTCCCCAACTGTTGGCCTGGCGCTGGCGGCACTCTGCTTTGCCAACTTCGCCGCCACGTTTGCCTCTGCCGCGCTGTGGGCACTGCCGTCTGATGTCGCACCCAACCGCGCGAACGTCGCCACCATCGGCGGTATCCAGAACATGGCGGCCAATCTGGCCGGGATTATTTCACCTATCCTGATCGGGGTGATCATGCAATACACCCACTCCTTTGTGATCCCACTGGAGATCGCCGGGGTGATCGGTGTCGTCGGAGCGCTGATTTACGCCTTCTGGCTGCCGCGTGTGCAGCCGATGGGCACCGAATCTGCCGCAGCACTGGAAGGCAACTTAAGGAGGGAAGTATGAATACTCGCTGGAAGCAACGCCCGGCGCACGCGACCTGGGGGGATTTTGGTCCCGACGATCAACTCGGTCGATTGAATCTCCTGACCGCGCAAAAGGTGCTGGAAGGCGTAGCCGAAGTGAAAACCGGGCAAACGTTCTGCCTGAGTTTACCGCTCGACTTACCGGGCGGCACGGCGATGAACCCGCGCCGTCCGCCGCCGCAGCTCAATGCCACACGACGCGGCGAGCATGCCAATATGACCTATCCGTTATCGCGCGATAATCCACTGCTCACCGACGTGATTTGCGATGATACCGTGACGCTGGCGCTGCAATACTCAACGCAATGGGACAGTTTGGCGCATATGGGCCAGTGGTTTGATGTCAACGGCAACGGCGAGCCCGAGATGGTGTTCTACAACGGCTACAAAGCCAATGTCGATATCGTTGGGGAAACGGATTATCGCGGCGGCTGTGGCTGCGACCACGGCAGCCATTTGGGCGCGAAGAAACTCGGCATCGAAAATGTGGCGCAGCACGGCATGCAAGGCCGCGCGGTGATGATTGATATTAAACGTCACTTTGGCACCGAGCGGTTTGCCTTTGGTTATCAGCATCTGCAGCAGATTTTACAGGCGGATGGTATCGAGGTGCGCCAGGGCGATATGGTGTGTTTCCGCACCGGCATGGATGAAGCGATTCTGGCGATGCAGGGCGAGCCGGATATGACGTTTTTAAACAGCCACTTTGCGGGTCTGGATGGCAGTGATGAGCAGCTGCGCAACTGGATCGTCGAGAGCGGCGTGGTGGCGCTGATCGCCGATAACCCAGCGGTAGAGATTTTACCAGCACGCCCAATGAACGATGATTTTTATCCGTCGCATCCGCTGCACGATCTCTGTCTGTTCCGGCTGGGAGTGTATCTCGGCGAACTGATGTTACTCAGTCCGCTGGCGGATTGGCTGGCGCAGCAACAGCGCCATGCGTTTCTGCTCACCGCCCCACCACTGCGGCTACCTGGCGCAGTGGGTTCACCGGCGACACCGATTGCCACGGTTTGATGTGCCAACGGTAGCTATGGGCCGTACGAGTTTGAGGCGGCAATGTGGTCGTAGGGAGCGCAATAAATTGTGCCGCTACGGCCCGTGCGTGTTTGAGGCAGCACTATGGCCGTGGGGAGCGCAATACATTGCGCCGCTACGGCCCGTGCGCGGCTGAAGCAGCACTGAGGGTGCAGAAGGCCGAAAAAATTACGCTGTCTGGCGTGCAAGACGATCGCGACAACGCATGCGCATTCGTGCGGGTTATTTCCCCGCCAGAAATTGACGATACGCCGCGATCACTGCGAGGAAATCTTCCACGCCGCAAAATGACAGACTCTCTTCGTCGTAATACGTCATGCCCTCTTCCATGCCATCGTCTTCCAGTGCCAGCTGGTTGGCTCGGATCATCACCTCTTCTTCATCCAGCCAGATGGTGTACTCATGTCCGACGCGCTGCCACTGATTGATAGTGCCTTTCACTGCCCGCGCGGCCGCTTCCACTTCATCCAGCAGGGCCAGATTATCGCTGGCCTCTTCATTGAACCAGTGCCCCACCGCTTCGTGGTCCATCGACATACGTACTTTGACCTGCCCGGTCAAATCACGCAGAAATTCATACTCCATGGGTTTGCCTCGTGTAGCTAATGGCGCGACATGCAGCACCGATTAGGTGCATTTTGTGCGTAGCGCGCTGAATAAAGTGGGATCGCGCTCGCATTATGCCTGGACATGCTCGAGGAAAAAAGCGCATAAAAAAAGGGACGATTCGCATCGTCCCCTCTTCATCCTTCGCGCCGATTAAACCGCGGTCTGGAAGATCACACCGTCAGCTTTTTCAGTGTACTGACCCAGCTGGTCAAAGTTGAGATAGCGGTAAGTATCTGCCGCCGTCTTATCAACCTGAACCATAAACTGCTGATACTCATCTGGCGTTGGCAGTTTACCCAGCAGGGATGCCACCGCAGCCAACTCAGCCGAAGCCAGGAACACGTTCGCGCCGGTACCGAGGCGGTTCGGGAAGTTACGGGTTGAGGTGGAAACCACCGTCGCACCGTCTTTCACACGCGCCTGGTTACCCATGCAGAGTGAGCAACCTGGGATTTCGATACGCGCACCGCTCTTACCGAAGACGCTGTAATAGCCCTCTTCCGTCAGCTGTGCGGCATCCATCTTAGTAGGCGGCGCCACCCACAGACGGGTTGGCAGTTGGCCTTTGTGCGCATCCAGCAGTTTACCTGCAGCACGGAAGTGACCGATGTTGGTCATACAAGAACCGATGAACACTTCATCGATCTTCTCGCCCTGCACATCAGACAACCAGCGCGCATCATCTGGATCGTTTGGTGCACACAGGATTGGCTCTTTGATTTCGGCCAGATCGATATCGATCACTGCCGCATATTCTGCATCCGCATCGCCTTCCAGCAGTTGCGGATCCGCCAGCCATTTCTGCATGCCTTCTACACGGCGCTCCAGCGTACGACGATCGCCGTAACCTTCGGAGATCATCCACTTCAGCAGCACGATGTTTGAGTTCAGATACTCAATGATCGGCTCTTTATCCAGCTTGATGGTACAGCCCGCTGCAGAACGCTCAGCTGACGCATCGGTCAGTTCAAATGCCTGCTCCACTTTCAGTTTCGGCAGACCTTCGATTTCCAGCACGCGGCCAGAGAAGATGTTTTTCTTCCCTTTCTTCTCAACAGTCAGCAGACCCGCTTTGATGGCGTACAGTGGGATGGCGTGAACCAGATCGCGCAGGGTGATGCCCGGCTGCATTTCGCCTTTGAAGCGCACCAGCACTGACTCAGGCATATCCAGTGGCATGACGCCGGTCGCAGCAGCAAACGCCACCAGACCAGAACCTGCCGGGAAGGAGATCCCGATTGGGAAACGGGTGTGTGAATCGCCGCCGGTACCCACGGTATCTGGCAGCAGCATACGGTTCAGCCAGCTGTGGATAACGCCGTCACCCGGACGCAGTGAGACACCGCCACGGTTCATAATGAAGTCAGGCAGGGTGTGATGCGTGGTCACGTCAACCGGCTTAGGATAGGCTGCGGTATGACAGAATGACTGCATGACTAAATCGGATGAGAAGCCCAGGCACGCCAGGTCTTTCAGTTCATCACGGGTCATTGGACCGGTGGTGTCCTGAGAACCTACAGAGGTCATTTTAGGTTCACAGTAGGCACCCGGACGGATACCTTCAACGCCACAGGCACGGCCAACCATTTTCTGCGCCAGTGAATAACCACGGGTGCTTTCTGCAACGTCTTTGGCTTTCACAAACACATCGCTGTGCGGCAGACCCAGAGACTCACGTGCTTTGGTGGTCAGGCCACGACCAATGATCAGTGGAATACGGCCACCGGCACGCACTTCATCCAGCAGCACTTCGGTTTTCAGCTCGAAGGTCGCCAGCAGTTCGTCGGTTTCATGATTGCGCACTTCACCCTTGTACGGGTAAACGTCAATCACATCGCCCATGTTCAGACGGTCAACGTCCACTTCGATCGGCAGTGCGCCCGCATCTTCCATAGTGTTGAAGAAGATCGGTGCGATTTTACCGCCGAGGCACAGACCGCCGCCTTTTTTGTTTGGCACGTACGGAATGTCATCGCCCATGAACCACAACACCGAGTTGGTGGCAGATTTACGGGAAGAACCGGTACCCACCACGTCACCGACGTAGGTCAGCGGGAAGCCTTTTTTCTGCAATTCTTCGATCTGTTTGATCGGCCCAATGTTGCCGGCATCGTCGGGTTCGATACCATCACGTGGGTTTTTCAACATCGCCAGTGCGTGCAGTGGAATATCCGGGCGAGACCATGCATCCGGTGCCGGAGAGAGGTCATCGGTGTTGGTTTCGCCGGTCACTTTAAACACGGTGGTGGTGATTTTTTCAGCCAGCTTAGGACGCTTCAGGAACCACTCAGCATCGGCCCAGGACTGGATAATTTTTTTCGCGTGGGGGTTACCCGCTTTCGCTTTCTCTTCGACATCGTAGAAGTTATCGAACATCAGCAGCGTATGGGAAAGGGCTTCAGCGGCAATCGGAGCCAGTGCTTCATCGTCAAGCGCTTCGATCAGGGCATGGATGTTGTAGCCACCCTGCATGGTGCCCAGCAGTTCAACTGCCTTTTCGCGAGTAACCAGAGGAGAGAGGGCTTCGCCCTTCGTGACAGCTGCCAGAAAACCAGCTTTTACATAAGCCGCTTCATCAACACCTGGGGGTACACGGTTGACCAATAGATCGGTCAGGAATTCTTCTTCACCCGCTGGCGGGTTTTTCAGCAGTTCAACCAGCGCGGCCATTTGGGAAGCATCTAACGGCTTAGGTACGATTCCCTGGGCAGCACGCTCGGCAACGTGCTTACGGTATTCTTCTAGCACGACGTTCTCCTCGCTCTCATTGTATAGCTTTCCGGTACACCCCTTGAGCTGTCAAACAGTAGGGTGAGGTGCCCGGTTCCGCGTCGGCCAGCATAGCAGCATTTCGGCTGATTGTTAATCTGTTTACAAAAAAGCAACATCCGCGCGTTATTTAGCAGATTTATCTGGATTTTGAGCGGGGTCACACAAAAAAGCAGGCCACCTGAGCCTGCCATTTTGTGATTGAAGGGCTAAAAATTAGCGATCGACCAGGGTGAATTCGCTTTCGTTGTAGCGCTCACCCTGAATATTTTGTGGATTGAATAGCGTATCCAGGGCCTTAATATCGGCTGAATGAAGTGTGAGAGCGGCCGCAGCACAGTTCTGTTCCAGATTGGCGATTTTACTGGCACCAGGGATCGGCACGATATCCTCACCTTTCGCCAGCACCCACGCCAGCGCCAGTTGTGCTGCTGTCGCATCATAACCTGCAGCCATCTCTGAAAGCTGATTCACTAACTTCTGGTTATGCGCCTGTGCGCCCTGTTGGAAACGCGGCAGGTAGCGACGAAAATCATCTTCCGCCAGCGTGGTCGCCGCCGGGAATTTACCGGTGAGGAAACCGCGGCCTAACGGACTGTAAGGGACAAATCCGATATTCAGCTCACGGCAGGTGGCGAGAATTTCTTGCTCCGGATCGCGCGTCCACAGAGAGTATTCGCTCTGCAGGGCCGAAATCGGATGCACCGCCTGCGCACGGCGTAACGTGGCGGATGAGACTTCGGATAAACCGAGATACTTCACCTTCCCTTCACGCACCAGATCCGCCATCACGCCTACCACATCCTCAATCGGCACGGCTGGATCAAGACGATGCTGATACAGCAATTCAATGGTTTCCAACCCCAGGCGCTGGAGTGAACCTTCCACGGCGCGGCGGATATGCGCCGGTTCGCTATTGGCACCGGTAATGCGCTCCCAGCCCTCCCCATGATCGGTGATGCGGAAACCAAACTTGGTCGCCACTTTGATATCGCTACGGCCTTTAATTGCTTTCGCCAGCAGCGTTTCATTGGTGAAAGGGCCATACACTTCAGCGGTATCGAGGAAATTGACGCCGAGTTCAAACGCACGCGCCAGCGTATTCAACGCCTGCTTCTCATCATTCTGACCATAGGCAAAGCTCATGCCCATGCAGCCTAATCCTAACGCTGAAACCTGTAATCCCTGACTGCCCAGTTGACGTTGTTGCATTGATGTATCCTCTTCGCTTACGGTGTTAATGTTATAAACCTCAGCAATCGCAGCAACAATTGCGCGATTTTCGTTGATTTAGTGAATGGAATTCAGCAATGAACAACTACCATGCATCAATGCAGGAACTGGAGATGTTTGCCGCTATCGCGCAGCATTTGAGTTTTCGCAAAGCCGCAGAGGAGCGAAATGTCACGCCCTCGAGCCTGAGCCACGCCATGCGCAAGTTTGAGGAACGGTTGGGAGTGCGTCTGCTGCACCGCACCACGCGGAAAGTGGCGTTGACCGAAGCCGGCGAGCGATTCTTGCTGCGTATCCAGCCAGCGCTGGCCGATCTTTCACAGGCGGTGGATGAACTAAATGACTGGCGTCGCGATCCTCGTGGCGTGCTGCGCATAAGCATGCCGCGTTCGGCGGAGGCGCTGTTTTTCCAATCCGTCATTTTACCGTTCGTGCAACGCTACCCTGAGATTACGCTGGAGATCGACAGCAATGACGCGCTGGTGGATATCGTTGAGAGCGGTTTTGATGCGGGCGTGCGCTATGGCGATGTACTGGCGCAGGATATGGTCGCGGTGCCTTTTGGCAAGCCGATGCGTGCACTGGCGGTGGCCAGTCCGGCTTTTCTTGCTCAACATGGCGTTCCGCAGTTCCCGGCGGAGTTATTGCAGTTTCCCTGTATTGAACGGCGCTTTCCGAGCGGACGTCGCTATCGTTGGGAATTTTGGCAAGACGGGCGCAAGCAGGAAGTGGCGGTAAAAGGCTCACTGGTGCTGGACAATAATGAGCGCATTCTGCAAGCGGCATGTACCGGATTAGGTATCGCCTTTTTACATCAGGACGCGGTCAACGCTGCTTTGGCGGAGAGAGAATTAGTTGAAATACTTACTGAGTATACGCAGATTGAAGAAGGATTCTGGCTTTATTACCCCAGCAGGAAATACCTTTCCGCACCGCTAAGGCATTTTATTGATTGGATTAAAGATATCAATAATTAATTACATGAACACTTAACATCTTTAATTAAATACTAACGATAAAACTGAGAAGCTTAATTAAAATTAAAGATAAATTAGACGTGAAATAAGAAATAAACCGCGTAGACTGCCTGCGGGCGCTTGAGGCAATCTGCCTCAAGCATTATCAATTGAGGTGGGTTGTGGTATGAGAAACTCATGCGGTCAATTTTCATCAACCGCACGAGCGAGCAACTACCCACAACACATAAGCAATGTTAGGGTAGTTGCTTGCTCGTGCTAATGCAAGGAGTAAGTGATTATGAAGTTATCATTCAGCAAGCTGATTATCGGCGGGCTCATGCTATTAGTATTGTGCCTGGTGAATCGCAATACACTCTGTGAATTACGATTCAAGGTATTCACTGCTGAATTATCTGCGGTAATGGCTTACGAAGTCAGGCCGTAACACTTCAATAGCAGGGGTTCGCCCCTGCTATTTCCGGCAGGGCTTATGCATTAGCTCCAGCGCCTTATTTATCGATTCAATTTAATAGAACCCGTAATAAAAAACGGCTCCATTAAGGAGCCGTTTCTTTATTTAGCAAAAAAATTATTTCTTTTTCGCTTTCGCGTTTGGCAGGTCTGTGATGCTACCTTCAAACACTTCTGCCGCCAGACCAACTGACTCATGCAAGGTTGGGTGCGCGTGAATGGTCAATGCGATGTCTTCTGCATCACAGCCCATTTCAATCGCCAGACCGATTTCACCCAGCAGCTCGCCGCCGTTGGTGCCGACAATCGCGCCACCGATCACACGGTGAGTTTCTTTGTCGAAGATCAGTTTGGTCATACCGTCTGCACAATCAGAAGCGATTGCACGGCCAGAAGCAGCCCACGGGAAGGTGGAGACTTCGTAGCTGATCCCTTTCTCTTTAGCTTCTTTCTCGGTCAGACCTACCCAGGCAACTTCTGGCTCGGTATAGGCGATAGAAGGAATCACTTTCGGGTCGAAGTAGTGTTTCAGACCAGAAATCACTTCTGCCGCGACGTGACCTTCGTGCACACCTTTGTGCGCCAGCATTGGCTGACCGACGATGTCGCCGATAGCAAAGATGTGTGGCACGTTGGTACGCAGCTGTTTGTCGACGCGGATGAACCCACGATCGTCCACTTCCACGCCCGCTTTACCCGCATCCAGGCCTTTACCGTTTGGCACACGGCCAATCGCCACCAGCACTGCGTCATAACGCTGCGCTTCAGCCGGGGCTTTTTTGCCTTCCATTGACACGTAGATACCATCGTCTTTCGCTTCAACAGCGGTCACTTTGGTTTCCAGCATCAGGTTGAATTTTTTGCTGATACGTTTGGTGAAGACCTTCACCACGTCTTTATCGGCAGCAGGGATAACCTGGTCAAACATCTCAACCACGTCGATCTCTGAACCCAGCGCGTTATACACGGTGGCCATTTCCAGACCGATGATGCCGCCGCCCATAACCAGCAGACGCTTAGGCACTTCTTTCAGCTCCAGCGCGTCTGTAGAGTCCCACACGCGTGGATCGTTGTGTGGGATGAATGGCAGCTCAATCGGGCGCGAGCCTGCAGCGATAATCGCGTTGTCGAAGTTGATGGTGGTTGCGCCACCCTCACCTTCCACCACCAGGGTGTTAGCACCGGTGAATTTACCCAGACCGGTTACCACTTTCACTTTACGGCCTTTCGCCATACCGGCCAGACCGCCAGTCAGTTGGGTGATAACTTTTTCTTTCCAGGTACGGATCTTGTTGATGTCAGTTTGCGGCTGGCCAAACACGATACCGTGCTCTTCCAGTGCTTTGGCTTCTTCGATCACTTTCGCAACATGAAGCAGCGCTTTTGACGGGATACAGCCTACGTTCAGACAAACACCACCGAGGGTGCTGTAACGCTCAACGATTACGGTTTCCAGACCTAAATCAGCGCAACGGAAGGCTGCAGAGTAACCTGCAGGACCTGCCCCAAGTACCACGACTTGAGTTTTAATCTCTGTACTCATCATGACCTCTTATTAGATTGCCGGCGGCCAGACGTAGAGCCTATCCCAGGCTCTGCATGCCCTAAATCCACCGGGACATTTCACCGCAAGAGTTTACAGAATTGTTAATAAACTGCCAACCGCGGCAACTCCGAATGCTTACAACAAGGCCGGCATTTGCCGGCCTTGATTAACTTCACATCACCAGACGGCGAATGTCGGACAGTGTGTTGTTGATGATGGTGATAAAGCGCGCACCATCAGCACCGTCGATCACGCGGTGGTCGAAGGAGAGAGAGATTGGCATCATCAGACGCGGTTCAAACTCTTTACCGTTCCACACCGGTTCCATCGCAGACTTAGACACACCGAGGATCGCCACTTCTGGCGCATTCACGATAGGTGCGAAGTGCGTGGTGCCCAGGCCACCAAGGCTGGAGATGGTGAAACAACCGCCCTGCATATCGCCAGCGGTCAGCTTGCCATCACGCGCTTTCTTAGAAATTGCCATCAGCTCACGCGACAGTTCAGTGATGCCTTTCTTGTTCACATCTTTGAACACCGGAACCACCAGACCGTTTGGCGTATCAACCGCCACACCGATGTTGATGTATTTCTTCAGCGTCAGGCGTTGTGCATCTTCAGACAGTGAACTGTTGAAACGCGGCATCTGCTCCAGCGCAGCGGCAACGGCTTTCATGATGAACACCACAGGGGTGAACTTCACATCCAGCTTACGTTTTTCCGCTTCGGCGTTCTGCTGTTTACGGAACGCTTCCAGATCGGTGATATCAGTCTTGTCAAAGTGCGTAACGTGCGGGATACCCACCCAGTTACGGCTCAGGTTCGCACCCGAGATCTTCTGGATACGACCCAGTTCCACTTCTTCCACTTCACCGAACTTGCTGAAGTCCACTTTCGGCCAAGGCAGCAGACCCGGCAGGCTTCCGCCACTTGCCGCGGCAGCCGGAGCCGCTTCTGCGCGTTTCACTGCATCTTTCACGTAAGACTGTACGTCTTCTTTCAGGATGCGACCTTTACGGCCGGTGCCTTTGACTTTCGCCAGATTGACACCGAACTCGCGCGCCAGGCGACGAATCACCGGGGTAGCGTGGACGTAAGCGTCGTTTTCAGCAAACTCACCTTTCGCGTCAGCTTTCGCCGCAGGTGCTGCAGCAGGTTTCGCTGCCGCTGGAGCCGGAGCCGCTTCCTGTTTCGCCGCAGGTGCCGCAGCAGCAGGCGCAGCGCCTTCTACTTCGAACACCATGATCAGTGAACCGGTGCTGACTTTATCGCCAGTAGAGACTTTCAGCTCTTTGACGATACCTGCGAATGGCGCAGGCACTTCCATCGAAGCTTTATCGCCTTCAACCACGATCAGTGACTGCTCAGCGGTGACTTTGTCGCCCACTTTCACCAGCACTTCAGTGACTTCAACTTCATCGCCGCCGATGTCAGGCACGTTGACGTCTTTCGCGCCACCCGCAGCAGCAGGGGCTGCAGCCGGAGCCGCTTCCTGCTTCGCCGCTGGGGCCTCAGCCGGTGCAGCACCTTCTGCTTCGAAGATCATGATCAGCGAGCCGGTATTCACTTTATCGCCGGTGGCGATTTTGATCTCTTTCACCACGCCCGCGAACGGTGCTGGCACTTCCATTGAAGCCTTGTCGCCTTCAACGGTAAGCAGAGATTGTTCAGCTTCAACTTTGTCGCCGACTTTCACCAGAATCTCAGTAACTTCAACTTCATCACCGCCGATATCTGGAACGTTGACCTCTTTGCTGACGGCCGCAGCCGCCGGAGCAGGAGCCGCTTCCGCTTTTTTCTCTTCTGCCGCTGGTGCAGCAGCCGCTGCGCCTTCGGCTTCAAAGATCATGATCAGCGAACCGGTATTCACTTTGTCACCGGTAGAGATTTTAATCTCTTTCACTACGCCAGCCTGTGGCGAAGGTACTTCCATTGAGGCTTTATCGCCTTCCACGGTGATCAGCGACTGTTCAACTTCAACTTTGTCGCCCACCTTCACCAGGATTTCGGTGACTTCAACTTCGTCTGACCCGATATCCGGTACGTTAATTTCGATAGCCATTACTCTCTTACCTCTTAAGCCAGACGCGGGTTAACTTTATCGGCATCGATGCTGAATTTGGTGATTGCTTCTGCCACCACTTTCTTATCGATTTCGCCGCGTTTAGCCAGCTCACCCAGCGCAGCAACCACAACATACGATGCATCCACTTCGAAGTGGTGACGCAGGTTTTCACGGCTGTCTGAACGACCGAAGCCATCGGTACCCAGTACGCGATAATCGCTTGAAGGAACGTAGCTGCGAACCTGTTCTGCGAACAGCTTCATGTAGTCGGTTGAGGCAACAGCTGGCGCTTCATTCATCACCTGAGCGATGTACGGGACGCGTGGGGCTTCGGTTGGATGCAGCATGTTCCAGCGCTCACAATCCTGGCCATCACGAGCCAGTTCGGTGAACGAGGTGACGCTGTAAACATCAGAACCGATGCCATAGTCTTTCGCCAGGATCTGTGCCGCTTCACGCACGTGACGCAGGATAGAACCTGAACCCAGCAACTGCACTTTGCCTTTGCTACCGTCTACGGTTTCCAGCTTGTAGATACCCTTACGGATACCCTCTTCCGCACCCTGCGGCATCGCAGGCATGTGGTAGTTTTCGTTCAGCGTGGTGATGTAGTAGTAGATGTTTTCCTGCGCTTCGCCGTACATACGTACCAGACCATCTTGCATGATGACCGCCACTTCGTACGCGTAAGACGGATCGTAAGAGATACAGTTCGGGATAGTCAGCGACTGAATGTGGCTATGACCATCTTCGTGCTGCAGGCCTTCGCCGTTCAGCGTCGTACGACCTGAGGTGCCGCCGACCAGGAAGCCTCGCGCCTGTTGGTCGCCCGCCAGCCACATCAGATCGCCGATACGCTGGAAACCGAACATCGAGTAATAGATGTAGAACGGAATCATCGGCAGGTTGTTGGTGCTGTAAGAGGTCGCCGCCGCCAGCCAGGATGAACCTGCGCCCAGCTCGTTGATCCCTTCCTGCAGAATCTGGCCTTTCTCGTCTTCTTTATAGTAAGCAACCTGCTCACGGTCCTGCGGGGTGTACTGCTGGCCGTTCGGGCTGTAAATACCGATCTGACGGAACAGACCTTCCATACCGAAGGTACGCGCTTCATCCGCAAGGATTGGCACCAGACGATCTTTGATCGACTTGTTCTTCAGCATCACGTTAAGGGCACGTACAAACGCGATGGTGGTCGAGATCTCTTTGTTCTGCTCTTCCAGCAACGGTTTGAACTCTTCCAGCGTTGGCATCTCCAGCTTCTCGCTGAACTCTGCCTGACGGGTTGGCAGGTAGCCACCCAGCTTCTCACGCTGACCGTGCAGGTAGTTATACTCGTCAGAACCTTTCTCGAAGGTCACGTACGGCAGGCTTTCGATCTGATCGTCAGCCACTGGCACGTTGAAGCGATCACGGATGTAGCGAACGCCATCCATGTTCATCTTCTTCACCTGGTGCGCGATGTTTTTACCTTCCGCTGTGTCACCCATACCATAACCTTTGATGGTATGTGCCAGGATCAGGGTCGGCTGACCTTTGGTGTCCTGCGCTTTTTTCAGTGCCGCGTAGATTTTCTTCGGATCGTGGCCACCACGGTTCAGGGCGAAGATCTCTTCGTCTGACCAGTCTTTCACCAGTGCAGCGGTCTCCGGGTATTTACCGAAGAAGTGCTCACGCACGTAGGCGCCATCACGGGATTTGAAGGTCTGGTAGTCACCATCAACGGTTTCGTTCATCAGCTGGATCAGTTTGCCGCTGGTGTCCTGCTTCAGCAGTTCATCCCAACGTGCGCCCCAGATCACTTTAATCACGTTCCAGCCAGCACCGGCAAAGATGCCTTCCAGCTCGTTGATGATTTTGCCATTACCGGTAACCGGGCCATCGAGGCGCTGCAGGTTACAGTTAATGATGAACACCAGGTTGTCCAGCTTCTCACGGGTGGCGATGGTGATCGCACCTTTAGATTCTGGCTCATCCATCTCGCCATCACCGAGGAAGGCGTAAACGGTCTGGTTAGACGTGTCTTTCAGGCCACGGTGTTCCAGATATTTCAGGAACTTCGCCTGATAGATCGCGTTCAATGGACCGAGGCCCATAGAAACGGTTGGGAACTGCCAGAAATCAGGCATCAGTTTCGGGTGCGGGTAAGAAGACAGACCTTTACCGTGCACTTCCTGACGGAAGTTGTTCATCTGCTCTTCAGTCAGACGGCCTTCAAGGAAAGCACGTGAGTAGATGCCTGGAGAAATATGACCCTGGAAGTAAACCAGATCGCCGCCGTCTTTATCACTGCGCGCACGGAAGAAGTGGTTGAAGCACACTTCATAAATGGTGGCAGAAGACTGGAAAGATGAGAGGTGACCACCCAGCTCCAGATCTTTCTTCGATGCACGCAGGACCGACATAATGGCGTTCCAGCGAATTGCGGAACGGATACGACGTTCAAGAGAGGTGTTGCCCGGATAATCCGGTTCATCTTCAACAGCAATAGAGTTGATGTAGTTACTGATAGCCGATGCACCGCCAGCCACTTTCACGCCACCTTTGCGTGCTGCGTTCAATACCTGATCAAGCAGATACTGCGCGCGCTCAACACCTTCTTCACGGATGACCGATTCGATCGCCTGTAGCCAGTCACGAGTTTCGATCGGATCCACGTCATTCTGTAAACGTTCTGACATGGGGTGTGTTCCTTATCTGTGTCTAATACGTTGAATTATCAGGAGCCTGTCTGCTTGTGCTTTGCTTCTGGTTCACAGCACAAGTAAGACAGGCCCGTCGTTTATGTCCGCACGTTCGTTGCCGTGCGTTATTCCTTACGTTGCTGTAAACGACGCAGGGAGCGTTCACGACGGCTCTGCTCCCGACTTCTATCCAGCAAGATTTCCTCAATAAACGCCAGGTGACGATGGGATGCCTCGCGTGCTTGTTCTGGCTCACGAGCCACAATCGCCTCAAAAATACTGGCGCGGTGACCGCTCACTTTCGCCAGCATTTCCCGGCGAGCGTAAAGCAATTCGAAATTCTGACGGACGTTTTGTTCCAGCATAGGGCCCATGGAACGCAGCAAATGTAAAAGCACCACATTATGGGCGGCTTCTGTGACAGCGATCTGATACTTCATCACTGCATCTGCTTCAGCATCCAGATCGCCGCTGTCCTGCGCCTGTTGGATGTGAACATGGCAGTCGCGAATACGCTGCAAGTCTTCATCCGTGCCACGTAGCGCCGCATAATAGGCAGCAACACCTTCCAGCGCGTGACGGGTTTCCAGCAGGTCAAACTGGGATTCTGGATGTTCGGCAAGCAGGCTGACTAAGGGATCGCTCATGCTTTGCCAGAGATTTGTTTGCACGAAGGTACCACCGCCCTGACGGCGTAGCAGCAGGCCTTTGGCTTCCAGGCTCTGAATCGCTTCGCGCAGGGATGGACGTGAGACATCAAACTGTTTCGCCAGTTCGCGCTCGGGGAGAAGCTTTTCACCTGGCTGGAGCGTCCCTTCCATAATGAGAGACTCCAACTGTTGCTCGATCGCATCGGAGAGCTTGGGTTGGCGAATTTTACTGTAAGCCATCTTCCCTTCTTATTGTGAAAACGTCCGGAGTAAATTGGTAATACCAATTGAAAAATGGTGCCCGTAAAGTAACAAAGTATTCACCTTGTGTCTATATGGCAGGCATCACACTTCCGGGGTATATCGCTGTTACAGCGCGCTAACTTACCGTGATAAAGGCATATATTTGCTCCGTAAGTGAATTGTTAACAGATTTCACTTTTACCAAACCTTACACTGAGTTAGCCCTAAGCCTTACAGGCAACCATAAGGGAAAGCTATTCGTGTTTATTGATTTTTCATGTCAGAAATAGCGCGAGCGACACCCAGTGGATAGTGCTGCTTTTTCAGCCATCTCTCAGCACAAAAAGCAAAAGCAGGTGCAAAGCGGCGCGCTTATCACTATTCTGGTCGCCATGGTAGTTTCAGCATGCACACAGCACGCCAAATACCGTAAAGAAAAGAATACATTGCGTAAAACAGCCTTACAGTGCGCGCACTGCAGGTGCACAATAACAACATCACGAGGTTTGTATGGAACAACAGCATGGCGAATCGCTGCACCGCGGCCTGAAAAATCGCCATATTCAGCTGATTGCGCTGGGCGGTGCCGTGGGTACTGGCCTGTTTCTGGGTAGCGCATCAGTGATTAAATCGGCCGGTCCGGCCGTGATTCTCGGTTATGCGATTGCAGGATTTATTGCCTTTCTGATTATGCGCCAGTTAGGTGAAATGGTCGTGGAAGAGCCGGTTGCCGGCAGCTTCAGCCACTTCGCCTATAAGTACTGGGGCAACTTTGCCGGTTTCGCCTCTGGCTGGAACTACTGGGTGCTGTATGTCCTGGTTGCGATGGCTGAACTGAGTGCCGTCGGTAAATACATCCAATTCTGGTATCCCGAATTCCCGACCTGGGCCAGTGCGGCGATCTTCTTCGTCGTCATCAACGCCATTAACCTGACCAACGTAAAAGTGTTTGGGGAAATGGAATTCTGGTTCGCGATCATCAAAGTGGTCGCGGTTATCGGCATGATCCTGTTCGGCGGCTGGCTGCTGTTCAGCGGCAACGCCGGTCCGCAGGCCAGCGTCACTAACCTGTGGAGCCAGGGTGGATTCCTGCCACACGGTATGACCGGTCTGGTGATGATGATGGCGATCATTATGTTCTCGTTTGGTGGTCTTGAGCTGGTGGGTATCACGGCGGCTGAGGCTGACAATCCGCAAGAGAGCATCCCGAAAGCCACTAACCAGGTACTGTGGCGTATCCTGATTTTCTATATTGGTTCACTGGCAGTGTTACTGTCATTGCTGCCATGGACGCGCGTCACCGAAGAGACCAGCCCGTTTGTGTTGATCTTCCACGAATTGGGTGATGCCTTCGTCGCCAACGCGTTGAATGTGGTGATCCTGACGGCGGCGCTGTCGGTCTACAACAGCTGCGTGTATTGCAACAGCCGTATGCTGTTCGGCTTAGCGCAGCAGGGCAATGCACCTAAAGCGCTGCTCAATGTTGATAAACGCGGCGTGCCAGTGGCAACCATTTTGGTCTCTGCTGTAGCCACAGCGCTGTGCGTCCTGATCAACTACCTGATGCCGGGCGAAGCCTTTGGCCTGCTGATGTCACTGGTGGTCTCTGCGCTGGTGATCAACTGGGCGATGATCAGCCTCGCGCACATGAAATTCCGTAAGAAGAAAGACCAGCAGGGTGTGACCACGCGCTTTAAAGCCGTGCTCTATCCGTTTGGTAACTGGCTCTGCCTCGCGTTCATGGCGGCCGTACTGGTCATCATGGCGATGACGCCGGGTATGGCGATTTCTGTGTGGCTGATTCCTGTCTGGATCATTATCCTGGCAGTGGGTTACACCATCAAAAATAAAGTGCAAAAAGCCTAATGTATGCCCTTGCCCGGCGCGTCAGCGTCGGGCAACATTCCTGATCTGCCTCACACTTTTCTGCGCCCACCTGTTTTGTCCATCTACGTGACCAATTGTTCCCCAGCAGGTTACTGATTTAACGCTGATAATTTCGTCTCACCTTTTCGCGGGAGACGAACAATGAAAGGCGCAGCGCTCTCATTCAGAGAGAAACTGGGATATGGCATGGGCGATGCCGGATGTAATATGATCGGCGGTGCGATCATGCTTTTCCTTAACTATTTCTACACCGATGTGTTTGGTCTCGCACCCGCGCTGGTCGGTACACTGCTACTTTCTGTTCGCGTGCTGGATGCCGTCACCGATCCCATTATGGGCGCCATCGCCGATCGTACCCAAAGCCGCTGGGGACGTTTTCGCCCGTGGCTACTGTGGGTTTCCGTCCCCTATGTGCTGTTCAGCGTGCTGATGTTCACCACGCCAGACTGGAGCTATGACAACAAAGTTATCTGGGCCTTTGTCACCTACTTCCTGATGTCGCTCACCTACACCGCCATCAATATTCCTTACTGCTCGTTGGGCGGTGTGATCACCAACGATCCCGGTGAACGCGTCTCCTGCCAATCTTACCGCTTTGTGATGGTGGGCGTGGCGACACTGATCCTGTCGCTCTCTCTGCTGCCGATGGCCGAGTGGTTTGGCGGTGACAACAAAGCACGCGGATACCAAATGGCGATGAGCGTGCTGGCACTGATTGGCCTGGCGATGTTCCTGTTCTGTTTTGCCACGGTTCGCGAACGTATCCGTCCAGCCGCGCCCAGTAATGATGATTTGAAGAAAGACCTGCGCGACGTCTGGAAAAACGATCAATGGGTGCGCATTCTCCTGCTCACCTTCTGCAATGTTTGTCCTGGCTTTATCCGCATGGCCGCCACCATGTATTACGTTACCTGGGTAATGGGACAATCCACGCATTTTGCCACGCTGTTTATTAGCCTGGGTGTGATTGGCATGATGTTCGGCAGTACGCTGGCAAAAATCCTCACCGACCGCTGGTGCAAGCTGAAGGTGTTTTTCTGGACCAATATCGCGCTGGCACTCTTCTCGTGCGGTTTCTATTGGATTGATCCTCATGCGACTGTGGCGGTTGTCGTCGCCTACTTCCTGCTGAATATCCTGCATCAAATCCCGTCACCTCTGCATTGGTCGCTGATGGCGGATGTCGATGATTATGGTGAATGGAAAACGGGGAAACGCATCACCGGCATGAGCTTCTCCGGTAACCTGTTCTTCCTCAAAGTGGGTCTGGCGGTGGCCGGTGCGATGGTTGGTTTCCTGCTGTCTATTTATGGCTATGACGCGGGTGCAAGGCAGCAGGCTCCCAACGCCATCAACGGCATCATGCTGCTGTTTACCGTGATTCCCGGGGTCGGCTATCTGATCACCGCCGGTGTAGTGCGCTTGCTGAAGGTGGATCGCAAACTCATGCGCATCATTCAGGATGATCTTGCGCTACGCCGTGCCAACGCACGTGAATTATCCCCTGCCTCCCTGACTGTCACCCCGCAACCTGGAGAGATCAAATGAGCTGGCCAAATCCCTTTATTACCCAACGCGCCGATCCATTTATCCTGCGTCATGGCGAAGGCTACTACTTCGTGGCATCGGTGCCGGAATATGATCGACTCGAAATCCGCTACGCTGACACACTGAATGGACTGATTGAGACGGAGGCGATTACGGTGTGGCGCAAGCCTGATACCGGGCCGTATAGTGCGTTAATTTGGGCGCCGGAACTGCATCACATCAATGGACAATGGGTGATTTACTTTGCTGCTGCCCCAACGCGCGACATCAAAGATGGCCTGTTTCAGCATCGCATGTATGCGCTGGTGTGTGATGACAGCGATCCGCTTTCCGGCCACTGGCAACCTGTTCGCCGAGTGTTTACCCCAATCGACTCTTTCTCGCTTGATGCGACGCATTTCGTGCATCAGGGCAAAAACTGGTATCTGTGGGCACAGAAGGATCCCGCTATTCCGGGTAATTCCAATCTCTATCTCGCGGAATTGCTTAATCCCTGGACGCTGAAAAGCGCACCGGTGATGCTCAGCCGGCCGGAGTATGAGTGGGAGTGTGCAGGCTTTAGCGTTAATGAGGGCCCAGCAGTTATTCATCACGGCGATCGGCTGTTTGTCACCTATTCCGCCAGCGCAACTGATGAGAATTACTGCCTGGGAATGCTCAGCATCGACATGATGGCCGATCCGCTCGACAGCACTGCCTGGCAGAAATCTGCGCGTCCAGTCTTCACCACCAGCTGGGAAAATCAGCAGTATGGGCCGGGGCATAACAGCTTTATGCGGGACGAAAACGGCAGGGACGTGCTGGTGTATCACGCGCGGAATTACACGGAAATTGAAGGCGACCCGTTATGGGATCCTAACCGCCATACACGACTGAAGTACATTGAATGGCGCGAAGACGGCACACCAGATTTCGGTGTACCGCCAGCCGATCACACCAGCGTGCCGTAAATGGTCAGCAACGCGACCACAACCACCAGCACTAACGATATCCGCTTCGCCAGCGCCACGGCCACCCGTGGCGTTTCCACTTTATCCATGTGTGGATCACGTGCTAACGAGAACTGTGCCAGGCTGGTCAGCACCTGATATTGCGAACGATGGCGATCGCTCAATGAGGCAAACCACGCAGGCAATGCCCGCTCTCCGTGGCCTAACAGCGCATAAGCCACACCTGCCAGTCGCACCGGGATCCAGTCCAGCACGTGCAGTATGCTGTCTACACCTGACTGCGCGCGCTCCAGTGGAGAATGGTATTTTGCCAGCCAACTTTGCCAGGCACGCAGGAAGGCATAACCCACCAGCAGCACCGGTCCGTAAGGGCCACCGACCACAAACCAGAACAGTGGCGCGAGGTAAAAGCGGAAGTTAATCCAAATCAGCGCATTTTGTAGCTCACGTAAAAACTCACGCTCACTGCACTCAACGGGTACACCATGAATCAGTGTCAGTTCCGCTGCCATGGCCTGATGCGCCGCTTCATCATCGTGGCTGGCGGCTTTCAGGTAGCGATGATAGTGCAGACGCACAGAACCTGCGCCGATACACAGCAAGCCCACCACAATCCAGAATGCCAGTTGTGCCACGCCAAACAGAATGCCTTTCAGACTCCACACCAACAGCCAGACGATCAGCATCGCGATGAGGGTCATCACCAACGTGCGCAGCAGTGAAAATCGCTGGCGTCCGCGAAACAGCGGCTCCAGACGATGATCCAGTTGCCAATGCTCACCCAATTTAAACAGGCGTTCCCAACCTAACACTAATAACAAGCTAAACAACGTCATACCTGCTCCTGCTGTTTCAGGGATTCTCCTGCCTGATAGACTCTTTATAGCGTATCCAGTCAAATGCGGGGCCTGGATCGGTTTTGCGCTGTGGCGCGATATCGCTGTGTCCGGTGATGCGTTCCAGCGTCAGCGGATAGTGCTTAAGCAACAAGGCCGTGACCTTTTTTAAGGTCTTATACTGCGCGTCGGTATACGGCAACGTATCCGTGCCTTCCAGCTCAATGCCCATCGAGAAATCATTACAGTTTTCTCGCCCGGCAAATTGCGACACACCGGCATGCCATGCACGCTGATCAAACGAAACATACTGCACCAACTCACCATCACGACGAATCAGGCAGTGCGCCGCCACGCGCAGCTGCGCGATATCGGCAAAATAGGGGTGAGCATCCGGCGGCAAGGTCCCGGTAAACAGTTGATCAATCCACGGGCCACCAAATTCACCCGGCGGCAAACTGATATTATGGATAATCAGCAACGAGGGAATTTCATTTTCCGGTCGTTGGTTAAAGTGCGGCGAGGGCACTTTGCGCGCGCTGGAAATCCAGCCATCTTCCAGTTTCATGTTCTAAATCCCAGGCTAAATCAGGCTGAGAATAACATGTTTCCCCTTTTCGGCTTGTGACTTAATGCGAATGGCGAACAGTGTTAAGGATACTAAACATTTCGGCTATCACGACTGGCAACAGGCTATAAATCAGGCTAAGGTGAGCGCAGTTAAATCCGATTAATGGAGTGGCATAAGCATGGCATCGCGTCGTTACGATCCCGATCATCGTCGTCAGGAACTGATTAAGCGTATTGAGCAGGACATCCCCGAAGCCGTTGCGCGCGCACTTCGGGAGGATTTGGGTGGTGAGGTGGATGCTGACCGTGACATCACCGCCCTGCTCTTACCGGAAGATAAACAGGCCGAAGCACAGATCATCACGCGTGAAGCCGGTGTTTTTTGTGGTAAACGCTGGGTGCAGGAAGTGTTTATCCAGCTTGGCAATAAAGTCACGATTGTCTGGCATGTCGAAGATGGCCAAAACGTCGCAGCTGACCAGCTGCTATTCGAGTTAAAAGGTCCGGCCCGGCTGCTGTTAACCGCTGAACGAACTGCATTAAATTTCGTCCAAACCCTTTCCGGCGTGGCCACGGAAGTGAGTCGTTATGTCGACTTGCTCGACGGCAGCGAAACGCAATTGCTGGATACGCGCAAAACCTTGCCTGGCCTACGCACAGCGCTGAAATATGCCGTATTGTGTGGCGGCGGCAGTAACCATCGGCTGGGTCTTTCCGATGCCTTCCTGATCAAAGAAAACCATATTATTGCCAGCGGTTCGGTACGCAAAGCCGTTGAGAAAGCGCTGTGGCTGGCTCCCGATGTGCCGGTTGAAGTAGAGGTAGAGAGCCTGCAGGAACTGCAGGATGCGATTGATGCCGGTGCCGACATTATCATGCTAGATAACTTTAGCTTCGAGATGATGCATGAAGCCGTCCTTCTCACCGACAAACGTGCCCTGCTGGAAGTCTCTGGTAACGTCACGGAAGCAACACTGCCGCAGATAGCTAAAACGGGCGTCGACTTCGTTTCGGTGGGCGCTTTGACCAAGCATGTGCGCGCCATGGATCTCTCCATGCGTTTTCGCGAACACTAATTTCTCTCCTCTTACCGCCGCATCTCCGCGGCGGTTTGTGAGTTATCTTCCTGTTTACTGATACTTCTTCTGCAAACGCGGCGATTCATTACATCCTGCCTTCCAGCATTAAACCGTCTCACTATCGCTTTCAGACGCCGTTTTCTACCTTAGCCGCTCCACAACAAGGAGCTGAATAATGGATAGACAACAAGGTTTTACCCTCATCGAATTGATGATAGTGATTGGCATTGTGGCCATTCTTAGTGCTATTGGCCTGCCCAGCTACCAAAATTATCTACAACGCGCCGCGCTGACTGACATGCTGCAAACCATGGTGCCTTATAAAACCGCCGTGGAACTCTGCGCGATTGAACGTGGCGGCCCCACTCAATGCCAGGCGGGTGCAGGCGGCATTCCTGCTGCCAAAGGTTCACGCTATGTGGCCTCGCTCAGTGTCGTGAATGGCGCCATCACCATAACGGGTCAGGAGAGTCTTACCGGGTTGAGTGTAGAAATGACACCTATCTGGAACACCACGGAAGGCACGCTGGACTGGCAACGCAGTTGCACCAGCACCAATGCCAGTCTGCGCGACAGCTGTCTTGAACAGTTCCGCTTCACCGATAAGGACACTCACTGATGGCACAGCCCAATACCCCGATCCAGACCTTATGCGCACGTTACCAGGCGGTGATGCTTCAGCATGACGCCACATCACTGCGCGTCGCAGTAGCCGAGACGCCCGATCCGCTGCTGCTGGAAGCCCTGCAATTCGCCAGTCAGTGCAAAGTGGAAGTCGAGTGCTGGCCAGCGGCACGACTGGAGCAACTCCTGCACAACCCTGATGACTCGGCGACGTTGCACGAACCGGCCGCTACCGAAACAGCGATTAATGCCGTTGAACAGATTTTGCGCCAGGCGATCCAACGCCGTGCTTCTGACGTACATTTTGAACCTCAGCAGCAGGGGTTACGCGTCCGATTACGTATTGATGGCGTCTTGCACAAACTGTCACATTTGCCAGATGCACCTACGGCTGCGGTGCTTGCCAGACTGAAAATCCTCGGCGGGCTGGATATCGCCGAGCGTCGCTTGCCACAAGATGGGCAATTCACACTGAACCTTGACGATCAACAGGCCGCATTTCGCCTTTCTACTTTACCCATTAGTCACGGTGAGAAAGCCGTGGTGAGACTGCTGCAAAGTGAAAACAGCGCGATCGCACTGGATAAACTCGGCATGCCGGTTACCCAACTCCGGTTACTGAAGCACGCGCTGGCTAAACCTCAGGGACTGATACTGGTCACCGGGCCTACCGGCAGCGGTAAAACCTTCACTCTCTACAGCGGATTAAGCGCTCTGAATGTGCCGGATAAAAATGTCTGCAGTGTAGAGGATCCCGTTGAAATTCCATTAGAGGGCATTAACCAGACGCAAATCCAACCGCGTAGCGGGCTCGATTTTAACCGTGTACTGCGGGCTCTGCTGCGACAGGATCCGGATGTGATTATGGTGGGCGAAATCCGCGATGCCGAAACGGCCAGTATTGCCGTTAAAGCGGCGCAGACCGGACATCTGGTGCTATCAACATTGCACACCAATTCGACGGCGGAAACGCTCACGCGTCTGCGACAGATGGATATTCCCGGTTACCTGCTCGGCCCGGCATTACAGTTAGTCATCGCGCAGCGTCTGGTACGACGGCTCTGCGAGCACTGCCGCCAGCCAGCGCAGGCCATTGCACATCTGCCACATGGCATTTGGCCTGGCACCTTACAAACATGGCGCGCCCCAGGCTGTGACCACTGCTTCTCGGGCTATTACGGACGCCTGGCGTTATTTGAGGTGCTGCCGATGAGTAACAAGCTACAGAACGCGATTTCTGCCGATATGCCGCTGGAGCACATCATCTCACTGGCCAATGAAGGCGGGATGAAAACCCTGCTCGCCGCCGGGTTGGAGGCTGTGAGTCGCGGTGAAACCTCCTTTGAAGAAGTTCAGCGGGTTGTGGGATTGGAGGATGGCTAATCTCTACCATTATCGCTGGCAAGCGCTGGACACGCTGGGCGCGTTACGGCAAGGAACCTCATTAGTTGCCAGTCAGGAAGTGCTCCTGCAGCAACTCTCAGATCGCGGTATGCTGCCGGTTAGCTGGCAGCGTGGGCAATGCTGGCGCACGCGTGACTGGAAGTGGCAGCACAAAATTGACCTTGTTCGCCAGTTGGCGACCTTGCTCAAGGCAGGATTGCCGCTGGCGGAGAGTCTGACGTTGCTGGCTGAGGGGCACCCGCATGCTGGCTGGCGCGAACTGCTTAATGAATTGCAACGTCGGGTAATGGCCGGAGAGGCATTTTCATCTGCACTTCGCGCCTGGCCGCAGATCTTCCCCGCGCTGTTTCCGGCATTAATGGAAGTGGGTGAACTCACCGGTCAGCTTGATGAATGCTGCCGCCAGCTGGCGTTACAGCAAAGCAAGCAACAGCACTTGAGACAGAAAGTGGTTAAAGCTCTACGCTATCCATTGTTTATCTTGCTGGTGGCGCTGGCGGTGAGTGCGGGCATGTTGCTGTTTGTGCTGCCCGAATTTGTCTCCGTGTATGCCAGTTTTGATGCCCCCCTTCCCCCCTTCACCGCCGCCGTGATGAGTCTGTCAGCATTTTTACAACAGGCAGCGCTCCCCCTGGCGATAACGATAATGTGCTTATTGTTCGGCGCAAGGTGGGTTTACCGTGGTTCTGTGCACTGGCAAATACGTGTTCATCGCTGGCTATTGCGTCTGCCGTTGCTTTCAACACTCTGGCGCGGTGGTCAGCTCAGCCAGATTTACGCCATCCTGCAATTAACGCAGCAGGCTGGACTCACGTTATTACAAAGTCTGCAAGCCGTTGAGGTCACGCTGGGATCGCCACTGTGGCGTGAAGCGATTATCGCGTTACAGCGGCATATCGCTGGCGGCTTACCACTGCATCAGGCTATGCAGCATCATCTGCTTTTCACCGCGCTCTGTGCACAACTGATCCGTGTCGGTGAGGAAGCGGGGGAGCTGGATGTCATGCTGGCACGATTAGCGGAGTGGCATGAAGCACAAACGCTGATGCGGGCTGATGCACTGGCGGCTTCGCTCGAACCCTTGATGATGATCGTGATCGGTGGAATTGTCGGGACGTTAGTGATTGCCATGTATCTGCCGGTATTTGGCTTAGGGGATGCGATTCGTTGACAGATGCGCACGGTGCGCATCTGTCTGCAACCTTCAACCTTCAACCTTCAACCTTCAACCTTCAACCTTCAACCTTCAACCTTCAACCACCGATAATCGACTTTCAGCCATCAGCCATCAGCCATCAGCCATCAGCCATCAGCCATCAGCCATCAGCCATCAGCCATCAGCGCGTGAATACCCGATTTTCCTGTTCCGCCACACGAATAAACGTGGTGCGCTTTGTCAGTTCTTTAAGGCGTGCTGCACCTACGTAAGTGCAGGCCGAACGCAGGCCGCCGAGGATATCCTTCACGGTGTCCTCCACCGGGCCGCGCAGTGGCAGACGAACGGTTTTTCCTTCCGCAGCACGATACTGGGCAACACCGCCGACATGGCGTTTCATGGCGGATTCTGAGCTCATGCCATAAAACAACATAAACTGCTCGCCCTGCTCTTCGACGATGTTTCCTTCGCACTCATCGTGCGCCGCCAGCATGCCGCCGAGCATGACAAAATCTGCACCGCCGCCGAAAGCTTTCGCGATATCCCCCGGCACTGAACAACCGCCATCGCTGACAATCTGGCCGCCAAGGCCGTGCGCCGCATCGGCACACTCAATCACCGCAGACAGTTGCGGGTAACCGACGCCGGTTTTTACACGCGTGGTGCAGACAGAACCGGGGCCAATGCCGACTTTGACGATATCCGCGCCAGAGAGAATCAACTCCTCGACCATCTCACCGGTGACCACATTACCCGCACAGATGGTTTTGCCTGGGAAACTTTCACGCACTCGCTGCAGGAATTCAACAAAGTGCTCGGAGTAACCGTTGGCAACATCAATGCAGATGAAATTGAGCTGAGGCGATAAAGCGAGAACAGCGGCGAGCTTAACGAAATCGGCTTCGGAGGTACCGGATGACACCATCACATGCCCAAGCACTGCAGCCGGCACGCGCTGGATAAATGCCTGCCAGGCTTCCACGCTGTAATGTTTATGCACTGCCGTCAGGACATTGAAGCCCGCCAGTGCTTCGGCCATGGTGAATGTGCCCACGGTGTCCATATTGGCGGCAATCACCGGAACGCCGGTCCAGTTCAGACCTGAATGCTTGAAAGTGTAGGTGCGTTCGAGTTCAACCTCAGAACGGCTTTTCAGGGTGGAGCGTTTGGGGCGGATCAAAACATCTTTAAAGCCCAGTTTTAAATCTTCTTCAATACGCATAGCTGAGTGTCCTGGTTAGTGACGACGAACCGCAGTTCGGGTAGCGCTCACGGCTCCAGTGTCGTTATCATACGCGCCATTCGTTCCGCGACAAGACTGCGAATTTCACTTTATTTAAGCTACAATCCCTTAAATTTAGCTGAGAAAATTGATTGTGATCATGCTCTCATCTTATTGCGGCTGATGGTCGCCCAATGAAGACAATTTTGAGAGAACGCTATGCCTTTTACCGTTGCGCTCACCGGAGGAATTGGCAGTGGTAAAAGCACCATTGCCAACGCTTTCACCGCGCTAGGCGTTGATATTATTGATGCTGATGTGATTGCGCGAGAAGTGGTTGAACCTGGTTCACCCGCCCTGCAGGCGATCGTTAAACGCCATGGTGAGTCAATATTGACCGCCGAAGGAGCGTTGTATCGGGCACGACTGCGCGAGATTATTTTTCAGCAGCCGAAAGAAAAAAACTGGCTAAATCAGCTGCTTCATCCTCTTATTAATGCCCGTACGCAGCAGCTAAAATTATTGGCAACGTCACCCTATGTGTTATGGGTGGTGCCGCTATTGGTTGAAAACGGGTTACAGCATCAGGCTGACCGGGTTCTGGTGGTTGATGTGGATGAAGCTACGCAGTTGCGGCGTACTCAGCAGCGTGATGGCATCACACTTAGCCAGGCAAAAAATATTCTTGCCGCACAGGCCAGCCGCGAGCAGCGTCTGGCCTGTGCGGATGACATCATCGATAACAGTGGTACGCCCGAACAGGCGTTGCCGCGCGTTGCTGAACTTCACCAGCGTTATTTACGCCTGGCAGCAACCGGACAGGATTAACATCATGAGTACAGTCGTTCTGTTTGAACACCCGCTGAATGAGAAGATGCGCACCTGGCTGCGCGTGGAGTCATTACTTAACCAACTGCATGAAACGGTGCCCGTGGTGAATTCCGTCTCTGCATTAGGGGTATTTCGCATCATTGGTGATCTGTTAGATATCTTTGAGCGCGGTGATATGCGTACCGAGTTATTGAAAGAGCTGGAGCGCCAGCAGCAGAAACTTCGCGCCTGGCTTGATGTGCCAGGTGTTGACGAGCACACCGTCAGTAGCCTGCGTGACCGATTGAAACAGCAATCCAGCGAGCTGAATGCGGCACCGCGTATGGGCCAGCAATTGCGCGAAGATCGGTTGATTGGATTGGTACGCCAGCGATTGAGCATTCCTGGTGGCTGCTGCAGTTTTGATTTGCCGAGCCTGCATATCTGGCTGCACCAGCAGCAGTCACAGCGTGATTCGCAGGTTAACGGCTGGCTGGCGTCACTGGTTCCTCTGCGCAATAGTCTGACCATGATCCTTGATCTGGTGCGTCAGTCAGGCGTATTTCGCCATCAAACCAGCCTGAACGGTTTTTATCAGGATAATGCCGAAGGTTCGGATTTGTTGCGCCTCCAGCTCACCCTCGAAGATGCGCTGTACCCGCAGGTTTCAGGCCATAAAAGCCGTTATGCCATTCGATTCCTGCCACTGGACAGCGAGCGTGGTGAAGTGCCAGCCCGATTGAATTTTGAATTAGCGTGTTGTTGAGGTTGTTATGCAGGAAGAGATGATTACCGTACCTTGTCCCAACTGCGGTAAAGATGTGATGTGGGATGAGCTGAGTCCTTGGCGCCCGTTTTGCAGCAAGCGCTGCCAGCTGATTGATTTGGGCGAATGGGCCGCCGAAGAGAAGCGCATTCCCAGCGATAGCGATCTGACCGACAGCGATGACTGGAGCGAAGAACAGCATTAATAAGAGATAAGGGGCTTACGCCCCTTTGCTTAAATTTCGTCAGTCACCAGGCGAGCGATAAGTTCGTGGTTGGCAGGAGGAAACTCTTCCGCGACTAAATCACGCTGTTCCACCCAACGCTGTGGCTGCCCTTCACGGCCGTACGGCTCACCGTTCCAACCTTCCACCAGGAAGAAGTGCAATGTGACGCGCAGATCGTCATAGCTATGATCGGCCAAACCAATCGCCTTCGCGGCTGTCACCTCAATGCCGGTCTCTTCCATCAATTCGCGTTTTAACGCTTGTTCAGCGGTTTCATCCTGTTCAATTTTTCCGCCAGGAAACTCCCATTTATTCGCCATGTAGGAGCTCGCCGCACGCTGGGCAAGGAAGATCTGACGGCTGGCATTGCGAATGATGCCCACTGCGACTTGCAGGTGTTTCATAAGCTGAATTCCGCTTTTAATTAATGAGCGCTGATAGTAATGCAGTCGCCAGGTAATGTTAACTCTGTGGCGACGGCCAAAAGAAAAAGGAGCCCGAAGGCTCCTCGTTTATCAGGCCAGGCGGCCATGACACTGTTTGTATTTCTTACCGGAACCGCATGGGCACAAATCGTTGCGTCCTACTTTGCGCTCCCCACCCTGCGCAGCCAGCGCGGCGGCCGCAGCGGTTTCGTCATCAACGTGGCTCAGCTGTTGCTGCTGTGCCAGACGCTCAGCCTCTTCACGGCGTTGCTGTTCCATCGCTTCGACCTCCTCCGGCATGCGCACCTGTACTTTGCTCAGGGTGCTGATCACCTCATACTTCAGTGACTCCAGCATCGCCGCGAACATTGAGAAGGACTCGCGCTTGTATTCCTGCTTCGGATCTTTCTGCGCATAACCGCGCAGATGGATGCCCTGACGCAGATAATCCATCGCCGCCAGATGCTCTTTCCACAGTGAATCCAGGGTTTGCAGCATCACGCCTTTTTCGAAGTTACGCATCATTTCAGCGCCAACCACTTCTTCTTTCGACGCATAGTTTTCATGCGCGCGGCTCATGATACGTTCACGCAGCGTTTCTTCGTGCAGGTCCGGCTCTTTATCCAGCCATTCTGCAATCGGCAGATCCAGATCAAAATCGTTACGCAGGCGTTCTTCCAGACCAGGAACATCCCACATTTCTTCCAGCGACTGCGGCGGAATGTAGGTGTCGATGGTGGCTTTGAACACATCTTCACGGATGCTGTTGATGGTTTCAGACACATCAGACACGTCCAGCAGTTCATTACGCTGGCTGTAGATGGCGCGGCGCTGATCGTTGGCCACATCATCGTATTCCAGCAGCTGCTTACGGATGTCGAAGTTACGGCTTTCCACTTTACGCTGTGCATTGGCAATCGCTTTGGTGACCCATGGATGCTCAATCGCTTCGCCTGGTTTCATGCCCAGTTTACGCATCATGTTAGACACACGATCCGAGGCGAAGATACGCATCAACGCATCTTCCATCGACAGATAGAAGCGGGATGAACCGGCATCACCCTGACGACCCGCACGGCCGCGCAACTGGTTATCGATACGGCGAGATTCGTGACGCTCAGTACCGATAATGTGCAGACCGCCCGATGCCAGAACTGCATCATGGCGCAGTTTCCAGGCTTCTTTGATGGCCTGAATCTGCGCTTCTGAAGGTTCATCCAGCGCTGCCACTTCGGCCTGCCAGCTGCCACCCAACACGATATCGGTACCACGACCTGCCATGTTGGTTGCGATGGTGACTGCAGCTGGTTGACCCGCCTGTGCCACGATATCCGCTTCGCTGGCGTGGAACTTGGCGTTCAGTACACTGTGTTTGATACCCGCGCGCGTCAGTTCGTTAGAAACCACCTCTGATTTCTCAATCGAAATGGTACCGACCAGCACCGGCTGGCCTTTCGCAGTGCAAGTACGTATGTCTTCGATGATCGCGTCGATCTTCTCTTTCTCGGTCATATAGACCAGGTCAGCCATATCTTTACGCACCATCGGACGGTTGGTTGGCACCACGATGGTATCGAGTTTATAGATCGAGCTGAATTCAAACGCTTCGGTATCAGCAGTACCGGTCATACCGGCCAGTTTTTCGTAAATACGGAAGTAGTTCTGGAAGGTGATGGAAGCCAGTGTCTGGTTCTCGTTCTGGATTTCCACGCCTTCTTTGGCTTCAACAGCCTGATGCAAACCATCAGACCAGCGACGGCCCTGCATGGTACGGCCGGTGTGTTCATCGACGATGATCACTTCGCCATCTTTCACGATGTAATCGACATCGCGAGTAAACAACGCATGCGCACGCAACGCCGCCGTTACGTGGTGCATCAGCATGATGTTGGTTGGCGAGTAAAGTGACTCACCTTCTTCCATAATGCCCTGGCTCACCAGCAGCTCTTCGACTTTCACCAGACCGCGCTCGCTCATGTGAGCCTGACGCGCTTTCTCATCGACCCAGAAGTCGCCTTCACCCTGGAAGGTTTCTGAGTCTTCCTTCTCCTGGCGCACCAGGTGAGGAATGATTTTATTCACTTTGGTGTACAGCTCGGAGCTATCTTCGGCAGGACCGGAGATAATTAACGGCGTACGCGCTTCATCGATCAGGATGGAGTCCACCTCATCCACCAACGCGTAGTGCAGTTTACGCTGGACGCGCTCTTCCGGGCTGAACGCCATGTTATCGCGCAGGTAGTCGAAGCCGTATTCGTTGTTAGTACCGTAGGTGATATCCGCAGCATAGGCGGCACGTTTCGCCACCGCTGGCATGTTTGGCAGGTTGATACCGATGGACAGCCCCAGGAACTCGAACAGTGCACGGTTGTTTTCGGCATCACGCTGAGCCAGGTAATCGTTCACCGTGACCACGTGCACGCCTTTACCGCTCAGTGCGTTCAGATAAGCAGGCAACGTTGCGGTTAAGGTTTTACCTTCACCGGTACGCATCTCCGCGATGCAACGCTCATTCAGCACCATGCCACCAATCAGCTGTACATCGAAGTGGCGCATACCAAACACACGTTTACTGGCTTCACGCACCGTGGCAAAGGCTTCAGGAATCAGGCTTTCAAGGCTTTCACCTTTCTTCAGGCGTTCACGGAACAGGTCGGTCTTGGCTTTCAGTTCGTCATCCGAGAGCTTGACGAAATCCGGCTCCATCTTATTGATGACATCGACGATTTTGCGCATACGACGCAGGGTACGATCGTTACTGCTGCCAAAGACTTTGGTTAACAATTTGATTAACATGGTAAATTTTTCTCAATTCAGCCGCATTCATGCGGACTGGAAAATCTAAAACAGGATGTGGAAAATCGTTACTGTTAAGCAATGGCAGGCCCGGCGCGGATGCCATGAATAGCAGCCTGCCAGTCAGCAGAAGTGTGAATTTGAAGTTCGCGATGACGCAGCGTTTCCTGCGGCTCTAATGCAATAGCGGGTTGAGCTGGCGATGTGAGTAGCGCCTGCAGCGAATCGATTAACGCCAGCTTTTGTGCCGCCAGCGGGACTGTATGACTTTCTTCCGCTTCTGCTGGTGGCGTCATGCTAAATGAGAGGTGGCGAATGACCGTGCGAATGGCATGCTGATGCCAGTAATCGACATTGAAATTTGGTCGACGCGCACTTTCCTGCAGACGGATTAAATGATCGAAATGAACAACATTGCCGACAAACAGGCTGCTGATGGGCGAGTCTGTCGCCGTGGACTCCGCACTTTGCGCACAGGCAGGCAAGCCCAAACTGGCCGCCACCATCCCTAACAAGAGATGAGGCCAGAAGTAGCGTCTGCCTAATTGTCGCCAGCGTGAGAAAATCCCGATCACAACCTATCCACAGTTAAATAAAGTAATGAAGCCGTTGCGGTTATCCGCGAACCTGCTCATATGAGCGCCAGATAATAGCACTTATGTGGGGCCAGGACACCAGTGATTAAAGGGCTTAAGGGGGATTTCACGTTTATTTGTACAGGCTTTCGCCAGTGATAGCAGAGAATTGAGAGCGGTCTTGCAGGAATAAAAAACAGGCAATAAAAAACGGCAGCTTCCACTGACCGGAGAGGGTGTCAGGGAAACTGCCGTTTTATGACTGACTTACGCCAGAACTAAATTTGGAGCTTTGAATGCCAGTGGCAGTTCAGCTTCGTCTTCGAAGGTTGCCCATTCCCAGGCTTCCTGCTTAGCCAGTACCGCTTGCAGCAATTTATTGTTTAACGCATGGCCTGATTTAAACGCAGAGAAAGCGCCAATCACGTTGTGGCCACACATAAACAGATCGCCGATCGCGTCCAGCATTTTGTGACGAACGAATTCATCTTCAAAGCGCAGACCGTCTTCGTTGAGTACGCGGAAATCATCAAGACCAATCGCACAATCTAAGCTACCGCCCAGGCACAGGCCTTTAGACTGCAGATATTCGATTTCACGCATAAAACCAAAGGTGCGCGCACGACTGATTTGGCGAACAAACGCATCAGCCGAGAAGTTTAACTGGTAACGCTGCGAGCTTGAGTCAATTGCCGGATGTTTGAAGTCGATAGTAAAGTCGAGTGAGAAACCGTTGTAAGGTTTGATCTCGGCCCACTTATCGCCATCTTCAACACGCACCGTCTGCTTAACGCGTACAAATTTCTTCGCACTGTTCAGCTCTTCGACGCCTGCATCCATCAGCAAGTAGACAAAAGGCGCGGCACTGCCATCCATAATTGGGATTTCGGGCGCATCGACTTCAACAATAATGTTGTCGATACCCAAGCCTGCCAATGCAGCATTCAGGTGTTCAACCGTCGATATACGCACGCCTTCATCATTCACCAGGCAGGTACTCAGCATGGTGTCGCGCACGTATTTTGCATCAGCCGGGAAATCAACCGGTGGATTCAAGTCAGTGCGACGATAGATGACCCCGGTATTAGCCGACGCAGGGCGTAAGGTCAGCGTGACTTTCTTGCCGGTATGTAAACCGACACCTGTCGCCTGAACAATACGTTTTAATGTCCTTTGTTTGATCATCGCATTATCTCGCAATATTACCCATCCGACCGCCAGTATAAATTACCAGCGGGCGAATACTTTAGCACAAAGAGCGGAGAATCCCAATTCTCAGGATATTCTTAGTCTGCCTGCTTACGCAGGAAGGCTGGAATATCAAGATAATCTGGCTCTTTATTGGACGATGCTGGCTGGTCGTTGACCACTTTCGCTGCCGGCTTCTGCTCCTGCGGCAACGGCGCCATGCCGTGCTGCTGGTAGCGATGATCCATCACTGGCTGCGAAGCCGGTTTGTTGGTCACCAGCGTGATTTCTGGACGCTTGTCCATGCCAATACCCGTCGCAACCACGGTCACGCGCAGTTCGTCGTTCATCTCTGGATCCAGAGACGTACCGATAACCACGGTCGCGTTGTCAGAGGCGAAGGCGCGGATAGTGTTACCCACGGTTTCGAACTCATCCAGACGCAGGTCAAAGCCCGCCGTGATGTTGACCAGCACGCCGCGCGCACCAGACAGATCGATATCTTCCAGCAGTGGGCTGGAGATCGCCATTTCGGCTGCTTCTTCGGCACGGTCTTCACCGCACGCTACGCCGGAGCCCATCATGGCGTAACCCATTTCTGACATCACGGTACGCACGTCCGCGAAGTCAACGTTCATCAAGCCTGGGCGAGTAATCAGCTCGGCGATACCCTGCACCGCACCTTTCAGTACGTCGTTGGCTGCACCAAAGGCATCCAGCAGAGAGATACCGCGACCCAGCACTTTTAACAGCTTGTCGTTCGGGATGGTGATCAGTGAATCAACATGCTTAGACAGCTCAGCGATACCCTGTTCAGCAAAAGCCATACGCTTTTTGCCTTCGAAGTTGAAGGGCTTGGTCACCACCGCAACAGTCAGGATACCCAAATCTTTTGCTACTTCTGCCACGACTGGCGCTGCACCGGTACCGGTACCGCCGCCCATGCCTGCAGCAATAAACACCATGTCTGCCCCTTCCAGCGCAGAACGCAGTGCTTCACGATCTTCCTCAGCTGAGGTTCGACCCACTTCCGGGTTTGCACCCGCACCGAGACCCTTGGTGATACCGGTCCCGATCTGGATCGTCTGGCCAACCGCTGTCTTACGCAACGCTTGCGCGTCGGTGTTTACAGCGAAGAATTCTACACCTTCGATACGCTCGCGTACCATGTGCTCTACGGCGTTGCCACCGCCGCCGCCGACGCCGATGACTTTAATCACCGCGTCATTGGTTAATTCCATAGGTTCAAACATGATTTCTCTCCGTTATGTGCCTGTCGCCTGGAGATCATAAACATTGCCTGCATGATCTCCTTTTTCAAAAATTAAAACTCTTTCTTCAGCCAGCTATTGATACGTTTAAACCAGTTGCCCACTGAAGCACGTTTTTCCGTTTCTGCATCACCGTTCATGTGTGACTCTTTGCCGTAATGCAGCAGACCGACTGCAGTTGAGTAATACGGCTCCTGCGCATAATCCGTCAGGCCGGTGATGTTAAGTGGCTGACCAATACGCACCTGCGTATGAAATACACGCTGGGCGCAAGCGGCCAAACCTTCAATCTGTGCTGCGCCACCGGTCAGCACGATGCCTGCTGCCAGGTGGTGTTTCACGCCCTGCTGACGCAGTTGCTCCTGCAGTTGCAGAATCTCGTCATTCACCAGATTCAGCAATTCGGTGTAACGCGGCTCAATCACTTCTGCCAGCGTTTGGCGTTGCAGACTGCGCGGTGGGCGTCCACCGACGCTCGGCACTTCGACGTTTTCATCTTTGCCAACAATCGAACCCAACGCACAACCATGGCGTACTTTGATCGCTTCCGCATCGGTTGGCGGTGTGCCGAAGGCATAGGCGATATCACTGGTCACCACATTCCCTGCATAAGGGATCACTTTGGTGTGACGCAGTGCGCCGCCGGTGTAAACCGCGATATCCATTGTACCGCCACCGATGTCAACAACACAGACGCCCAGCTCACGTTCATCTTCAGTCAGAACCGAGAAACTGGATGCCAGTCCGGCAAAAATCAGTTGGTCAACTTTCAGGCCGCAACGTTCAACGGCTTTAACAATATTTTTCGCCATATCATTGTGGCAGGTGATCAAGTGCACTTTCGCCTGCATACGCACGCCGGAAAGTCCCACCGGATTCTTGATGCCTTCCTGATAATCAATGGCATATTCCTGAGGAATCACATGCAGGATACGATGTTCATCGCGTACGCGTACGGATTTCGCCGTATGTACCACGTTCTCTACATCATCCTGAGTCACTTCCTCTTCCGAAATCGGAACCATCCCGATTTCGTTCTGACAACTGATATGTTTGCCCGATAAAGCAAGGTAAACCGACGAAATCTGGCAATCAGCCATCAGTTCAGCCTGGTCGATGGCGCGTTGAACGCATTTCACCACCGACTCAAGGTCATTTACGCCGCCTTTATCCATACCGCGAGACGGGCAGCTGCCCACCCCAATAATGTTGACCATACCATCAGGCAGAATTTCCCCAACCAGGGCGGCAACCTTTGCGGTGCCGATTTCAAGTCCTACTACCAGTTTTCTGTCCGTTGCCTTGATCATTGTGGTTTAGCCTGTGCCTGGTTTTGTTGCTGATTACTGTCCTGTGGCTCCAGCGGGGCCGCTGCCCAGCCTACTGCGGCACCGGAGTCGTAGCGCAAATCGACATAGGTAATGCGCTTGTTCTGACTCTGGCCCTGCTGCAGCAGCTCCGGATAGAGCTCAATAAAACGGTTCAGACGCTTCATGGTGTCGCTGCGTCCCAGTTCGATGCGCACATCGTCGCTGGTCACTAACTGCCACGAGCGCCGCGCCGTCATCGACGCGACCTTCAGGGTAAACTTGCCGGCTTTGAGCACATCACTCATGGTGTGATAGCCCGCCAACACCTCTGTTTCACTGCCTTCCGGGCCATATAACATCGGCAATGTTTCTTTACCGATATGACTGGCCGGGACGCTGAAGGAGACGCCATCGGCGTCTACCATGTGTGAGTCATTCCAGCGTGCCACCGGAACATACTCCACCAGGTTAATCTTCAGCTCATCAGGCCACTGCTTACGCACACTGACCTGTTTAATCCAGGGTAAACGCTCAATCTGTTGCTGGATGATGTCCACGTTTTGCGACATAAACGTGCCAGGTGCACCTAGCGACAAAATGGCCTGGCGAATGTCATCATGCGTGGTGTAATGCGTTTCCCCGGTCACCACCAGCTTCGACAGCGGTAAACGCGACGCATCATTCATCCACTTCAGCACCACCAGCCCACCGGCAGCCATGATGCCCAACACAATCAGCAGGAATACGACGCCAAACAGTCGGGCACCGTTGCTACGCCCGGTGCGCGCACGCTCCTGGGGTTCGCGATTTCGTACACGTATCGCCGCCTGAGACATATCAGTCAGCCAGTTCCAGAATACGCGCCACCAGCTGCGGGAAACTGTATCCTGCCTGCTTCGCGGCCATCGGCACCAGACTGTGGCTGGTCATGCCCGGAGAGGTATTCACTTCCAGCAACTGGAATTTCCCCTCGCCATCTGTCATTACATCGACGCGTCCCCAGCCGCTGCAACCCAGTGCACGCCAGGCTGCCCATACCAGCGTCTTCAATTCTGCTTCCTGAACTGCACTCAAACCACTTGGACAGAAGTATTCAGTATCGTCAGAAATGTATTTAGCTTCATAGTCATAGAACTCGCTGGCGGTTTTAATTCTGATTGAAGGCAGAATTTCATTACCCAGGATGCCAACGGTATATTCCGCACCACTCAGGAATGCCTCAACTAGCACGTCATTATCGTGGCGAAACGCTTCATCCAGCGCTGCAGGCAAGGCTTCTAACGTGTTCACACGGCTGATGCCGACACTAGAACCTTCACAGCTTGGCTTCACAAACAGCGGCAGCCCGAGCGCATCAATGGCAGCCTGCGTTTGTGCGTCTAAACCCTGCTCCTGCTGCTGACGCGTTAACCAGACGAATTTGCCTGAAGGCAGTCCCCTGCCCTGCCACAGCAATTTGCTGCGCAGTTTATCCATGGTGATCGCAGAAGCCATCACGCCGCTGCCGGTATAGGGCAACTGGAGGAACTCCAGCACCGCCTGCAGCGTGCCATCTTCACCGCCGCGACCGTGCAGAGCGATAAAGGTTTTATCAAAGCCCTGCGCTTTGAGGTCCAGCACTGACACATCACGGGTATCCACGCCGTGTGCATCAATGCCCATCTCACGCAGACCAGCTAACACCGCATTGCCCGACATCAGCGACACTTCACGCTCTGCCGAGGTTCCGCCCATCAGGACGGCGACTTTCTCAGCCATGACGCGCCTCCGTTTTCGCAGCTGGCTGCAACGCAAGCTCAGCCAGTTTGCGGGCGATCTTGCCGATATTGCCGGCGCCCTGCACGATGACCAGATCGTCACCTGACAACAACGGGGCTAGCGCTTCCGGCAACGCATCGTGCTCAGAGACCAGAATCGGGTCAACCTTGCCACGATTGCGAATCGCGCGGCACAGTGAACGGCTATCTGCGCCTGGAATCGGCGCTTCACCGGCCGGATAAACATCCAGCATCAGCAATACATCAACCTGTGACAGCACGTTAGCGAAGTCATCGAACAGATCTCGAGTTCGCGTGTAACGATGCGGCTGGAATACCATCACCAGTTTTTTCTCTGGCCAGCCGGCACGCGCGGCTTTGATGGTGACATCCACTTCCGTTGGGTGATGACCGTAATCATCCACCAGCATTGCGCTGCCTGGATTGCCATTGACCGCTGCGGTATCAAATTCGCCCAGCACATCAAAGCGGCGCCCGGTGCCCTGGAAGCTCTCCAGTGCCGCCAGAATCGCGTTATCTTCAATGCCTTCTTCCGTCGCCACTGCAACCGCAGCAGCAGCATTTAAGGCATTGTGACGACCCGGCGCATTCAGGGTCACTTTTAGCACCGGCTTGTCCTGACGAATCAGGGTAAAGTGCCCCTGCGCGCCACGTTGTTCATAGTTTTCGATACGCACATCGGCGTCATCACTGAAACCGTAAGTGGTGACCTGACGGCCTACGCGTGGGATCAAATCGCGGATCACCACATCATCTACGCACATCACCGCACGTCCGTAGAACGGCAGGTTATGCAGGAAGTTGATGAACGTCTGCTTCAGGTTCTCGAAATCGCCCTGATAGGTATCCATATGATCCGCTTCGATATTGGTGACAATCGCCACCATCGGCTGCAGATGCAGGAACGACGCGTCACTCTCATCGGCTTCCGCAATCAGGTAACGGCTGGTGCCCAAACGCGCATGGGTGCCCGCTGCTTTCACCAGGCCGCCATTGACGAAAGTTGGGTCTAAGCCACCTTCGGCATAAATACTGGTAACCATCGCTGTGGTGGTAGTTTTGCCGTGCGTACCGGCAATCGCGATGCCATGACGGAAGCGCATCAGCTCAGCCAGCATCTCTGCACGGCGAATCACCGGGATACGCTGCTCGCGTGCCGCTACCAGCTCCGGATTGTCCTGAGCCACCGCAGTCGACACCACCACCACGCTCGCATCCGTCACGTTTTCCGGGCGATGGTTGAAATAAATGGTCGCACCCAATGAGGCCAGATGCTGGGTCACCGGGTTAGGCGCCAGATCCGACCCGCTGATGTGATAACCTTCGTTCGCCAACACCTCGGCAATACCGCCCATGCCAGCACCACCGATGCCGACAAAGTGAATGTGCCGGACGCGACGCATCTCGGGCACAATGGAACGCAGTTTTGCCAATTGTTGTGTATTCATCTGTCTCAATTACCTGTTGATCGCATTCGTACCTGCATTCAGGTACAGCCGGTCAAACCGACCTATTAATTACTTCGCGACGCGTGCCACTTCCTGCGCAACCCGATCGGTTGCATCAGGAATCGCTACCTGACGGGCTTTCTCAGCCATCGCCAGCAGCGTGGCGCGATCCCAATGGCGCAACGTGTCCGCTACTGCAGTCGCGGTAAATTGCGGCTGCTCGAAAATTTTGGCTGCGCCCGCTTGCTCCAGCGGCAACGCATTCCAGTACTGCTGACGGTCTTTGTGCTGAAACGGCACGAAGATCGCCGGTAAACCTGCGGCGGCAACTTCGCTCACCGTCAATGCGCCCGAACGACACACCACTACATCCGCCCAGGCATAGGCTTCCGCCATATCATCAATAAACTCGGTGACCTTGTGCTGCGGCTGTCCGGCATCGAGATAGGCCTGTTGCACCGTCTCCAGCGCGCCTTTGCCGCTTTGATGCCAAATCGTGATGGCATCACCCAGTTCTGCGGCCACCTGCGGCACTGTCTGATTCAGGATACGTGCGCCCTGGCTTCCGCCGACCACCAGCACACGAATCGCACCACTGCGTCCACTCAGGCGATCAGCAGGCAGCGGCAGGGCCAACACATCGGTACGCACGGGATTGCCAACCACATCGGCTTTCGGGAATGCACCCGGAAACGCCTGCATCACTTTGGTGGCAATTTTCGCCAGCCACTTGTTGGTCAGCCCGGCAATGCCGTTCTGCTCATGCAGCACCACAGGAATACCGCAACTCCACGCGGCTAATCCACCTGGACCGGAAACGTATCCGCCCATGCCGAGCACCACGTCCGGCTGCCAGCGCTTCATGATGCGACGCGCCTGGCGCCATGCATTGAAGATGCGTACCGGTGCCAGTAACTGCGCTTTAACGCCTTTGCCGCGCAAACCGCTAATACGGATAAATTCAATTTCGATGCCATGTTTCGGCACCAAATCCGCTTCCATTCGGTCAGCGGTTCCGAGCCAGCGCACCTGCCAGCCCTGTTCGATCAGATGGTGTGCCACAGCCAGCCCAGGGAACACATGTCCGCCGGTTCCGCCGGCCATCACCATCAGCCGCTTGCTACTCATCGAGCACCTCGGGTAAACGCCTGCGCTTTTGCCAGACGCGTTTCATAATCAATGCGCAATAAAAACACGATGGCGGTCGACATGATGATCAGACTTGAGCCACCGTAACTGATCAGCGGCAGTGTCAGACCTTTGGTCGGCAGCATACCTGCGGCCGCACCGACGTTAACCAGCGCCTGGAAGCTAAACCACACGCCAATTGAGCAAGCGAGGAAGCCAGAAAAGCGCTGATCGATCTCCAGAGCACGGCGACCAATCGACATCGCGCGAAAAGCGACGAAGAATACCATTAACAGCGCCAAAACCACACCGACATAACCCAACTCTTCACCAATGATGGAGAAGATAAAGTCGGTGTGTGCCTCCGGCAGATACTCGAGTTTTTGCACCGAGTTGCCGAGGCCCTGGCCCCAGAATTCACCACGACCGAAGGCCATCAGCGACTGGGTCAGCTGGTAGCCGCTGCCAAACGGATCTTCCCATGGGTTCCAGAAAGAGGTCACACGGCGCATACGATAGGGTTCAGCGATAATCAGCAGCACCACGGCAAAAATACCGGAGCCGATGATCGCCAGGAACTGCCACATTTTGGCACCCGCGAGGAACAGCATCGCTAGCGTCGTCACAAACAGCACAACTACAGTTCCGAGATCCGGTTGCGCCAGCAGTAACACGGCCAACACCACCATCACGCCCATCGGCTTACAAAAGCCCCAGAAGTTGTTGCGTACCTCTTCCACTTTGCGCACCAGATAGCTGGCGAGATAGCAAAACAGGGAAAGCTTGGACAATTCGGCCGGCTGAATACGCAGTGGGCCGAGGGCAATCCAGCGCGATGCACCGTTAACCGAACTACCCACCACCAGGACGATCAGCAGCATTGCCACAGACGCCATCAGCATCACGTTGCTGTAGCGCTGCCAGAAATCCATTGGGACGCGCAATGTCACCAGTGCCATGCCTACCGCCAGGGCAATATAGAAAGCGTCGCGTTTAGCGAAGTAGAACGGGTCTTCGTTGAGACGCTGGCCGACCGGCATCGACGCTGAAGTCACCATCACAAAGCCGATAATCGCCAAACCAAAGGTCAGCCACAGCAGCGTACGATCATACAGCACCACTGGCGCATCATCATTTTCACGGCCGCCCATCACCCAATCGCGTAAACGCACGGAGAGGAAGCTGGCAATACCGGCACCTGGAATGCGCATCAGCTCAACTCCTTCGCCAGCTGCGCGAAAATATCACCGCGCTGTTCAAAATTACGGAACTGATCGAGGCTGGCGCAGGCCGGTGACAGCAGCACCATATCGCCCGCCTTCGCCTGAGGGGCAATCTGCTCCATGGCCTGCTGCATCGTCTCTGTGCGCGTGGCGATCTCCGGGCGCAACGCCGCGAGCGCATCGCCGTCACGACCAAAGCAATAGATGCGCACGTTGTCGCCCTGCAAAAAGCGCGTCAGTGCACTGAAGTCAGCGGATTTGCCATCACCGCCCATCAACAGCCACAAGGTGCCTTTCACCTGCAAACCATTGAGTGCCGCCTCAGTACTGCCGACGTTAGTGGCTTTGGAGTCATTAATCCAGCGCACGCCATTGGCTTCATGCACCAGCTGGAAACGGTGCGCCAGGCCAGTGAAAGTCGTTAACGCTTTCAGACTGGAAGCGCGCGGGATATTCACCGCATCTGCCAGTGCCAGGGCCGCCAGGGCATTGGTGTAGTTATGCTGCCCCACCAACGTCATTTCGTCGGTGTTTAATACCCTTTCACCCTGCGCCCGCAGCCAGGTGCTGCCCTGCTGCTGAGTCAGATGGTAATCACCAAGGTTGATGCCAAAGCTCACGCAGCGTGCATCAACGCCGCGAACCGGCATGGTCATACCATCATCGGCATTGACCACACAGACGCGGGCGTTTTCATAAATGCGCAATTTCGCCGCACGATACTGCTGCATGCCCAACGGATAGCGATCCATATGATCTTCCGTTACGTTGAGAATGGTGGCGGCCGCCGCTTGCAGGCTGTAGGTGGTTTCTAACTGGAAGCTGGAAAGTTCCAGCACATACAACTGTGCCGGAGATTTCAGCAGGGTTAGCGCCGGTAAACCGATGTTGCCACCCACGCCAACCTGCCAACCTGCTGCACGGGCCATTTCACCCACCAGCGTGGTGACAGTGCTTTTACCGTTCGAGCCGGTGATCGCGACAATCGGCGCCTGAGCTTCACGGCAGAACAGTTCGATATCACCGACGATTTCGATACCGGCATCCGCGGCTTCACTTAATGCAGGATGAGCAAGCGCGATGCCTGGGCTGGCAACGATCAAGTCCGACGCCAGCAACCAGTCACTGTTGATACCGCCTACATAGCGTTCAACCGCCTCAGGCAACTTGTCGAGGCCAGGCGGAGACACACGGGTATCCATCACGCGAGGCGTCACGCCCTGCGCGAGGAAGAAATCAACACAGGACAGGCCAGTGATGCCGAGTCCAATGATGACGACTTTTCTGCCCCGATAGTCAGCCATGATTAACGTACCTTCAGCGTTGCCAGGCCAATCAGCACCAGCATCAGTGAAATAATCCAGAAGCGCACAATGACGCGCGGCTCCGGCCAGCCCTTCAATTCATAGTGGTGGTGAATCGGCGCCATGCGGAAAATGCGTTGGCCGCGCAGCTTGAACGATCCCACCTGCAGAATCACCGACAGTGTTTCAACCACAAACACGCCGCCCATGATCACCAGCAAAAACTCCTGACGCAGCAGCACGGCGATGGTGCCTAATGCGCCACCCAGTGCCAGCGAACCCACATCGCCCATAAAGACCTGAGCCGGGTAGGTGTTGAACCACAGGAAGCCAAGACCGGCACCGACAATCGCGGTACAGACAATCACCAACTCACCCGCATGGCGCAGATACGGAATATGCAGATACTCAGCAAACTTCACGTTACCGGTCGCCCATGCCACCAGAGCAAAGCCTGCTGCCACGAAGACGGTTGGCATAATCGCCAGGCCATCCAGACCATCCGTCAGGTTGACCGCATTACCGGTGCCGACAATCACAAAGTAAGCCAGCAGCACATAAAACAATCCCAGCTGCGGCATGATGTCTTTAAAGAACGGCACCACCAACTGAGTGGCCGGTGTGCCTTTGCCCGCAGCGTAAAGCGCAAAAGCCACGCCAAGGGAAATCACCGACATCCAGAAGTATTTCCAGCGGGCAATCAGGCCTTTGGTGTCTTTGCGTACCACTTTGCGATAGTCATCGACGAAACCGATAATGCCGAAACCAATCAGCACCGCCAGCACGCACCACACATAAGGGTTGGATGGATACGCCCACATCAACACCGAGACGGTGATGGAGGTGAGGATCATGATGCCTCCCATGGTTGGCGTACCGCGCTTACTGAAGTGCGATTCCGGACCGTCGTTACGCACCACCTGGCCAATCTGCAGTTTCTGCAGCCAGGCGATCAGGCGCGGGCCCATCCAGAGTGATAGGAACAGAGCGGTCAGCAGGCTGACAATGGCGCGAAACGTCAAATACGAGAAGACGTTAAAGCCGGAATAAAGTGCGACCAAATGTTCGGCCAGCCAGACTAGCATGTTCCTTTCTCCTGTAAGCTCTCGACGACCTGCTCCATGGCGGCGCTACGTGAGCCTTTAACCAAAATAGTGATGTCCTGATGTTGGGACAGCAATGCGCGTAAACGTACAGTCAGCTCGGCTTTGGTGGCGAAATGCTCGCCTTTACCGCTGCTTTCACCGATCAACCGACTCAAAGTGCCGGTACTCAGAACACAATCAATACCTGCTGCCCTGGCGGCTTCACCCACCTGCTGATGGCAAGCTTCCGCTTCATCGCCCAGTTCGGCCATATCACCGACGACCATCACTCGGAACCCTGGCATATCGCCCAGTACCTGTGCGGCCGCCGTCATCGAACCGACGTTGGCGTTATAGCTGTCATCCAGCAGCAGTTGATTGTCTGCCAGACGAATCGGGAACAGACGCCCCGGTACGGGCTGCAGTGTTTTCAAACCGGTTTGGATCGCGCTTAGCGGGGCATCAACGGACAGTGCCAGCGCAGCAGCAGCAAGCGCGTTCGCGATGTTGTGGCGACCAGGCAGCGGAAGCGCAACAGCAATGTCTCCGCGCGGCGTATGCAAGGTAAACAGCGTGGCGTCGGCGCGTAGCACGATCTCGCTGGCGCGGAATTCTGCATCTGCCATCGGCTGTGGCGAGAAGCGCCACAGGGTCCTATCGACAAACTGCGACTGCCAGTTAGCGAGGTCGTTGCTGTCAGCATTGACGATGGCGGTGCCGTGTACTGGCAATCCCCCAAAAATTTCGCCTTTGGCTTTCGCTACACCGGCCAGTGAACCAAAGCCTTCCAGATGCGCTGCAGCGAGATTATTCACCAGCGCCGTTTCAGGACGCACTAAATCGGTGGTGTAAGCAATCTCGCCCTGATGATTGGCACCCAGCTCAATCACCGCGAACTCGTGTTCTGGGGTCAGACGCAGCAACGTCATCGGCACGCCGAAGTCGTTGTTCAGGTTGCCAGCGGTATAGAGGGTTTCACCACACTGACGCAAAATGGCAGCGGTCATCTCTTTGACGGAGGTTTTACCGGATGAACCGGTCAGGGCTACCACGCGCGCCTTCGATTGCTGACGCACCCAGGCGCCGAGCTGACCAAAGGCAATGCGGGTATCTGCCACCACCACTTGCGGCACATCTAAAGGCAAGTGCTTACTCACCAGCAGCGCTTTGGCACCGTTAGCAATAGCATCGCTGGCAAAGTCGTGTGCATCGAAACGCTCACCGACCAGTGCGACAAACAGGCTGCCATCAGCCACTTTACGCGTGTCGCTGGTCACATCATTCAGCGTCAAATCAGCGCCGTGCAGTTGACCACCACTGATTTCAGCCAGTGTTTTCAAAGAAACCGGGATCATGCCATCACCCCCAGTAAACGGGCGACGGTGTCGCGATCGGAGTAATCCAAACGACGGTTACCAATGATTTGATAATCTTCATGGCCTTTACCAGCCACCAACACGATGTCATCGACATTGGCCTGCATCACGGCGTTCGTGACCGCTTGCGCACGTCCCGCGACCACGCGGGCGCGACCGGGATCAAGCAAGCCAGTCAGAATGTCATTCACAATCGCGGCAGGTTCTTCGCTGCGCGGATTGTCATCGGTGATGACCACGATGTCAGAGAACTGTTCGGCAATCGCGCCCATCAACGGACGTTTGCCTTTGTCACGATCGCCGCCGCAGCCAAACACGCACCACAGCTTGCCTTTACAGTGCAGACGGGCAGCTTCCAACGCTTTTTCCAGCGCATCGGGGGTGTGAGCATAATCCACCACCACTGTGGGTTTTTCTGGTGCCGTGAACACTTCCATACGGCCACATACCGGTTGCAGCTGTGCAGCGCTTGATACCAGCGCCTCCAGCGGATAATCGAGCGTCAGCAAGGTGGCCAGTGCCAGCAGCAGATTGCTGACATTGAATGCGCCCATCAGACGGCTATCAAATTCCCCGTCGCCCCAGCTGGAGCTGAACTGGATATGCGCACCGCCATCGTGATAATTCACCGCTGTGGCTTTCAGCCAGCGCCCACGACAGCCAGGCTGCAAGTTGTCAGCCAGGGTGACGGCAACGGCATCCGGCAGTTTCTCCAGCCAGCGGCGCCCGACCTCGTCATCAGCGTTGATAATGGCTTCGCCAACCTGATGCTCAGAGAACAGCAGCCATTTGGCGGCTTCGTAACCCTGCATATCACCGTGATAATCCAGATGATCGCGGCTTAGATTCGTGAACACAGCAGCCGCGAAGGGCAATGCCGCCACGCGATGCTGCACCAGGCCGTGAGAAGACACTTCCATCGCAGCCAGCGTGGCACCCTGCTCCACCAGATCATTCAATACATGTTGAACATCTACCGCGGAACCGGTGGTGTTTTCGGTGGCCACCAATTGGCCATATAAGCCATTACCCACCGTACCCATTACGGCACCGGTTTCACCCAGCAGATTGGCCCACTGCGCCATCAACTGCGTGGTGGTGGTTTTTCCGTTGGTGCCGGTGACACCGATTAATTTAAGTTTTTCAGCAGGCTGCTGATAAAAGCGCCCGGCCAGTGCAGAGAGACGCTGCTGCAACTGCGCCAGGTAGATAACCGGGACGCCGTGCATCTCGCGGATATCTCCATCGCTGGCTTCGCCCTCGGCTTCGGCAATCACTGCCGCCACGCCTTGAGCAATAGCCTGCGGAATAAAACGACGTCCATCAGCATGATGGCCCGCCACGGCGATAAACAGATCGCCAGCAGCCGCTGAGCGGCTGTCTAGTGTCATGTCACGGAGTGGACGCGCCGGCGCACCCGGCACCCACGGGGCCAGTAAATCGCGCAGGTTACGATCGGTCACTTGATTCCTCACTTCTGTTCTTCACCAACTCGTCTTTATCAATTGTCGGCAGCGCATCCGGTTCAATGTTCATGGTGCGTAATACACCGCCCATGATGGCGCCAAACACCGGTGCAGAAACCGCACCACCATAATATTTACCGGCCTGGGGATCGTTGATCACCACCACCAGCGCAAAACGAGGGCGACTGGCAGGTGCAACACCTGCCGTGTAAGCAATGTATTTATTGACGTAGCGTCCATCCGGTCCCACTTTTTTCGCAGTACCGGTTTTAATCGCGATGCGATAACCCTTGATGGCGGCTTTAACCCCACCGCCGCCAGGCAGCGCAACGCTTTCCATCATGTGCATCACCGTTTTCACCAGGTCTTCCTGGAAAACGCGTTCACCCGCCACTGGCGGGTCAACTTTGGTGATCGACAGCGGGCGGTTGATGCCGTAGCTGCCAATGGTTGCGTAGACTCGCGCTAACTGTAACGGTGTTACCATTAGCCCGTAGCCGAAAGAGAAGGTGGCCCTCTCTATGTCAGACCACCGTTGTTTTTGAGGGTATAAGCCACTGCTTTCCCCGACCAGCCCCAAATTGGTCGGTTTACCCAGTCCAAAGCGCGCGTAAGTATCTACGAGTGCTGAGGAGGGCATCGCTAACGCCAAACGTGAAACCCCGACGTTACTCGACTTCTGTAAAACCCCGGTAAGGGTCAATTCGTTGTAGCGCGCCACGTCCTTGATCTCATGACCATTAACGCGGTACGGCACGGTATTCAGTACGCTGTTCTCTTTCACCACGCCACGCTGCAGCGCGGTCATCACCACCATCGGTTTGACGGTGGAGCCTGGCTCGAAGATGTCGGTAATGGCACGGTTGCGCATCACATCTTTTGGCGTGTTGGAGAGATTGTTTGGGTTGTAAGCCGGGCTGTTGGCCATTGCCAGCACTTCACCGGTGTTCACATCCACCAGCACGGCAGTGCCCGACTCCGCTTTGTTGAACGCCACGGCATTGTTCAGCTCGCGGTACACCAGCGCCTGCAAACGCTCGTCGATGCTGAGCGTCAGGTTGTGCGCCGCGCGGCTGTCCACAGAAGAGATATCTTCAATCACGCGACCGTAGCGGTCTTTACGCACCGTACGCTCGCCTGGCGCGCCGGTCAGCCACTTGTCGAAGCTCTTTTCGATGCCCTCAATGCCCTGACCATCAATGTTGGTAAAGCCGATCAGATGTGCAGTGACCTGACCGGCTGGATAGTAACGACGCGACTCTTCACGCAGGTAAATGCCGGGCAGCTTGAGTTTTTTGACGTATTCGCCGATCGCTGGATTCACTTGACGCGCCAGATAGATAAAGCGCCCTTTGGGATTGGCATTCACGCGCGCGGCGAGTTGATCGAGTGGGATGGACAACGCATCTGAAAGGGCTTTCCAGCGGCTGTCGAGTGACACGCCGCCGTGTTCCATCAGCTCTTTAGGATCGGCCCAGATGGCATTCACCGGCACGCTGACGGCTAACGGACGGCCAGCACGATCGCTGATCATGCCACGTGCAGTGGGAACAGATTGAACACGCAGCGAACGCAAATCCCCTTCTTTGACCAGCTTATCCGGGCTAATGACCTGTAACCACGCCACGCGTGACAGCAATCCGCCCAAAGCCAGTAAAATACAGCCGCACAGCAACGCAAAACGCCAGCTTATAAAGCTGGCCTTATCTTCCTGTTTTTTTAACTTCAGCGTTTTGCCTGCGCCGCTCATTGAGGTCTGCGATTCCTTATTTATCTCTGCACCACGATATTTTCCTGTGAAGGATCAACATGCTGCATTTGCAGCTTATCGGTTGCTATTCGCTCAACCCGGCTATGATCGCCGAGCGCATTCTCTTCCAAAATCAGGTTACGCCACTCGATATCGAGCGCATCACGTTCTAACACCAACTGTTCGCGCTGCGCCGTTAACAGGCGCGTTTTGTGTGTGGTGGTCACAACCAACACCGAGGACACAAGTACTGCAATCAGCAGCAACACCGGGATCTTGCCGAATCGCAGCAGGTCACCGCCGATGACGCCGGGCAGGCTGTGTCGCTCGTTGCCAATCATGTCGCGGTCCTCTCAGCAATACGCAGTACCGAACTGCGCGCGCGTGGGTTCTCGTTGACTTCCGCTTCACCCGGAATCAGCTTGCCTAAGGTTTTCAATTCACGTCCACCTAGCGCTTTAAGCTGGCTTTCGGTCATTGGGATACCCGCTGGAACTTGCGGGCCTCGGCTCTGATCGCGCATAAAACGCTTAACTAAACGGTCTTCCAGCGAGTGGAAGCTGATAACCGATAACCGACCGCCTGGCGCCAGCACCGACATCGCCCCTTTCAGCGCGGTATCGATCTCTTCCAGCTCGCTGTTGATCCAGATACGAATCGCCTGGAAGGTGCGCGTGGCCGGATGTTTAAACTTGTCCTTCACCGGCATCGCAGCAGCGATCACGGTGGCTAACTCTTTGGTGCGCGTCATTGGCTGCTCGCGATTACGCTCGACGATGGCGCGTGCGATACGTTTGCCAAATTTCTCTTCACCGTAGGTCTTGATGACGAAGGCGATATCAGCTTCCTCGGCGTTCATCAGCCACTCTGCTGCAGACTGGCCCCGTGTCGGGTCCATACGCATATCCAGTGGCCCATCACGCATAAACGAGAAACCGCGCTCTGCGTCATCCAACTGCGGTGATGACACGCCAAGATCGAGCAATACGCCATCGATCTTGCCGGTGAGACCACGCGCTTCGACATACTCTGCCAGCGCCGAAAAAGGTCCGTGCACGATCGAAAAACGTGGATCCTGAATTTCAGCTGCAGCGGCTATGGCTTGCGGATCGCGATCGATCGCCAGTAACTGCCCCTTCTCGCCCAGTTGCGAAAGGATCAGACGTGAGTGACCGCCGCGCCCAAAAGTGCCGTCAATGTAAATGCCGTCTTCCCTGATATTGAGGCCGTTAACCGCCTCATCCAGTAGCACTGTGGTGTGTTTAAAATTATCCTGCATAGCTATAGCGACAAGTCCTGCAACCGCTCAGATAAAGGCTCCTGAGCCGACTGTTCTGCGTCAATATCGTCCTTAACTTGTTGATACCAGGTCTGTTCATCCCACAGCTCAAACTTATTGAACTGTCCAACCAGCATCACTTCTTTGGTCAGGCTAGCATGTTGCCGTAGCGTATTCGCCAGCAACAAACGACCTGCATTATCCATCTGGCATTCGCTGGCATGTCCTAACAGCAGTCGCTGCACGCGACGTTCGTTCGGATTCATGCTGGATAAGCGCGCCAGTTTTTTCTCGATGATTTCCCATTCGGGCAGGGTATAAAGCAACAGACATGGCTGGTGGAGGTCAATGGTGCACACCATTTGCCCCTGAGACTCCGCGACAAGCAATTCACGATAGCGCGTTGGTACCGCCAATCGGCCTTTGCCGTCGAGATTGACTAACGTTGCTCCTCGGAACATGTCAGTCCTACCCCCCAATCACCCGTTTTCACCACTTTATCCCACTTTTTACCACGAAACGAGTTTACGGAGCCTATGAAATCCTTGTCAAGCCGCAACGACAAGTGAATATCACTCTTTACAAGGGTGAGAATTATTTAGTGGAGGGGAATTTAGGGGAATGAATGGCAAAATAAAAAATTAACCTGATGAATAATGGAATAAAAATTTTCACGATTTGAAAAATGGCGAAAAATAAAGCGTTTTAATCGCAAAAGATAATTATCCCGGGATATGCGACAGCGGCTGCATTTTAGGGGATTTCTGAAAGGAAGCCCAGCACCATCGCGCCAGCTCTGCTACGCGTCACTGCTGAAGATGTAAACAAATAAGAAAATTCAGCGCAGTTAATTCGTTAGGGAAAGTGGTGACTATTTACGCTTTTTTACCCCAGTCCTATGGCAGAAAAATATCTGAATGATAAATAAGTGCGGGCAGCCATCTGCCCGCGATTTCATTTCGTACGTCGGCTTAATTGACCACGGCGGAATAAATTGCGGCGAATACGGGTTAATCCCGGCTTCGGTTTGCGCGGTTCATCCAGCGAGGCCAAAACTAATTCCAGCACACGTTCGGCGACATCGCGATGACGCTGCCCCACCGCCAGTACCGGGCACTCTAAAAAGTCCAGTAATTCGTGGTCGCCAAAGGTGGCGATAGCCAGGTCAGTGGGCAGGCGGCCATCCCGCTTAAGGGTAATATCCATCACGCCCTGAAGCAGACCGAATGAGGTGGTAAACAACGCATCCGGCATCGGATGATCTTCGAGGTATTTCTCGAACAGTGTGGCAGCCGCAGTGCGATCAAAGCTGTTGCAGTAGAGGTAATCCACCATGCGTTCATCGTCTTTCCACGCATCGCGGAAGCCCATTTCACGCAGGAAACTGACTGAAAGCTCAGGCAAGGCCCCAAGGAACAGCACGTTTTTCACCGGAAGCTGACGCAATTCAGCCGCCAGAGCATGCGCATCGTCCTGATCGGCACCGACCACACTGGTGAAGTGTTCACGATCCAGCGCACGGTCCAGCGCGATAATCGGCAGCGGATCGTTGATCCAGCGCTGATAAAACGGGTGTTCTGGCGGCAACGAGGTCGAAACGATGATCGCATCCACCTGGCGCTGCAGCAGATGTTCAATACAGCGCATTTCATTGTCAGGCTGATCTTCCGAGCAGGCAATCAGCAGCTGATAGCCACGTTGACGTGCCTGGCGCTCCAGATAATTGGCAATGCGCGTGTAACTGGTGTTCTCAAGATCCGGGATCACCAGACCAATTGAACGCGTACGTCCGGCGCGCAGGCCTGCCGCAACAGCATTGGGGTGATAATTATGTTCACGCACCACCGCCATCACTTTTTCGACGGTTTTGTCGCTGACACGATACTGCCGCGCTTTGCCATTGATAACGTAGCTGGCCGTGGTGCGCGACACGCCCGCCAGGCGCGCAATTTCATCCAGTTTCACGATGACACCTTAATTCTGATAAGCCAGGGCTGGGCAAATGTCCGCAGAGTAGCTATGGGTAAAACATTTGTAACATCTAACCGCAGAACACTACGCTGAGCAACCGCTTTTATCGGGCAGCACTCACAAGCGCATTAAATAAAAAAAACCCGGCATTACGCCGGGTTAGCTTGGAAGCAGGATGATAACTCTGCGGAATTAACGCATCACACGATCGCCACGTGACACGCCCACAATCCCTGATCGCGCCACTTCAACGATCTCAGCAACATCGCGCACCGTGTTGAGGAAGGCGTCGAGTTTATCGCTGGTGCCTGCCAGCTGAACCGTGTACAGCGTTGGCGTCACATCGATAATCTGGCCACGGAAAATTTCCGCGCTGCGCTTCACTTCTTCACGGCCATACCCGCTTGCCTGAATCTTCACCAGCATGATTTCACGTTCAACGTAAGCACCCTGCCCTAGCTCGCTGACACGTAACACGTCCACCAGCTTGTGCAGTTGCTTCTCAATCTGCTCCAGCACTTTTTCATCGCCGACCGTCTGAATGGTCATGCGCGACAGTGTTGGATCATCGGTCGGCGCAACGGTCAGGCTTTCGATGTTGTAGCCGCGCTGTGAGAACAAACCCACCACGCGAGACAATGCGCCGGATTCATTTTCCAGCAGTACCGATAACACACGACGCATAATTAAGTCCTCTCCGTTTTGCTCAGCCACATCTCATCCATCGAACCGCCGCGAATCTGCATCGGGTAAACGTGCTCGCTGCCGTCGATATTCACATCAACAAACACCAGACGCCCTTTCGCCAGGGTATCCAATGCCAGCTGCAGCTTCTCTTCCAGCTCAGCGGGGTGCGCGATGGAAATACCCACGTGTCCGTAGGCTTCGGCTAAACGCACAAAGTCAGGCAGAGATTGCATGTAGGATTGCGAGTGGCGGCCGGAATAAATCATATCCTGCCACTGTTTCACCATACCGAGGAAACCGTTATTGAGGTTCAGCACCAGCACCGGTAAATCGTACTGCAGCGCCGTCGACAGTTCCTGGATGTTCATCTGAATACTGCCATCACCGGTCACGCAGATGACGGTTTCATCCGGCAGCGCCATTTTCACCCCCAGCGCAGCCGGTAAGCCGAAGCCCATGGTGCCAAGACCACCTGAGTTAATCCAGCGACGAGGCTTATCAAACTGATAATAGAGCGCGGCGAACATCTGATGCTGACCGACGTCAGAGGTGACATAGGCATCGCCTTTGGTCAGACGCCAGATGGTTTCGATCACCGCCTGCGGTTTGATCTTGTCGCTGGTGCGATCGAACTCGAGGCACTTACGGCTACGCCAGCCATCAATGGTCTGCCACCAGTCGCGCAGGCTATCCAGCTCTTGCTTCGCATCGCTTTGCGCCAGCAATTCCAGCATCTGCGACAACGTCTGCTTCGCATCACCGACAATCGGGATATCAGCGCTGACGGTTTTGGAAATCGAGGTCGGATCGACGTCGATATGCATGATGGTGGCGTTCGGGCAATATTTCGCCAGGTTGTTGGTAGTACGGTCATCGAAGCGCACACCAATGCCGAAAATCAAATCGGCATTGTGCATCGTCATATTGGCTTCGTAAGTCCCGTGCATACCCAGCATGCCTACACTCTGGCGATGCGTGCCCGGGAATACGCCCAAGCCCATCAGTGACATGGTGACCGGAATATTCAGCTGTTCAGCTAACTGCAGCAGTTCCGCTTCACAGCCTGACATAATCGCACCGCCACCGGCATAAATTACCGGCTTATGTGCGGCCAGTAGCGTTTGCAGTGCACGCTTGATCTGCCCTTTATGGCCCTGAATCGTTGGGTTATAAGAACGCATGCTGACCGACTCAGGATAGACGTACGGCAGTTTATTCGCTGGGTTGAGAATATCTTTTGGCAGGTCGATCACCACCGGGCCTGGGCGGCCGCTTGCTGCCAGCCAGAAGGCTTTTTTCAGCACGGTTGGGATCTCTTCCGCATTTTTCACCAGGAAGCTGTGTTTGACCACCGGACGGGAAATCCCGACCATGTCGCACTCCTGGAACGCATCGTAGCCGATCAGTGAAGACGGCACCTGACCCGACAGAATCACCATCGGAATCGAATCCATATAGGCCGTCGCAATACCGGTAATGGCATTGGTGGCGCCTGGACCTGAGGTGACCAGCACCACGCCGACTTCGCCGGTCGCGCGTGCCAGACCATCTGCCATATGCACAGCGCCTTGCTCGTGACGCACTAATACGTGGTCAATTCCACCGACCGTTTGCAGCGCATCGTAAATGTCGAGCACTGCTCCGCCCGGATAGCCGAATACCTGCTTAACGCCCTGATCGATTAACGAACGGACGACCATTTCGGCTCCTGACAACATCTCCATTTTCTGCCTCCAGGCTTGAGGAACCAGATCCCGTGACGCGCATTGCCCCTGCGTCACTGACACCCAGCCCCGTATTCGCCAGTTAAGATCAAAACCTTATGTTTATGCTCAGATGACAGAATTCATTTCTGCCTTCCAGGTACAGGGAATCTACTTGAGTTGATTCTTTTAAGAGTAGGTCGATTACCATAACCGCAGAAAACCCGGCCTGCAAACGACAGGAGGCTGCGACAGGCTTATTTCGGCACAAAAGGCACTGACACGTGATAATCGCTCGCGAGGATTAAACTAATGCCATCCCACAACCACAGATGAAAATGCTGGTTTCATGATTATTTGCAGCGTGTTCTAAGAAATATGATTTTCATATTGCCTGGCCGGTTAGCCCACAATTTTTCCTGAATATTACTTTCTGGCGTGATTAACTTCAAAATCCGCTTCTTGCATGACATTGTGCTAAGCAACCCGCCAAATCTTGTTTTTATGATTGTACCAAAACCCCTATTAAACATATTAAATTCAATAACTTAAAATTAATTCGTTTTTATAAAAAATTTTTTAGGCTGTTTAAGCCATTATGCATGCAGCTAATTAATGCCAAAGCTCTGTGTAGCGGGATATTCGCAGCAGATCGCCCTTAACCGACAAAAGAAATACCCTTTCACTTAGGGTTGACTTCCCACAGCAATCCCAGTATCAATATGTGCAGCACAAAATTTACGAGGTTTGATTCATGTTCCATTCTTTCCGCCTACTCGGTCTACTACTAAACGCATTCAGTTTGCGCGGTAGACTTGTGGGTGGAATCAATCACTGATTCGAACCTGAAGAAGTTTAAAGAACCCGCGCCGATGCGCGGGTTTTTTTATGCTCGTTACACCGGCGAAGTTGAGTTAAAGCAAAAGGAAGATGACCATGAGCCAGCAAGTTATTATTTTCGATACCACTCTGCGCGACGGCGAGCAGGCATTACAGGCCAGCCTGAGTGTTAAAGAAAAACTGCAGATCGCCCTGGCGCTGGAGCGTATGGGCGTGGATGTAATGGAAGTCGGTTTCCCTATCTCTTCGCCAGGCGATTTCGAATCGGTGCAGACCATCGCGCGCTCGGTGAAAAACAGCCGCGTTGCCGCTCTGGCTCGCTGCGTGGATAAGGATATTGATGCCGCCTACGAGGCTTTGCGTGTGGCTGAAGCATTCCGCATTCATACTTTCCTCGCCACTTCGCCAATGCATATCGCCACCAAATTGCGCAGTACCTTGCCAGATGTGATTGACCGCGCAGTAGCCTCTATTAAACGTGCCCGCAACTATACCGATGACGTTGAGTTTTCTTGCGAAGACGGTGGCCGTACGCCTATCGACGATCTGTGCCGCGTAGTGGAAGCCGCGATCAACGCCGGCGCCACCACCATCAACATCCCGGATACGGTTGGTTACACCTTGCCGCACGAGTACGCCAACATCTTCAGCCAGTTGCGCGAACGCGTACCGAACATCGATAAAGCTATCTTGTCTGTTCACACCCATGATGATTTGGGCATGGCAACCGGCAATGCCGTAGCAGCGGTGTTAGCCGGTGCGCGTCAGGTTGAAGGCACCATCAATGGCCTGGGCGAACGTGCCGGTAACTGTGCGCTGGAAGAAGTGATTATGGCGATTAAAACCCGTCAGCAGATCATGAACCTGCACACCAATATCCATCATCAGGAAATCTACCGCACCAGCCAGTTGATCAGCCAAATCTGCAACATGCCGATTCCAGCCAACAAAGCGATTGTGGGTACGGGTGCGTTTGCTCACTCCTCTGGTATTCACCAGGATGGCGTGTTGAAGAACCGCGAAAACTACGAAATCCTGACGCCAGAATCGATCGGCTTACACAAAATTCAGTTGAACCTGACTTCACGTTCAGGCCGTGCTGCGGTGAAACATCGCATGGAAGAGATGGGCTACAAAGATTCCGACTACAACGTCGATGCTCTGTACGATGCCTTCCTGAAGCTGGCCGACAAGAAAGGCCAGGTATTTGATTACGATTTGGAAGCGCTGGCGTTCATCAACAAACAGAACGAAGAGCCAGAATATTTCCAGCTGAACGAATTTAATGTACAGACCGGTTCCAGCGTTACTGCCACCGCGTCGGTGCAGTTGGGCTGTGGCGAAGAGACCAAAGCCGATGCCGCGACCGGTAACGGCCCGGTGGACGCCGTATATCAGGCCATCAACCGCATCACCGGCTTTGAAGCAGAATTGGTGAACTACAAGTTGACCGCGAAAGGCCACGGCGAGAACGCGCTGGGCCAGGTTGATATCGTGGTGAACTACAACGGTCGTAAATTCCATGGCGTTGGCCTGGCGACTGATATCGTCGAATCTTCTGCTAAAGCGATGGTGAACGCCCTGAACAACATCTGGCGCGCCAAACAGGTAGAAAAAGAATTGCAGCGTAAATTTAAAGATCAGAAGGAAACGGTGTAACTATGACTCAGTCTTATCATATTGCGGTAATGCCAGGCGACGGAATCGGCCCGGAAGTGATGGCGCAGGCTATCAAGGTTCTCGACGCAATTCGCGCGCGCTTCGACATGCGTATCACCACCAGCGAATATGATGTTGGCGGTATCGCCATCGATCGTCACGGTGAACCGCTGCCGCCTGCCACCGTTGCCGGTGCAGAGCAAGCGAATGCGATTCTGTTCGGCTCTGTCGGTGGTCCAAAATGGGAACACCTGCCGCCAGCGGGCCAGCCTGAGCGTGGTGCACTGTTGCCACTGCGTAAGCACTTCAAGTTGTTCAGCAACCTGCGCCCCGCTTCCTTATATAAAGGCCTGGAAGCGTTTTGCCCACTGCGCAGCGACATCGCCGCACGCGGTTTCGACATCCTGTGCGTGCGTGAATTAACCGGCGGCATCTACTTTGGTCAGCCGAAAGGGCGCGAAGGTAGCGGTCCACATGAGCGTGCATTTGATACCGAGGTGTATCACCGTTTCGAGATCGAGCGTATCGCACGTAACGCCTTTGAAGCCGCACGCAAGCGTCGTAACAAAGTGACGTCAGTGGATAAAGCCAACGTGCTGCAGACTTCAGTGATGTGGCGTGAAATCGTTAATGAAGTGGCAAAAGATTACCCGGATGTGCAGTTGAGCCACATGTACATCGATAACGCCACCATGCAGTTGATTAAAGATCCATCACAGTTTGACGTGCTGCTCTGTTCTAACCTGTTCGGTGACATCCTGTCAGACGAATGCGCGATGATCACCGGTTCAATGGGCATGCTGCCTTCTGCCAGCATGAACGAAGAAGGTTTCGGTCTGTATGAGCCTGCAGGCGGTTCCGCACCCGATATCGCCGGTCAGAACATTGCCAACCCAATTGCTCAGATTCTTTCGTTGTCTCTGCTGTTGCGCTTCAGCCTGAATGCCGCTGAAGCTGCAGACAGTATCGAGCGTGCGGTCAGCCGTGCGCTGGAAGCGGGCCATCGTACCCGCGATTTAGCCGGTAACGGCCCAGCTGTGAGCACAGATGAAATGGGCAGCATCATTGCCGGTTTCATCGCTGAGGAAAAATAATAAAATGAAAAGCTTATACCAGAAGTTATTTGATGCACATGTCGTCCACGAAGCACCAAACGAAACCCCGTTACTGTACATCGATCGCCATCTGATCCATGAAGTGACGTCACCGCAGGCCTTCGATGGCCTGCGCGCTCACGGCCGCAAAGTGCGCCAGCCGTCGAAGACGTTCGCCACCATGGACCACAACGTTTCTACCCAGACCAAAGACATTAACGCGTCGGGTGAGATGGCGCGTATTCAGATGCAAGAGCTGATCAAGAACTGTGCTGAGTTCGGCATTCAGCTGTATGACCTGAATCACCCGTTCCAGGGTATCGTGCACGTGATCGGGCCTGAACAAGGGATGACGCTGCCAGGCATGACCATCGTCTGCGGCGATTCCCACACCGCGACCCACGGCGCATTCGGTTCGCTGGCATTCGGTATCGGTACCTCCGAAGTTGAGCATGTGTTTGCCACGCAGACCCTGAAACAGGGCCGTGCCAAAACCATGAAGATTGAAGTGCTGGGCGAAGCGGCGCCGGGCATTACGGCGAAAGATATCGTGTTGGCGATTATTGGTAAAACCGGCAGCGCCGGCGGTACTGGTCACGTGGTGGAATTCTGTGGCCCGGCGATTGAAGCGTTGAGCATGGAAGGCCGCATGACGTTGTGCAACATGGCGATTGAGATGGGTGCCAAAGCGGGCCTGGTCGCGCCGGATGAAACCACTTTCGCTTACCTGAAAGACAAGCAGTTCGCACCGAAGGGCGAGCAGTGGGATGAAGCCGTCGCTTACTGGCGTACGATGAAGTCCGACAGCGATGCCAAATTCGACACCATTGTCACCCTGAACGCGGCCGATATCGCGCCGCAGGTGACCTGGGGCACCAACCCAGGCCAGGTGATGGCGGTGGATCAGGCGATCCCAAATCCTCAGTCCTTTGCCGATCCGGTTGAGCGTGCTTCTGCCGAGAAAGCGTTGGCTTACATGGATTTGCAGCCGGGTATTAAACTGACTGAAGTCGCTATCGACAAAGTCTTTATCGGCTCCTGCACCAACTCACGTATTGAAGATTTGCGCGCGGCGGCAGCCATCGCTAAAGGCCGCAAAGTCGCACCAGGCGTTGTTGCCATGGTCGTCCCTGGCTCAGGCCCAGTGAAGGCACAAGCCGAAGCCGAAGGTCTGGACAAAATCTTCCTGGAAGCGGGTTTTGAATGGCGTCTGCCGGGTTGCTCCATGTGTCTGGCGATGAACAATGACCGTCTGAACCCAGGCGAGCGTTGTGCCTCCACCAGTAACCGTAACTTTGAAGGTCGTCAGGGCCGTGGCGGTCGCACTCACTTAGTGAGCCCGGCGATGGCTGCAGCGGCGGCAGTAACCGGTCGTTTTGCCGACATTCGTGAATTGACTCAGGGAGCTTAAGCCATGGCGAACAAATTTACCCAACACACCGGAATTGTGGCGCCACTGGATGCGGCGAACGTCGATACCGATGCCATCATTCCAAAACAGTTCCTGCAGAAAGTGACGCGCACCGGTTTTGGCGCGCACCTGTTCCACGACTGGCGCTTCGAAGATGATGCGGGCACCGTGCCAACCCCAGGTTTCGTGCTGAACAAGCCGGAATTTAAAGGCACCAGCATCTTGCTGGCGCGTGAAAACTTTGGCTGCGGCTCATCACGTGAGCACGCCCCATGGGCACTGACCGATTTCGGTTTTCACGTGGTGATTGCGCCAAGCTTCGCGGATATTTTCTATGGCAACAGCTTTAACAACCAGCTGCTGCCAGTGAAGTTGAGCGATGAAGAAGTGGATGAGATGTTCAAACTGGTGGCCGCGCAGCCAGGCGTGACCTTTACCGTGGATCTGGAAGCCCAGACCGTCACGGCGGGTGATAAGTCTTACAGCTTTGAAATCGACAGCTTCCGCCGTCACTGCATGATTAACGGTCTCGACAGCATTGGTTTGACACTGCAACACGAAGCGTCCATCTCCAACTACGAGACCACTCAGCCAGCGTTCCTGCGTTAATGCCTTATTCGGTGCGTTTGAATGCGCACCGAATAGAGACGCACTGGATGTTTATAAAGTCGCCTTTGCGGGCGACTTTATATTTATTGGGCATCACGCACGCGCGACGCCAGCCCCAACGCCACAAGTGCCATCGCTAATGCCAGCCAATACACCGACTCATGGCCAAAGCGCTCGCTCAGCGTGCCCTGTATCAATCCTGCAATAATCAAACCGGTCGATATCGAGGTGGTAAACATCGTGGTCGCCGCGCCTGCTCGTCCCGGCATCAAATCCTGGAACCACAGCATGCCAATCCCTGCGACGATGCCAATAAACGCCGCGTTAAACAGCTGCAGCACCATTAACGCCGTGCGTGACTGGAACAACACCAGCCCAAGATAGAACAGAATCGCTGCCACCAGCGCTAACAGCACCAATTTACGTTTACCGAAGCGCTTCGCGTAGTGCCCAGCCAGCAGCATGATAGGAATCTCCAGTCCTGCCGCCGTTCCCATTAATAAGCCCGCCAGTTTTTCCGGCAACCCCAATGTGAAGCTGATATACAGCGGCATGTCGATGATATACATGGTGTTGCACGCCCACATCACCACCGAGGCGATAAACAGCATTCGCACCTGGCTATCTTTCCACGGGCTCAGTTGGGTCAGTACCTGCTCTGGCGTCGCGGCCACGCGCGGCACCGACGGCAGAGTGCGCCAAATCAGCAGCATGCTGAGCAGGAAAATCGCCGCCGCCACGCAGAACAGTGTGACGAAGCCATAGTTAAGCGCTAAGGCGAACGACAGCGGCGGGCCAATCACCCATGCCAGCGACAGCTGCGCACGCATCACCGAGCTGAACATCACCACTTCACGCGCCGACTGATCGGCATACTCGCGTGCCAGCGCAAAGATCTGCGGTATCGCCACGCTGGCCAGCGCTGACAGCAACACGCCCACACTGATCAACGTCAGATAATGACGATTAAAGGCAAACAGCAGCGCATTCAGTACCGCCATAAGGCAACAAAACAGGATCAGATTGCGACGATCGCCGCGATTGTCCGAACGTTTCGCCATCAGCAGGCTAATCACAATCCCGGCAATCGCGTTGATGGTAAAAAATAGCCCGACCCAAAACGGTCGCACCTGCACTTCGCGCGTCAAAAACAAACTCAGTGTGGGTGCCTGCAACGCACCGGCAACACCGGTCATAAACGACACCGCCATAAAAGAGAGATAAACCGGATTAATACGACGCTGGCGCGTTAACAGCGATTTCATGCAGAAATCCCTTTGCGGAGAAATGAGGCTAAGACAAAGAGGGTAGAAGATTTCACAGCAAAACGAAAAAAGCCAGCAGAGAAAACGCTGCTGGCGGTGAAATGCACCCTACTCAGAAAAGGCTCCACGTCGGCGGAACCGCTGGCAGAGCGCCATTCATTGCTGAATGCCTCCCGCTCTTCCATTGCCTGGCAGTATGCCTCTAATATGGGGCAGGAAAAACTGAGCGATTCTGAGAAGGAGTTCCCCTTTTATGTCCTCTGCGCGACTGCAACAGCAGTTCATCCGTCTGTGGCAAAGCTGCCAGGGGCTGGATCAGGAAACCACCTTAAGCGATCTGGCTGAACGACTGCACTGCTCGCGCCGCCACATGCGTAACCTGCTGAATGCCATGCAGGATGCGGGCTGGCTGATTTGGCAGGCAGAAGCCGGGCGCGGTAAGCGTTCGACCCTGAGCTTCAATTACACCGGCTTAGCACTGCAGCAGCAGCGCGCCGAGGATCTACTGGAGCAGGATCGCATTGAACAGTTGGTGCAACTGGTGGGCGATAAGAATCAGGTGCGGCAGATGATTGCGGCGCATCTCGGGCGCAGTTTCCGCCAGGGCAAGCACATCCTGCGCGTGCTCTATTACCGTCCGCTGCCCAATCTGCTGCCGGGCTCGCCGCTGCGTCGTTCGGAAACCCATCTGGCGCGACAAATCTTTAACGGCCTGACGCGAATAAATGAGGAAAAGGGGGAAATCGAAGCGGATATCGCCCATCACTGGCAACAAACCTCCCCACTCCATTGGCGTTTCTTTTTACGACCCGCGATTCGCTTCCACCACGGCCGCGAACTGGAGATGGAAGACATCATCGCTTCACTGGAACGTGTACGCAGTCAGCCGCTGTTCTCGCATATCGACAAACTGCACTCTCCCGCGCCCTGGACGCTGGATATTCATCTGTCACAGCCCGATAGCTGGCTGCCGTGGCTATTGGCCAGCGTCAGCGCGATGATCCTGCCGCGCGAATGGCCGACGTTGCGCCATTTCGCCCGTCAACCCATCGGCACTGGTCCGTACAGCGTGGTACGCAACCAGCAGACGCAGCTGAAAATCGCCGCCTTTGATGACTATTTTGGCTATCGCGCTCTGATTGATGACGTGTCGATTTGGGTGCTGCCGGAAATCAGCGACGAGCTGGTGTATGCCGGCGTGAAGCTGCAGGGGGAAACCGCCGATGAGAAATCCGAAGAGAGCCGTCTGGAAGAAGGCTGCTATTTCCTGCTGTTCGACCAGCGCTCAGAGCGTGGTAAGGATGCCCATTTTCGACGCTGGGTGAGCTATCTGCTTAACCCGATTGCCCTGCTCAACCATGCGGGTGTGGGCTATCAGCGCTACTGGTTCCCTGCATACGGTTTCTTACCGCGCTGGCATCATCGCCGCGATCTCACCCCAGCCGAAAAGCCCGATGGACTCACGCAACTGACCATCAGCTGGTACAGCCATCATGTCGAGCATGAAGGCATTGCTAACGCCCTGCGCCCGCTGCTGGCTGAACAGGGCGTTGAGCTGATCACGCGCGAGCTGAGCTACGAAGAGTGGTTCGAAGGTGAAGGAGAGAGTGACATCTGGCTCGGCAGCGTCAACTTCACTCTGCCGCTCGACTACGCACTGTTTGCGCAGCTCTACGAATTGCCGCTCATGCATCACTGCGTTCCGATTGACTGGCACGCAGATGCACAACAGTGGCGACAGAAAGCCTTGCCTCTGGCCGAGTGGAGCAAACAGTTGGTGAACAGCGACTTTGTTCATCCGCTCTTCCATCACTGGTTACTGCTGGAAGGCCAGCGCAGTATGCGCGGTGTGCGGCTCAACACGCTCGGCTGGTTTGACTTTAAATCGGCCTGGTTTGCACCACCGGAGCTGTGACACTTTCGCGCTGTCACAGAAGTGTCTAAAATAAGCCGTTCTCAACGGGGTGCCCTGGTATTGGGCTGAGAGAAACCCGTCGAACCTGATCCGGCTCATACCGGCGTAGGGATTTGAGATGAGCGATAACTCAGATCCTTTGCGACTCAACTTTATCTTCTCCTCAAGGAGCGCAAAGTGTTAAACAAAGTCTTGCCCGTGTTGCTGTTGATCTCTGCCCCGGCGTTGGCTGCCAAGCCTGTTCTTACCGTTTACACCTACGACTCGTTCTCTGCAGATTGGGGCCCCGGCCCTGCCGTTAAAAAAGCCTTTGAAGCCGAGTGCGGCTGCGAACTGAACTATGTGGCGCTGGAAGATGGCGTGTCGCTGCTCAACCGCGTGCGGATGGAAGGCAAAAACAGCAAAGCCGATGTGGTGCTGGGCCTCGATAACAACCTCGTGCAAGCCGCCGAAAAAACCGGCCTGTTCGCAAAAAGCACCGTCGACACCAGTAAATTGCAACTGCCTGATAGCTGGCATAACGACACCTTCGTTCCGTTCGATTACGGCTACTTCGCCTTCGTCTACGATAAAAACAAGCTGAAGAACCCACCGAAAAGCCTGAAAGAACTGGTTGAAAGCCCGGAAAAGTGGCGTGTGATCTATGAAGATCCACGCACCAGCACACCGGGATTAGGCCTGCTGCTGTGGATGCAAAAAGTGTATGGCGATAAAGCACCTGACGCCTGGCAGAAGCTGGCACAGAAAACGGTCACCGTCACTAAGGGCTGGAGCGAAGCCTATGGCCTGTTCCTGAAAGGCGAAGGCGATCTGGTGCTGAGTTACACCACCTCTCCGGCATATCACATCATCGAAGAGAAGAAAGATAACTACGCCGCTGCGCCGTTTAGCGAAGGCCATTATCTGCAAGTGGAAGTCGCTGCACAGCTCGCTAGCAGCAAACAGCCCAAACTGGCGCAGCAGTTTATGCAATTTATGGTGTCGCCAGCTTTCCAGCAGACCATTCCGACTGGCAACTGGATGTATCCGGTGATCAAAAGCGATCTGCCTACCGGTTATCAGTCACTGACCGTGCCGGCGAATGCGCTGCAATACAGCTCAGCCGAAGTGGCCGATCATCGCGCGGACTGGATTCGCACCTGGCAACAAGCCGTTAGCCGTTAATGCCAGCCTGGTTAATTCCTGGAAGTGCCGTTGCGCTGCTATTGTGCGCAGTGGCACTGCTGGCGTTTGGCGCCTTAGTGATGGCGGCGCCGGTCACTGACTGGCGCGCTCTGCTGTCAGACAGTTATCTGCACCACGTCCTGGCCTTCTCGTTTGAGCAGGCGCTTTTATCTGCCCTGCTCTCGGTGCTGCCGTCGATTCTGCTGGCACGCGCGTTGTATCGTCGCCGCTTTCCGGGACGTAATCTGCTGCTGCGCCTGTGTGCCATGACGCTGGTATTGCCGGTTTTAGTGGCCGTATTTGGTTTGCTCAGTGTTTACGGTCGCAGCGGCTGGCTGGCGCACCTCTGCAGCCTGCCTGGCATTGATTACACCTTCTCGCCCTATGGCTTGCAGGGCATTTTACTGGCACATGTGTTCTTCAATCTGCCGCTTGCCACCCGCATGCTGTTGCAGGCATTGGAAAGCATTCCTGGCGAGCAGCGCCAGTTAGCCGCCCAGCTTGGCCTGCGCGGCTGGAATCTGTTTCGTTTGGTCGAGTGGCCATGGTTGCGACGTCAGATCCTGCCCACCGCAGCCCTAATTTTTATGCTGTGCTTCGCCAGCTTTGCCACGGTACTGGCATTGGGCGGTGGACCGCGCGCCACCACGTTAGAGCTAGCGATTTATCAGGCGCTGAGTTTTGATTACGATCCCAGTCGTGCGGCGCTACTGGCACTGTTACAACTCGGATGCTGTTTGCTGCTGGTGCTGCTCAGCCAACGTTTCAGTAAAGCCATCCCTACCGGCAGCCAAAATATTCGTGGCTGGCGTGACCCGCAGGATTGCTGGCATGCCCGGATCGGCGACACGCTACTGATTGTCTGTGCGCTACTGCTGTTGCTGCCGCCGCTCGCTGCGGTGATCGTTGATGGCTTGCGCGGTGGTGTTGCAGGTGCCCTGCAACAGCCCGCGTTATGGCAAGCGACCTTCACCTCACTGCGCATCGCCATCGGCGCCGGATTGCTGTGCGTGGTGCTGACCATCATGTTGCTATGGAGCAGTCGCGAGCTGCGTCAGCGTCAGCGCAAAGTTGCGGCACAGGCAATGGAGCTAAGCGGTATGCTGATCCTGGCGATGCCCGGCATCGTGCTGGCCAGCGGCTTTTTCCTGCTGTTCAACGCCACCATCGGCCTGCCGCAGCGCGCCGATGGCTTAGTGATTTTCACCAATGCGCTGATTGCCATCCCCTATGCGATGAAGGTACTGGAGAACCCGATGCGCGATATCAGCGCTCGCTACACCCCGCTCTGCGCATCACTGGGCATTGCTGGTATTAATCGCCTGAAACTGATTGAACTGCGCGCGCTGAAGCGGCCCATTGCACAAGCGCTGGCGTTTGCCTGCGTGCTGTCGATTGGTGATTTCGGCGTGGTGGCCCTGTTTGGCAGCGCCGATTTCCGCACGCTACCGTTCTATCTGTTCCAGCAAATTGGTGCCTATCGCGGCGCAGACGGTGCCGTAACCGCACTGCTGCTGTTATCGCTGTGCCTGTTACTCTTTACCCTGATGGAAAAACTGCCGGGTCGTCATGCTGACACTGAATAATCTCACTTACCTTTACCAGCATCTGCCAATGCGCTTCCGTTTTGAAGCCCAGGCGGGTGAACGTCTGGCAATCCTTGGTCCCAGCGGCGCAGGCAAAAGCACCTTGCTCAGTCTGATCGGCGGTTTTTTGCCAGTGAGCCAGGGAACCCTGATAATGAATGGCGTCGATCATACGCGCAGCGTGCCGTCGGCGCGGCCGGTGTCGATGCTGTTTCAGGAAAACAACCTCTTCCCACACCTGACGGTGCAGCAAAATATGGGATTAGGCTTGCATCCAGGCTTGAAACTGACGCGGGAACAGCAGCAACAGCTGGCCACCATCGCTGAGCAGACCGGGTTAGCGGAGATGCTGAACCGCTTGCCCGTCGAGCTTTCCGGCGGTCAACGTCAGCGCGTGGCCTTAGCGCGCTGCCTGTTGCGCGATCGGCCGATCCTGCTGCTCGATGAGCCCTTCTCTGCGCTCGATCCGGCGCTTCGCGGTGAGATGCTGCAACTGGTGCGTACGGTGTGTGAAAGCCGCAATATCACGCTGCTGATGGTGTCGCACAGCCTGGAAGACGCCCAGCAAATTGCGCCGCGCAGTCTGGTGGTGGTCGATGGGCGGATTTACTGGGATGGCAGCACGGCGAGCTTGATCAGTGGAGAGAGTGAAGCGGCTACCATCCTTGGCGTGAAAAAGCCTTAAGCGAAGAACACCTTCCACAATAGCTGGCGGAAGATAGGCATCATCGGGTGATACTGAATGGCGATAAATGCCGCCACGCCGATAGCCGCCGCCAGCGGTGCCAGCCAGCGCAAACGCGCCTGCGGCAGATATTTCGTCGCCCAGTCAGTGGTTTTACCACTGCGCCACCAGCGCCACATCAGCCAGAATCCCATCCACACCAGCAACGCCACCAGCAACAGCAGCCACTTAAAATTACCGCCTTGCGCGGCCTGTGGCACATCAATCGCCACTCCCGCCAGAATGCCCGGCATCAGATAAGCCGGCGGCCAGAGAATACAGCCAATCAGGTTGGGCGGCAGGAACTTGCGCACCGGCAGTTCCAGCATACCCGCCGCCAGTGGAATCAACGGACGCGTCGGGCCGACGAAGCGCCCCACCAGAATGGTAAACATGCTGTGTTCATGCAGCGCGTGCTCAGTTTTATCCAGCAGGCCCTGATACTTTTTCAGATATTTCCAGCGGTGTAATGGCCCCTGAAACTTCCAGCCGATGCCATACGAGACCCAATCACCAATAAGGCAACCGGCGAAACCTGCCGCCCAGGCAGGATAAAGGCCAATCTGTCCGCTGCCCACCAGCGCCCCAAGGCTGGCCATTAATACGGTTCCTGGCAACAGCAATCCCACGAACGCCAGTGACTCAAGGAAGGTCACCAGCGCCACGGCCATCAGCGCGTACTCCAGCGATTGCGAAAACAGATGTTGAATCCAGGCTTCCATAACTATCCTCTGCGGAATATAGAGGCTGGATTGTCCGGAGCCAGCGCCAACCCGTCAAGGCAAGAATTGTAGGACGATGTTGACAGAGTACTGACAATGTCGCCACACACAGGCACTGTATAAACATCCATGATATACTTCAGGCAATTCATTTCCCGGAGTTCACGTGACCGAACCACGCGCAGGTTTTTTGCTTACCCGCCACTGGCGAGATACCCCAACCGGCAGCGAAGTGGTGCTGTGGCTGGCGACTGATCAGGGACCGCAGCGGCTGGTGCTACCGGCACAAGAGTCCGTGGCTTTCATTCCAGAAGAGTTCCGCCAGCAAACCGAAGCGTTGATCCGTGACGAGCGGCATATTCGTGTGCAATCGCTCGAACTGAAAGATTTTCGCCGTCGTCCGGTTTTTGGCCTTTATTGCCGCAGCCATCGCCAGCTGCAAAACCTGGAAAAGCGCCTGCGCGAAAATGGCATCGCGCTGTATGAAGCCGATATCCGCCCGCCAGAGCGCTATTTGATGGAGCGTTTTATCACTGCGCCGGTGTGGTTCAGCGGCGAGGTACACGGCGATAGCGTGGTCAATGCTCGCCTGAAACCGCATCCAGATTACCGCCCGCAGCTAAGATGGGTTTCGCTGGATATCGAAACCACGGAACACGGTGAACTGTATTGCATCGGGCTGGAGGGCTGCGGTCAGCGCCAGGTGTATATGCTGGGTCCACCCAATGGCGATGCCAGCACGCTCGATTTCGATCTCATCTATGTGGATAGCCGCCCGCAGTTGCTGGATCAGCTCAATGCCTGGTTCGCCCGTCACGATCCTGACGTGATCATCGGCTGGAGCGTAGTGCAGTTCGATCTGCGCGTCCTGCAAAAACACGCCGATCGTTATGGCATTCCGCTGCGCTTAGGACGCCAAAATCAGGCGCTGGAGTGGCGCGAGCACGGCTTTAAGCCTGGCGTCTTCTTCGCACAAGCAACAGGACGGTTGGTGATTGATGGTATTGAAGCGCTGAAATCCGCGTTCTGGGACTTTCCCTCTTTCAGTCTTGAGGCGGTGTCACGCCAGCTCCTCGGCGAAGGAAAAGACATCGACAACCCGTGGCAGCGCATGGAGGAGATCAACTGGCGTTTTGCCCATGACAAACCCGCGCTCGCGAAGTACAACCTGAAAGATTGCGAACTGGTGACGCGCATTTTCCATCACACTGCCATCATGCCGTTTCTGCTGGAACGCGCCACGGTAAATGGCCTGGCGGTCGATCGTCACGGCGGTTCGGTGGCGGCGTTTGGTCATCTTTATATTCCGCGTATGCATCGCGCAGGATTCGTGGCGCCTAACCTTGGTGAAGTGGCACCCGAAGCCAGCCCCGGCGGTTATGTGATGGACTCACGGCCCGGCCTGTATGATTCGGTGCTGGTGCTGGATTACAAAAGCCTTTATCCCTCCATTATTCGCACCTTTCTGATCGATCCTGTCGGTTTGGTGGAGGGGCTGGCGCATCCAGACGATGCCGATACCGTGCCCGGGTTTCGCCATGCGCGCTTCTCACGCCAAACCCATTGCCTGCCAGCGATTGTGGAGCAGATTTGGCAAGGGCGTGAAGCGGCTAAACGCAACGGCAATCAGCCTTTGTCACAGGCGCTGAAAATCATCATGAATGCCTTTTACGGCGTGCTTGGCACCAGCGCTTGTCGCTTCTTTGATCCACGCCTTGCGTCTTCTATTACCCTGCGTGGCCACGCCATCATGCAGCAAACACGCGAGCTGATTGAAGCCGAAGGGTTTGATGTGATTTATGGCGACACCGACTCCACCTTTGTCTGGCTCAAAGGCGCGCACAGCGAGGCGGAGGCCGCCGCCATTGGTCATCGTCTGGCTAAACAGGTCAATGCGTGGTGGCAGCAACATCTGCAGCAGACTTACGGGCTGGAGAGCGCACTTGAATTAGAGTACGAAACCCATTTCAGTCGCTTCCTGATGCCCACCATTCGCGGTGCTGAACAAGGCAGTAAAAAGCGCTACGCCGGCATGATTCGCAGCGACGGAACAGAGCGGCTGGTGTTTAAAGGGCTGGAGTCAGTGCGCACCGACTGGACACCGCTGGCGCAGCAGTTCCAGCAAAATCTGTATGGCCGAATTTTTCGTGGTGAGCCATGGCAGGATTACATCCGAGAGACCGTGGCGCAGCTGCTGGCGGGCGAACTGGATGAATTACTGGTCTACAAAAAGCGCCTGCGCCGCCCGTTAAAAGATTATGAAAAAAACGTGCCACCCCATGTACGCGCTGCTCGCCTCGCCGATGAGCAAAATCGGAAATTACAGCGTCCATTACAGCATCAAAATGGCGGGTCCATTCGCTATGTGATGGCGACCGCTGGCCCGGAACCGCTGGAAGCACGCACCACGCCGCTCGACTATGATCACTATGTCACCAAACAGTTACAACCGGTGGCAGATGGCATTTTACCTTTCGTCGGCGATGACTTTGCTACACTTATTACCGGGCAGCTGGGGCTTTTTTGACAGGTGACGAATGCCCTGCCATCCAGTACCATAGCGCCCTTCCTGTTTCTCACCGCATAGACACCCTGACCAAACTCTTGTTTGGCGGTGTTGTATTGCCTGAGTGCAGGTGAACTTCTTTATGGCATGTCAGAGAGTCGAGCTAAAAATATATGGTTTTTACACTGGGTCAGCGCTGGATTAGTGATACGGAAAGTGAACTGGGATTAGGAACGGTGGTGGCGATTGATACCCGCATGATCACCATGATGTTTCCGGCAACCGGCGAAAACCGCCTGTATGCCCGTAATGATGCTCCCGTCACCCGTGTGATTTTCAATCCGGGCGACACTATCACCAACCACGAAGGTTGGCAGATGAGCGTCGATGAAGTCCGCAACGATAACGAATTAATGACTTACATCGGCACGCGTCTCGACACCGAAGAAAGTGGCGTGGTGATGCGCGAAGTGATGCTGGACAGCAAGCTGGTGTTCAGCAAACCTCAGGATCGTCTGTTCGCCGGTCAGCTCGACCGTATGGACCGTTTTGCCCTGCGCTTCCGTGCGCGTAAATACCAGAGTGAGCAGTATCGCCTGCCGATCAGCGGCCTGCGCGGTATGCGCACCAACCTGATTCCGCATCAGCTGCATATCGCCCATGATGTTGGCCGTCGCCATGCGCCACGCGTGTTGCTGGCGGATGAAGTGGGCCTGGGTAAAACCATTGAAGCCGGGATGATTATTCAGCAACAGCTGCTGGCCGGTCGTGCCGATCGCGTACTGATCGTGGTGCCGGAAACGCTGCAGCACCAGTGGCTGGTTGAGATGTTGCGCCGCTTCAACCTGCGCTTTGCCCTGTTTGATGACGACCGCTACACCGAAGCCCAGCACGACAGCGATAACGCTTTTGAAACCGAGCAATTAATTATCTGCTCGCTAGACTTCGTGCGTCGCAATAAGCAGCGTTTGGAATTACTGGCTGATGCCGACTGGGATTTACTGGTGGTCGATGAAGCTCACCATCTGGCCTGGAGCGAAGAGGCGCCGAGCCGAGAATACCAGGTGATTGAACAGCTGGCGGAAAAAACGCCAGGCGTATTGCTGCTGACGGCCACGCCGGAACAGCTGGGTCTGGAAAGTCACTTTGCCCGTTTACGTCTGCTCGATCCAAATCGCTTCCACGACTTCAGCCAGTTCGTGGCTGAGCAGCAGAATTATCGCCCGGTGGCCGATGCGGTGAGTTCGCTGCTTGCCGATCAGGCTATCACCAAAGAAGAGATGAACCTGATCAATGACCTGATCGGTGAACAGGACATCGAGCCGCTGCTGCAGGTGGCGAACAGCGATCGTGAAGGCAAAGAAGACGCACGCAAAGAGCTGGTCTCGATGTTGATGGACCGCCACGGCACCAGCCGCGTGCTGTTCCGTAACACCCGTAACGGCGTGAAGGGCTTCCCGAAACGCGAACTGCACCAGATTCGTTTGCCACTGCCTGCGCAGTATCAAACCGCGATTAAAGTTTCCGGCATTATGGGCACGCGCAAGAGCGCAGAAGAACGCGCGCGTGACATGCTGTATCCGGAAAAGATTTATCAGGAATTTGAAGGTGATAGCGGTACCTGGTGGAACTTCGACCCACGCGTTGAGTGGCTGATGGGCTACCTGACCAGCAACCGTAAAGAGAAAGTGCTGGTGATTTGCGCTCAGGCTGCCACTGCGCTGCAACTGGAGCAGGTGCTGCGCGAGCGCGAAGGTATTCGTGCTGCAGTGTTCCACGAAGGATTATCCATTCTGGAACGCGACCGCGCTGCGGCGTTCTTCGCCTCAGAAGAAGAAGGCGCACAGGTACTGCTGTGCTCGGAGATCGGTTCTGAAGGCCGTAATTTCCAGTTCGCCAGCCGTCTGGTGATGTTCGACCTGCCGTTTAACCCGGATCTGCTGGAACAGCGTATTGGTCGTCTCGACCGTATCGGCCAGATGCACGATATCCAGATTCTGGTGCCTTGGCTGGAAAAAACCGCTCAGGCGGTACTGCTGCGCTGGTATCATGAAGGTCTGGATGCGTTTGAGCATACCTGCCCAACCGGTCGCACCATTTATGACAGCGAATACAGCAAGTTAATCGAATACCTCGCCGCACCTGAGAATCCACAGGGGCTGGATGAATTTATTGCAGAGAGTCGTAAACAGCACGACACGCTGAAAGCGCAGCTGGAGCAGGGTCGTGACCGCTTACTGGAGCTGAACTCCAACGGCGGCGAAGCAGCGCAGGCGCTGGCGAATGCTATCGGCGAACAGGATAATGACACCGATTTGGTTAACTTCGCGCTTAACCTGTTCGATATCGTCGGCATCAACCAGGAAGACCGCAGTGACAGCCTGATTGTGCTGACGCCATCCGATCATATGCTGGTGCCGGATTTCCCAGGTTTACCGGAAGATGGCTGCACCGTGACCTTCAACCGTAACCAGGCGCTGTCGCGTGAAGACACCCAGTTCATCACCTGGGAACATCCGCTGATCCGTAATGGTCTCGATTTGATCCTGTCCGGCGATACCGGCAGCTGTGCATTGTCACTGCTGAAGAACAAAGCGCTGCCGGTTGGGACGCTGCTGGTTGAGATGGTGTACGTGGTTGAAGCGCAGGCTCCGAAAAGCCTGCAACTCACCCGCTTCCTGCCGCCAACGCCGGTGCGTCTGCTGATGGATCGTGCGGGCAACAACCTGGCAGGCAAAGTGGAGTTTGAAAGCTTTAACCGCCAGTTAAACGCCGTGAATCGTCATACCGGTAGCAAACTGGTTAACGCCGTGCAGCAGGAAGTGCACGAGATTCTGACCCAGGCCGAAAAAGTGGTGATTCCGGAAGCACAGGCGATCATCGCAGCGGCGAAAGTCGAGGCGGATGAGAAGCTGAGTGCCGAGCTATCACGTCTTGAAGCGCTGCGAGCGGTCAACCCCAACATCCGTGATGATGAGGTTGAAGCGCTGGAAAGTAATCGCGAGCAGGTGCTGGCGAGCCTCGGTGATGCGGGCTGGCGTCTGGACGCACTGCGTCTGATCGTTGTCACGCACCAATAATTGCTGAAGGCCACTACGACATGTTGATGGAAGCCTACAATCCGCCGCTCGAACCCTGGCTACATATTCTGTATCAGGACGAGCACATTATGGTGGTCAACAAGCCAAGTGGCTTGTTGTCGGTGCCGGGTCGGCTGGAGGAGCACAAAGATAGCGTGATGACGCGCATTCAACGTGATTTCCCCCAGGCGGAATCGGTGCATCGGCTGGATATGGCCACCAGCGGCGTGATCGTGGTGGCGCTGAATAAGGTTGCGGAAAGAGAGCTCAAGCGGCAGTTCCGCGAACGTGAGCCATCTAAGTATTATGTGGCACGCGTGTGGGGCCATCCTGCGGCGGAAGAGGGATTGATCGATCTGCCGCTGATTTGCGACTGGCCTAATCGCCCTAAGCAAATGGTGTGCTTCGAGAACGGTAAAGCCGCGCAGACCGAATATCAGGTGCTGGAATACGAAGCGAGCAACAGTGCCCGCGTGCGGCTCAAACCAATTACCGGGCGCTCGCACCAGTTGCGCGTGCATCTACTGGCGCTGGGTCACCCGATTTTGGGCGACCGCTTTTATGCCCATGAAGAAGCACTGAGCATGGCGCCGCGTCTGCAACTGCACGCGGAGTCATTAACCATTACCCATCCGGCGTTTGGCAACAGCATGACGTTTAAGCAGCCAGCAGATTTTTAATCTGCAGGTCATAAAAAAGGGCCGTCAGTCATGACGGCCCTTTCAAATTCAATCTTAACGTTCCAGGCTATTTAAATCCTTTCTCCTTACGAATCAAATCGTAAGCCGCCTGAATCTCCTGCGCTTTCTGCTTCGCCATCTCCATCATTTCTGGCGGTAACCCTTTCGCCACCAGTTTGTCCGGATGGTGCTCACTCATCAGCTTGCGGTAGGCTCGTTTAATCGTGGTGCTGTCATCGCTGCTTTTTACCCCCAGCACACTACAGGCGTCATCCAGCGTCGGTCCGCGTTTCGCCTGTTGATAAGCACCGCCATAAGAGGAGCCACCGCCACCAAATTGTTGCCCACCTTCCATCATGCGAAGGAACTGATCGAACTGTGCCCGCGAAATGCCCAGCTCTTCCGCGATTACATACAGCACCTGGCGTTCATTGGGATGCAGCGAACCGTCAGCAAATGCCGCCTGAATCTGAATTTCCAGAAACATCCGAATCAGATCAAAACGACCAAAACAGGCGCTGCGCAGTTCACGCAATTTATTCCGCAGCGGATAGTCACTTTGCTTGCCTTCGCGGAAAGCACGCTGCGCAGCCATGCGGGCATCGCCATGCAGTTGCATACGATCCATAAATAAGGAAGCAATCTGGATATCTGCCTCGGTGACGCGCCCTTTTGACTTGGTCAAATGACCCATCACCTGAAAAGTGGTACTGAAAAACAGCGTCTGTCGCGCCTGATTATTGGCGAAATAGCCCTGTCCTTTTACGCTGCGCACTTTGTCAAACATATGACCAATGATCAGACCCAGTACAATGCCCCAGAAGCCTGCTCCGGAAAGTAAGCCGAGAGCCAGACCAATAACTTTTCCCCAGTAGCGCATAAACTCCTCAATTCGCCATGCTTGCGGCTGAAAATTGCATTATCATACCTTTCATTTACTTCAGTGCCTAACAGCAACGCGATCAGACAAGGATTAACACTGGCACAACGCCGGGCAGTAAGTTAGTCTCTGAGCCGATTGTCGGCATGATGCCCGTTCTCATGGAAATCCCGAACCGCGTATGAAAAAACAGATACCTACCCTGCTGGCAACCATGATTGGTGCAGCGCTCTACAGTCAGCAGTCATTCGCCGACGATCTTATGTCGCAATGTATGCTGGGCGTGCCGAGCTACAACCGTCCGCTGGTCAGCGGCGACACCAATTCCCTGCCTGTCACCATCAACTCTGACTCGGCCAAGGGTAACTACCCGAATGACGCGGTATTCACGGGCAATGTTGATGTGCAGCAGGGCAACAGCCGCTTACGTGCCGATGAGATGCAACTGCATCAGCGTCAGCAGGATGGACAGACCACGCCAGTGCGTACCGTGGATGCGCTGGGTAATGTGCACTATGACGACAACCAGGTCATCCTGAAAGGTCCGAAAGCGTGGTCCAATCTGAACACCAAAGACACCAACGTGTGGAACGGTGATTACCAGATGGTGGGCCGTCAGGGCCGTGGTGTTGCCGACCAGATGAAACTACGTGGCGACAACCGTTATACCATTCTGGAAAACGGCAGCTTCACCTCTTGCCTGCCCGGCTCTAATAGCTGGAGCGTGGTCGGTTCTGAAGTGATCCAGGACCGTCAGGAAGAAGTGGCGGAGATTTGGAACGCCCGCTTTAAACTCGGCAATGTGCCGGTGTTTTACAGCCCATATTTGCAGTTACCGATTGGCGATCGCCGTCGCTCCGGTTTCCTGATCCCGAATGCGAAGTACGGTAGTAACAACGGCTTCGAATTTATGCTGCCGTATTACTGGAACATCGCGCCACAGGCCGATGCCACGATTACGCCGCATTACATGAGCAAACGTGGTCTGCAATTGCAGAACGAATTCCGCTATCTGACCGTGTTTGGTGCCGGTTTGATGGAACTGGATTATCTGCCGTCCGATAAGCAGTACGACAACGACAAAGCGGTGCGTGGCATCGCCGAAAATGATAACTCAGATCGCTGGCTGTTCTACTGGCAGCATGCTGGTGTCTATGAGCAGCACTGGCGCTTCAATGCCAATTACACCAAGGTAAGTGACCCGTATTACTTCAACGATCTCGACTCGAAGTATTACAACTCTACTGACGGTTATGCGACGCAGAAATTCAGCTTTGGCTACGCGGACACAAACTGGGACGCCACGCTGTCGACCAAAGATTTCCAGGTGTTTGGCAGTACCAGCACACGAAATATTTATCGCGCGATGCCTCAGCTTGACCTGAATTTCTATCAGAATGACATTGGTCCCTTTGACGGTCGTATTTTTGCTCAGGCGGTTAAATTTACCAACGTAAACAGTGAAATGCCTGAAGCCACGCGCCTTCATATCGAACCGACGTTGAATTTGCCACTATCCAATGGCTGGGCCAGTCTCGATACCGAAGCAAAATTCCTCGCTACCCACTATCAGCAGGATGGTATCGACAATTACAACAGCACTGTGGATGAAAATAGTGCTAGCGGCCTGCTGAAAAACTCCGTTAATCGTACCTTGCCGCAGTTCAAAGTGGATGGTCGCCTGGTGTTTGACCGCGATATGGATTGGGAACCAGGCTACACGCAAACGCTGGAACCGCGTGTGCAGTACCTCTATATCCCGTATCGTAACCAGAGCAGCATCTATCCGTACGACTCCACCCTGCTGCAAACCGACTATACCGGTCTGTTCCGCGATCGTACTTACAGTGGTCTGGATCGCATCGCTTCGGCTAACGAAGTTTCAACCGGTGTGACCACGCGAATTTATGATAACGATCTGGTTGAACGTTTTAACGTTTCTGTGGGTCAAATCTACTCGTTTACCCCGTCTCGTACCGGCGTAAACCAGACGAGTGATGAAGATGATACCGGCAGCCTGGTGTGGGCGGGTGACACCTACTGGAAAATCAGCGATCGCTGGGGCGCACGCGGCGGGCTTCAGTATGACACCCGTCTCGATAACGTTGCACAAGGCAACGCCATCCTGGAATATCGTCAGGATGCCGATCGTATGGTGCAGTTGAGCTATCGCTATAGCAGCCCGGAATACGTGGCGCAGGCGTTAAACAACTCCAGCTTGCTGACGAACCCGATCTACAAAAACGGGATTTCACAAGTTGGCGCAACCGCGAGCTGGCCAATTGCTGATGCCTGGTCACTGGTCGGTGGTTATTACTACGATACCCGCAACAGTCGTCCGGCTGAACAACTGGTAGGCCTGCAGTACAGCTCGTGCTGCTACGCCATTCGTCTGGGTTACGAGCGCAAGATCAACGGTTGGGAAAACAACGACAGTAAGTACGACAACCAAATCTCATTCAACATTGAGCTACGTGGTCTGAGTTCTAACTATGGCTTAGGCACCAATGAAATGCTGCGTCAGGGCATCATCCCTTACCAGCGCGCTTTCTGATGTTGTGATGTTTGACAGGCTATCCCGCAGTGCGGAAACAACAATGGATAAAGTATGAAGAACTGGAGAATGCTGATTCTTGGTGTAGCGATCACCGCTAACACTGCGTTCGCAGCCCCACAAGAGGTTGATAAAGTTGCTGCCGTCGTGAATAACGGCGTGGTACTGGAAAGTGACGTTGATAACATGATGCGCACCGTGAAATCACAGGCGCAGCAGGCTCATCAACAGTTACCTGATGACAAAACCTTGCGTCATCAGATCCTTGAGCGTCAGGTCATGGATGCCATCATTCTTCAGATGGGCGAGAAAGCCGGCTTGCAGGTCACCGATCAGCAGTTAGATCAGGCTATTCAAAATATTGCCGCACAAAATAAGATGAGCATGGACCAGTTGCGTAGCCGCCTGGCCTACGACGGAATGAACTACAACGCTTACCGTGCGCAGATCCGTCAGGAAATGCTGATCTCCGAAGTGCGTAATAACGAAGTGCGCCGCCGTGTCACCATCCTGCCGCAGGAAGTGGATACGCTGGCAACGCAGATTGGTTCTCAGAACACTCAGGGTACTGAACTGAACGTGAGCCAGATCTTGCTGCCGCTGTCAGAAAATCCGACGCAACAGCAGGTTGACGATCAGGAAGCGCTGGCGCGTCAATTAGTGGGTCAACTGAAAAGCGGTGCCGATTTCGGCAAAATGGCAGTGACTTACTCTGCCGATCCGCAAGCGCTGAAAGGCGGCAACATGGGTTGGGCAAAAATTGAAGAGCTGCCTACCCTGTTCTCGCAAGCGTTAAGCACCGCGAAGAAAGGCGACATCGTCGGCCCCATCCGTTCTGGCGTCGGCTTCCACATTCTGAAAGTGAACGATCTGCGCGGTGAGAGCAAAAACATCTCTGTCACCGAAGTGCATGCGCGTCACATTCTGCTGAAGCCTTCTCCGATTCTCACTGACGCGCAGGCGCAAGCGAAGATCGAGCAGATTGCTGCAGATATCAAAAGTGGTAAAACCACCTTTGCCGCCGCAGCAAAACAGTTCTCTGACGATCCGGGTTCAGCCAATCAGGGCGGCGATCTCGGCTGGGCAACCCCGGAAATCTACGATCCGGCCTTCCGTGATGCACTGCTGAAGCTGCAAAAAGGTCAGGTCAGCGAGCCGGTACACTCTTCTTTCGGCTGGCATTTGATTCAGCTGCTGGATACCCGTCAGGTTGATAAAACCGATGCGGCGCAGAAAGAGCGTGCTTATCGTCTGCTGTTTAACCGTAAATTTGCCGAAGAAGCACAAACCTGGATGCAGGAACAACGCGCCAGTGCTTACGTGAAGATTCTGGACAACAATGGTCAGTAATTACCGTGTCGTGATCACCCCCGGCGAACCCGCCGGGATTGGTCCTGATCTCACCGTTCAACTGGCTCAGTTCGACTGGCCAGTTGAACTGGTGGTCTGTGCCGATGGCCATGTGCTGCGTCAGCGCGCCCAGCAACTGGGCTTACCGCTGACGCTGCGCGATTACCAACCTGGTGTTGCGGCACAAGCACAGCAGGCCGGTACGTTAACGCTGCTGCAGGTTGATACCGCACAGCCGATCACGCCCGGTGAATTAACCGTAGCGAATGGCCACTACGTGCTGGAAACGCTGGCGCGTGCCTGTGACGGCTGTCTCAACGGCGAGTTTGCCGCATTGATTACCGGTCCGGTGCACAAAGGCGTGATCAATGACGCCGGTATTCCGTTCACCGGCCATACCGAATTCTTCGCCGAGCGTGCCGGTGGCGATCGCGTGGTGATGATGCTGGCAACCGAAGAGTTGCGCGTCGCGCTCGCCACTACGCATTTGCCGTTAAAAGATGTCGCTGATGCGATTACTCGCGACAGCCTGCATGAGGTGATCACGATTCTGCATCAGGATTTACAGCAGAAGTTCGGTTTACCCCATCCCCATATCTTCGTCTGCGGCCTGAATCCGCACGCGGGCGAAAGCGGCCATATGGGCCGTGAAGAAATTGATACTATCATTCCGGCGCTCGACGAACTGCGTCAGCAAGGTATACAGCTTACCGGCCCGTTACCGGCTGATACGCTGTTCCAGCCGAAATACTTACAGCATGCCGATGCGGTCCTGGCGATGTATCACGATCAGGGCTTACCGGTGCTAAAATTTCAGGGGTTTGGCCGCGCGGTGAATATCACCCTTGGCCTGCCCTTTATCCGGACTTCTGTCGACCATGGTACCGCGCTGGAATTAGCCGGCCAGGGCAAGGCAGAACCGGGCAGCTTTATCACGGCGCTTAATCTCGCCATCACTATGATCAAGAGCAGTAATGAATAATCGCGTCCATCAGGGGCATTTTGCCCGTAAACGTTTCGGGCAGAACTTCCTGAACGATCAGTACATTATCGACAGCATTGTCTCCGCTATTCACCCGCAGAAGGGAGAAGCGATTGTGGAGATTGGTCCCGGCCTGGGTGCCTTAACTGAACCGGTGGGCGAACGCCTCGATGAACTGACCGTTGTAGAGCTGGACCGCGATCTGGCTGCACGTTTGCAGACCCATCCGTTCCTCGGACCGAAGCTGACCATTTATCAGCAAGATGCCATGACTTTCGATTTCTCGGCGCTGGCGCAAGAGAAAGGTCAGCCACTGCGCGTCTTTGGCAACTTGCCGTACAATATTTCGACCCCGCTGATGTTCCACCTTTTCAGCTATACTGGTTCGATTAAAGACATGCACTTTATGCTGCAAAAAGAAGTGGTCAACCGTTTGGTTGCCGGGCCAGGCAGCAAAGCCTATGGCCGTCTTAGCGTGATGGCACAGTACTATTGCCAGGTGATTCCGGTGCTGGAAGTTCCACCCGAATCCTTCACGCCTGCGCCAAAAGTTGATTCCGCCGTGGTGCGTTTGATGCCTTACCCAGAGCCACCTTATCCGGTGAGCGATATTCGCCTGCTGAGCCGCATCACTACTGAAGCCTTTGGTCAACGCCGTAAAACCCTGCGTAACAGCCTTGCACATATGTTTACTGCGGGTGCGTTGGATGAACTGAACATTGATGCCTCGCTGCGTGCTGAGAATGTCACCGTGGCGCAGTATTGCCAATTGGCGAATTGGCTGGGCAATCATCAGGCTGAAACCCCGGAGAAATAAGTGTATGAGTGAACTGGCCCGCGTCTGTATTCATGTATTGAGTCAATATGTGGAATCACAATCCTTGCCCGACGAGGATCGTTACGTGTTTGCCTACACCATCACCATACGTAATCTGGGACGAAATAGCGTTCAACTGCATAGTCGCTACTGGCTTATCACCAATGGCAACGGTCGTGAGACTGAAGTTCAGGGGGAAGGTGTGGTTGGCGAGCAACCGCACATTGCCGCTGGCGGTGAGTATCAGTACACCAGCGGTGCGATTCTGGAAACCCCTATGGGCACCATGCAAGGTCACTATGTGATGATCGACGATGAAGGTGAAGAATTTCACGTCGACATTCCGGTGTTCCGACTCGCCGTGCAAACCCACATACATTAATCCCCCTCCGCCCGGCCAGTCCGGGCGGCGCGTTTTGATCGGACTGACGTAATGAGTACATACCTGATTGGCGATATTCACGGCTGTTATGACGAGCTACGTGCGCTGCTGGCGCAGGTTGATTTCGATCCGCAGCAAGACGAGCTTTGGCTAACCGGCGACTTAGTGGCGCGTGGCCCGGGTTCGCTGGATGTGCTGCGCTATGTGAAATCGCTGGGAGATTGCGTACGACTGGTGCTCGGCAATCACGATCTGCATCTGCTGGCGGTTTATGCGGGCATCAGCCGTAACAAACCTAAAGATCGTCTGACGCCATTGTTAGAGGCGCAGGACGCGGATGAGCTGATCAACTGGTTACGTCGCCAGCCGCTGCTACAAGTGGATGAAGAGAAAAAGTTGTTGATGGCTCACGCAGGGATCACGCCGCAATGGGATCTCGACACGGCAAAACTCTGTGCACGTGAAGTTGAAGCCGTGCTGGCTAGCGACACCTATCCGCTGTTCCTGGATGCGATGTATGGCGACATGCCAAACAACTGGACGCCGGAATTGAGCGGCTTGGCGCGTCTGCGCTTCAGTACCAATGCCCTGACGCGTATGCGCTTCTGCTTCCCCAACGGTCAGTTGGATATGATCTGCAAAGAAGCCCCCAACTCTGCTCCACCGCCGCTGAAACCCTGGTTCCTTGTTCCCGGCAAGATCGGCAGTGACTACACGCAGGTGTTTGGTCACTGGGCTTCACTGGAGGGCAAGGGGACGCCTGAACACATTGTCGGCCTGGATACCGGTTGCTGCTGGGGCGGCACGCTGACGCTGCTGCACTGGGAATCGCAACGCTATTATGTGCAGGCTTCTAACCGTGAAAAGGCGATGGCAGAGAGTGCTGCCAGCGCCCATCCGCCGTTGAGCGACATGCATTAATAAAAGCCCGTCCAAATGGCCACTGAGCCACATGTCATAAACAAAAAGCCCCGCAAATTGAGCGGGGCTTTTTTCGTTCGTCATAAACGATGATGCTGAGATTTCCCGGTTGCCATAAATGGCGACACTACGACGAAATGGCACGATTTTCGTAGGTGACGCACTGATACGCACCGGGACCAGCATCAACGGCGATCTAAAATCTCAAAGCAATAACTGTGCGAGTTCTGCGCATCGGCGTCATGGAACTCGCTAAAGGTCGACTGCCACTCATCCGGCTCGTAATCCGGGAATTGGGTATCGCCTTCCACTTCGGCATCAATGTGCGTCAGGTACAAACGATCGGCACGGGCCAGCATCTGTTCGTAAACACGACCGCCACCAATCACCATCATCTCTTCTACGTCGCCCGCCGCTTTCACCGCTTCGTCCAGCGAAGTCACCCAGGTCACGCCTTCATGGGTGCCCGGCTGGCTGCTCACCACGATATTCAAACGTCCCGGTAGCGGGCGGCCGATTGATTCAAAGGTCAGACGCCCCATAATCACCGGTTTATTCAGCGTATTACGTTTAAACCACGCCAAATCAGCAGGCAGGTTCCAGGGCATGGCGTTTTCCATACCAATAATGCGATCGGCTGCCAGTGCTGCGATCAGACTAATCATGTTAAAAGACCTACAGGAAAAAAATTGGCGCCATCATACGTAAAGGCGAAAGTTTCGTCGATAGGCCGCCCCCGCTATTTGCGTAAAGCTCCTATGCGACCGCATTTTTGTTATTGGACAGAGTTTTACACCGACTTTCCCACCATACATGGAAATAGACGCCAGATTAGTCCAGCGGAACGCTACAATTCAGGGTGAAATGAGGCTTTGACGTGATGGAGTGTAAAGAAAACCGCACTGTCTGCGACAAAGGAAAACGGCTCCCGCAGGAGCCGTAGTCACGCCAATTAGAAATCGTAGCGCAGACGCACCAGGTTCATGTTACCCAGTGATTTGTCGGTGCTTGAGGTGATCACGTATTCGTAGTCCACCTGGAAGCCGTAATCCAGTTTAGTGCTGATACCGACGCCATTGTCGATACGCTTGTAGTTACGTCCATTGACGAACTCCAGACGGTCGCCCATGAAGTAAGGCTGAATAGACTTGACCGCGTACTGATTGATAGCGAATTTGTAGCCAGCAAAGTACTCCACGCCCCACGCATCATCGGCGAAGTAGTTGTTAACGGTGTTCTTCTTGGTTGGTGAGAAGTTCTGATACCAGCCTGCACCTGCAGACAGCGTCCAGTTATCCGGGGTCCAGCTCAGCGCGGTACCGTAGATGTTCTGGTCATAGTCTTTGCTTTCACCGGTGCCTGGGTTATGGATATCTGCACGGGTGTAGTTCCATGCCGTGCCCCATGCCAGATCTTTGGTGATGTGATAGTTCACACCCAGTGAGCCGCCGCCTTTACGCTTGTAACGCAGGCCGTTGCCTGGCAGGTAGTTGTTATCTTCAAACAGGTATGAAGCATAAACATCAACGTCGCCGAAGGTGTTTTTGTACTTCAGCATCTTACGTGAACGGTATGAACCGTCGTAGTCACCGTTGATACCGTTGCCCGGTGCCTGAGCCAGCATGTCGTAGTCCCAGATATCGGTCTTCGCACCGACCACATCATAGTAAACACTGTTCTGCTGACCAAAGGTCAACTGACCCCAGGTTTTGCTCTTCAGACCCGTGTACAGCTGACGACGCGTGGTGTTGTTCTGGCCATCGGCATAGTGGTTATCCCAACCCCACCAGGCCGGGAAGTTCACGCCCAGCTCGTAGTAGCTGACCCAGCTGATGTCATCAAACAGGTAGTAATCCGCGGAAAAACGGAAACGTGAACCACCATCGTAGCCGTTACGCTTGTACGATTGGTCACTGACGCCAGCCTGATGCTGGAACTGAGGACGAATACTGCCGCCGACTTTGAAATCAAGACGACTAAGTGGATCGCCTGTCTGCGGATCCTGCTTCAGCAGGGTAATTTCCGCCTGGCTGGCGAGAGGCGCAGCAACTAATAACGCAGCCACTGCGCTGAGGGTGAAAGCACGCATTTTCATTTTTTATATCCCAGTTAAGGTGAGCGCTCTATTAATGAGCGTCCGAGATAGTAAGGTGCGCTTACCGGAATCGTATTTATAAATTTGTGCGAATAATCCGACATGTAACCAGTACCGCATCAACTGATAAAAACTATGTCAAATCAATATATTTTTCACACATAACCTTATTCAATCAATGATAAACAGGCGAAAAAAAACGGCTCCCAAAGGAGCCGTTTTCAGTCGGTCAACTTATTGATTAACCTTTGATTTGCGCATGCATTTCCTGCACTGAAATCACTTTCTCTGTCGGATCTGCATTCAACGCCATCGCGGTAGCAAATCCACCATTCAGCGTGGTGTCATAATGCACTTTATATTGCAGTGCACTGCGGCGAATCAGTTTGGAATCTTCAATCGCCTGACGACCTGCGGTGGTATTGACGATGTAGGTGTATTCGCCATTCTTCAGACGGTCCTGAATGTGTGGACGACCTTCATGCACCTTGTTAACCAGACGTGGGTTGATACCGGCTTCACCCAGCACCACAGCGGTGCCGTGTGTGGCGTCCAACTCGAAGCCAAACTTCTGCAGCTTCGCCGCCAGGTCAACGATACGTTTCTTATCGCCTTCGCGCACAGACAGTAACGCACGACCGGTTTTCTTCATGTTGCTCTGCGCACCCAGCATCGCTTTGGCGAACGCTTCCGCAAAGGTACGACCGACACCCATCACTTCGCCGGTAGAACGCATCTCTGGACCAAGAATCGGGTCAACACCCGGGAACTTGTTGAACGGTAGCACCACTTCTTTCACCGAATAATACGGTGGAATGATTTCTTTCGTGACGCCCTGCTCAGCCAGGGTTTTACCTGCCATCACGCGCGCAGCCACTTTCGCTAAAGGTACGCCGGTCGCTTTAGACACGAATGGCACGGTACGCGCCGCACGTGGGTTCACCTCAATCAGGTAAACCTCGTTGTCCTTCACTGCAAACTGCACGTTCATCAAACCGCGTACGTTCAGCTCGAAAGCCAGTTTCTCGACCTGTTGACGCATCACGTTCTGGATTTCAGTGCTCAGCGTATAAGCCGGCAGTGAACAAGCGGAGTCACCTGAGTGAACGCCGGCTTGTTCGATGTGCTCCATGATGCCGCCAATCAGCACACGTTCACCGTCGCAAATCGCATCCACGTCGACTTCCACTGCATCATCCAGGAAGCGGTCCAGCAGAACCGGCGCATCATTGGAAACCGAAACCGCGGTCTGGAAGTAACGCTTCAGGTCGATTTCATCATAAACGATTTCCATTGCACGACCGCCCAGCACATAGGAAGGACGTACCACCAACGGATAACCGATACCTGCCGCTTTCTCAACAGCTTGCTCCAGCGTAGCCACGGTGGCGTTAGCCGGTTGCTTCAGGCTCAGGCGATCAACCGCCTGCTGGAAACGTTCACGGTCTTCAGCACGGTCAATCGCATCTGGGCTGGTACCTATCACGGGCACACCTGCTGCTTCCAGCGCACGAGCCAGCTTCAGCGGGGTCTGGCCGCCATACTGCACGATGACGCCTTTAGGCTTCTCGATGCGCACGATTTCCAGCACGTCTTCCAGCGTCACCGGTTCGAAGTACAAACGGTCGGAGGTGTCGTAGTCAGTCGATACGGTTTCCGGGTTACAGTTCACCATAATGGTTTCGTAACCGTCGTCGCGCAGCGCCAGTGCCGCATGTACGCAGCAGTAATCGAACTCGATACCCTGACCGATACGGTTTGGACCGCCGCCCAAAATCATGATTTTGTCACGATCCTGGTTTGGATTGGCCTCGCACTCTTCTTCATAAGTGGAGTACATATAAGCGGTATCGGTGGAGAATTCTGCCGCACAGGTGTCTACGCGTTTGTAGACTGGGTGCAGGTTGAACTGCTGACGCAGTTTGCGAATTTCGCTCTCTGCCACGCCCGCCAGGTTTGCCAGACGCACGTCAGCAAAGCCTTTGCGCTTCAGTGCACGCAGGAAATCAGCATTCAGTGAGTTGACACCTTCACGCGCAACCTTCTCTTCCAGACGTACCAGCTCTTCGATTTGCACCAGGAACCAGCGGTCAATGTTAGTCAGGTTGAACACGCCATCCACCGACATCCCGGCACGGAACGCATCCGCAATGTACCAGATACGGTCAGAACCGGCATCTTTCAGCTCACGGCGGATGCGGGTCAGGGCTTCGGCATCATCCAGATCCACTTTCGGGTCGAAGCCGTTTGCCCCCACTTCCAGACCGCGCAGCGCTTTCTGCATTGATTCCTGGAAGGTGCGGCCAATCGCCATCACTTCACCCACAGATTTCATCTGCGTGGTCAGGCGGTCATTGGCACCAGCGAACTTCTCGAAGTTGAAGCGAGGAATCTTGGTCACAACGTAGTCGATTGACGGCTCAAACGACGCCGGCGTACGACCGCCGGTGATGTCATTCATCAGCTCATCGAGAGTGAAGCCCACCGCCAGTTTCGCGGCGACTTTTGCAATCGGGAAACCGGTCGCTTTGGAAGCCAGCGCCGACGAGCGCGACACGCGCGGGTTCATTTCGATAACCACAAGACGGCCGTCTTTTGGGTTAACCGAGAACTGCACGTTAGAACCACCGGTTTCCACACCGATTTCACGCAGTACCGCCAGCGAGGCGTTACGCATGATTTGGTATTCTTTATCCGTCAGGGTTTGCGCCGGTGCCACGGTGATCGAGTCGCCGGTGTGGATACCCATCGCATCGAAGTTTTCGATTGAGCAGACGATGATGCAGTTGTCGTTTTTATCACGCACCACTTCCATCTCGTACTCTTTCCAGCCAATCAGCGACTCATCAATCAGCAGCTCATTGGTAGGGGAAAGATCCAGGCCACGCTCGCAAATCTCTTCGAACTCTTCGCGATTGTAAGCGATACCGCCACCGGTGCCGCCCATGGTAAAGGAAGGACGAATGATACACGGGAAGCCAACATCTTCGGCCACGGCCAGTGCTTCTTCCATGGTATGCGCGATACCGGAACGCGCGGTGCCGAGGCCGATGCTTTTCATCGCCACGTCGAAACGGCGGCGGTCTTCAGCTTTATCGATGGCATCCGCGGTCGCACCGATCATGGTGACGCCGAACTCAGCCAGCACACCCTGACGCTCCAGCTCCAGCGCACAGTTCAGTGCAGTCTGGCCACCCATGGTCGGCAGGACCGCATCCGGGCGCTCTTTTTCGATGATCTTACGTACTACTTCCCAGTGAATCGGCTCAATATAGGTCGCATCGGCCATTTCCGGGTCGGTCATGATGGTGGCCGGGTTGGAGTTGACCAGAATGACGCGGTAACCCTCTTCACGCAGCGCTTTACACGCCTGTGCACCGGAGTAGTCAAATTCACATGCCTGGCCGATAACGATCGGGCCAGCGCCAAGGATCAGGATGGATTTTATGTCTGTACGTTTTGGCATCGTGGGCTCCTGATTACTTCGCGTTAGAACGGTAAGCTTCGATCAGTTCGATAAAGTGATCGAACAGCGGCGCCGCATCGTGCGGGCCTGGGCTCGCTTCAGGATGTCCCTGGAAGCTGAAGGCCGGTTTATCTGTGCGGTGAATACCTTGCACCGTCTGGTCGAACAGCGACACATGCGTGACACGCAGATTCGCTGGCAGCTGGCTGTCATCAACCGCGAAACCGTGGTTCTGCGCGGTAATCATCACCACATTGTTGTCGAGATCTTTGACCGGGTGGTTGCCGCCGTGGTGACCGAGTTTCATCTTCACGGTTTTTGCACCGCTTGCCAGCGCCAGCAGCTGATGGCCGAGGCAAATACCAAACACCGGAATATCAGTTTTCAGGAAGGCCTGAATGGCGTTGATGGCGTAATCGCAAGGCTCCGGGTCACCAGGACCGTTCGACAGGAAAATGCCGTCTGGATTGAGTGCCAGCACCTCTTCTGCGCTGGTCTTTGCCGGGACAACCGTCAAACGGCAACCGCGATCCACCAGCATGCGCAGGATGTTGCGCTTAGCGCCGAAGTCATAGGCGACAACGTGGAATGGCAGCTCTGCAGCCGTTTTCTGCTCAGGCAAATCCCCTTCCAGTGTCCAGCTACCCTGCTGCCACGCGTAAGTTTCCGCCGTGGTCACTTCTTTCGCCAGGTCCATGCCTTTCAAGCCCGGGAAGGCCTGCGCTTTTTGCAGCGCCAGTGCCGCATCCGGATTATCACCCGCGATAATGCAGCCGCTCTGAGCGCCCTTCTCGCGTAGCAAACGGGTCAGTTTGCGCGTGTCGATATCGGCGATGCCGACAATGTTATTGCGTTGCAAGTAAGCTGACAGGCTTTCTTCACTACGGAAGTTGCTGGTGATCAGCGGCAGGTCGCGAATAACGAGGCCTTGAGCATGGATTTGGCTGGATTCTTCATCGGCGGCATTAACGCCAACATTGCCGATATGGGGATAAGTGAGGGTAACGATTTGGCGGGAATAGGAAGGATCAGTGAGGATTTCTTGATAACCAGTCATTGACGTGTTGAAAACGACTTCCCCCACTGCCGACCCCGTTGCCCCGATGGCCCGACCGTGGAATTGGGTTCCGTCTTCCAGAACCAAGAGCGCTGACTTAATCAAAACATCCTCCAGGGAATAAACAGTCACAATATTTGCATATTAATTCAAAATACATGTCCGAATCAATGCAAAATCCGCCTGAATGCTCGAATTTTGGCAAATTGCGCGCATTCTAATGATCGACCTTCAGCTTGTCTACCCTGAGTGGCTATTTTTTTGTATTTTTAAGGCTTTTGAATGTTAAAAAGCGAGAAAGGCGATAAAAGAGTGAGATAAGTGAGGAAAATAAACGGTTGCTAAGCGGCAATAATCGCAAACACGTGCTACCGCGCATAAATTTTTGACCAAATGGTCAAAAATCGCATCTTACTGACCTCCCGATAGAACTAAACATTGAAAAATAGACATCAAAAGACAAAAATACAATTAAGACATCATTTTAATAAGTAAAATAAAGGGCAATGATCACATTGCCCTATTCAATCATCATCTTACCGATTGAAATAACCACATCACGATGGTTCACAACACTCACAACATCGATAAATCCAGCACATCCCGCATATCATAGAGGCCAGATTTCTTGTTCTTCAACCAATTTGCCGCCTTAACTGCGCCATTAGCAAAGGTCATGCGGCTGGAAGCCTTATGGGTAATCTCTACACGCTCGCCAATATCAGCAAACATCGCAGTATGCTCACCGACGATGTCGCCCGCGCGCACGGTAGCAAAACCGATGGTCTGTGCTTGACGCTCGCCGGTATGGCCTTCGCGTGCGTAAACCGCGTGCTCGTCTAATTTCCAGTTCATGGCATCGGCAATCGCTTCGCCCATCGCTAACGCGGTACCTGATGGTGCATCAACTTTATGACGGTGGTGTGCTTCCACGATTTCAATATCCGCGTAGTCACCCATCACTTTGGCTGCCTGCTGCAGCAGGTTCAGCACCAGGTTCACGCCCACGCTAAAGTTGGCGGCAAACACAATGCCGATCTCTTCCGCAGCGGCGCAAATCGCTTCTTTGCCCGCTTCATCAAAACCGGTGGTGCCGATCACCATCGCTTTATGATGCTGGCGGCAGAACGCCAGATATTCCAGCGTGCCTTCCGGGCGAGTAAAGTCGATCAGCACATCAAAATCATCGACCACTTTCAGCAAATCATCGGTAACGGCAATACCGGTTTTACCAATGCCAGCCAGTTCACCTGCGTCAGCTCCCAGCAGTGAAGAACCGCTACGTGCCAGCGCTGCGCCCAGCGCAACCCCTTCCGCTTGCTGCACGGCCTGAATTAAATTGCGTCCCATGCGGCCTGGCGCACCAACGATAGCAATGCGGATATCACTCATAATTATTCATTCCTGATACAAATCTATGCATGCAAAGCGTAAACAGGTTAACGGTCAGATAACCGTCACGCCACAATAAAAAAGGGATAATAAGAATTTTATGCCAGCCGCCAAACATTATCAGTAAAAGCAATCCCACCTGCTGGAAGTGGTCTATTTGGCGACGACAGATAAAGAAAAGGCCGAACGATGTCGGCCTGATTCTGTTTCGATAGCAAACGCTTACTGGACGTTGCGCACTTCGACACGCAACTCTTTCGGCACTTCAAACACAATGTTCTCTTCGCGGCCAATCAGCTCAATCGCGGCTTCGCCACCATACTCTTTCAAGCGCTGAATCACCTGCTGCACCAGAATATCCGGTGCCGAGGCACCCGCCGTCACACCGATGATCTGCTTGCCTTTAACCCACTCTTCCTGAATGTCATCTGCTGAATCGATCAGCTTCGCCAGTTTCCCCGCACGCTGTGCCAGTTCGGCCAGACGGTTGGAGTTAGAGGAGTTTTTCGAGCCCACCACCAGCACCACTTCCGCATCACGCGCCAGAACACGCACGGCTTCCTGGCGGTTAGTCGTGGCGTAACAGATATCATCTTTGCGTGGGCCAATAATTGCCGGGAAGCGCTGACGCAGTGCATCAATCACATCTGACGTATCATCAACCGATAAAGTTGTCTGCGTCATGAAGCACAGATTGCCTTCGTCCTTAACGCTCAGCTTGAACACATCTTCCGGTGACTCCACCAAATACATGCCACCGTTGGGGTTGTTGTACTGCCCCATGGTGCCTTCCACTTCAGGGTGTCCGGCATGACCAATCAGAATGGCTTCCACACCTTTACGGCTGGCGCGCGCCACTTCCATATGTACCTTGGTCACCAGCGGACAAGTGGCGTCAAACAGCATCGTGAGATTGCGCGCTTTCGCTTCCGCCCGCACCGCCTGAGAAACGCCGTGAGCAGAGAAGATCAGGATGGCATCGTCCGGCACTTCGCTGATCTCTTCAATGAAGATCGCTCCCCGATCGCGCAAGCTGCTCACCACGTAGCGGTTATGTACCACTTCGTGACGCACGTAGATCGGTGCACCGTACATCTCCAGCGCGCGCTCTACAATACTGATGGCGCGATCCACGCCTGCACAGAAACCGCGAGGGTTAGCTAACAGGATTTGCATCGCTGGCCTCCAGTACCGGATCGATCTCCAGCACTTCAATTTCAAACTGAATGCGCTGACCGGCTAACGGGTGGTTGAAATCAACGGTGATCGAGTCACCGGAAATTTCACGGATCACACCCGGCATCTCGCTACCACCTCTGCCGCTGAACAGCATGATGGAACCGACTTCCGGTTCGCCAGCATCTTTAAAGTCACGGCGCGAAAAGTACTGAACCAGGTCCGGACTGGTGCCACCAAAGGCATCTTCCGGTGCCAGCGTAAAGGCATGCTTATCGCCGACTTTACGCCCTAACAGTTCCTGTTCCAATGCACCAGACAAGCTGCCATCTCCCAGACGGAACAGCGCTGGTTTGCCGTTGGCGCGTGTTGATTCCGCTGTTGAGCCATCTTCCAGCTTCAGCGTGAAATGCACCAGCAACGCGCTATCGCGCTGTACGGACTCAGTCATTTGTTACCCTTTCTCTTTGACCTGTTTGTCTTTCGGCGTGAGGAATCCTTCCAGCACCACCAACGCCGCACCAATACAGATACCGCAGTCAGCGATGTTGAAGGTGGCGAAATGCCAGTCACCAACGTAGAAGTCGATGAAATCCACCACGAAGCCGTGATATGCACGGTCAAACAGGTTACCCAACGCCCCGCCGATAATCAGCGCGTAGGCAATATTGGTTAATTTGTGACTTGCACGGTTGCGATACATCATCACCACCAGCGCGACCACAATCGCAATCGCGATGCCGGCAAAGAACCAACGCTGCCAGCCACCTTTATCCGCCAGGAAGCTGAACGCCGCGCCATAGTTGTGCGCGTAGAACAGATTCAGGAACGGTATCAGCGGCTGAGTTTCATGCAGCATCATGTTATTCATGATCCACTGCTTGCTGGCGAAATCGACCACGATCACCACCAGCACCAGCCACAACCAGCGCAATCCGGTAGAGCAGAGTTTACTCATCAGGCAAATTTCCGCACTTCACCGTTGCCGGCTACGTTGGTGTAACAACGTCCACAGACCGCAGCATGCTCCGGATTCTGGCCAACGTCAGTAGTGTAATGCCAGCAACGCGGACATTTCTCGCCTTCTGCTTTATGCAGTGCGATTTTCAGACCTTTCAGTACTTCGCTTTGCTGCGCTTCATCGCTGGCAGTGGCGTAATCCGCCACCGTCGCGCCGGAAGTCAGCAGGACAAAACGCAGCTCATCGCCCAGCGCCTGCAGTTTAGCGGCCAGTTCAGCATCCGCGTAAAGCGTTACTGTGGCTTCCAGTGCGCCACCGATACGTTTATCGCTACGCGCCTGCTCGATCACTTTGTTGACTTCGCCGCGCACTTTCAGCAGCTCATCCCAATAAGCGTCGTTCAGTGCTTCGTTATCTGCCAGACCAAACAGGCCTTCATACCACTCTTCGGTGAATACGTATTTAGCACGTTCACCCGGCAGGTAGCCCCAGATTTCATCAGCAGTGAAGGACATGATTGGCGCCATCCAGCGCACCAGCGCTTCAACAATGTGCCACAGCGCGGTCTGGCAACTGCGACGCGCCAGGCTGTCACCTTTCGCGGTGTACTGACGATCTTTAATCACATCAAGATAGAACGAGCCCATTTCGATGGAGCAGAAGTGCATCAGACGCTGCACTACTTCATGGAAATCGTAGTTCTCGTAAGACTGGACGATGTCCTGCTGTGCAGCCAGCGCACGGCCAACCGCCCAGCGATCTACCACCACCATCTCTTCGGGTTTCACGCAATCGGTCGCCGGGTTGAAGCCCGCGAGGTTAGCCAGCAGGAAACGCGCGGTGTTACGGATACGGCGATAGCTGTCCGCTGCACGTTTCAGGATCTCATCGGACACCGCCATTTCACCGGAGTAATCCGTTGAGGCGACCCACAGACGCAAGATATCCGCACCCAGTTTGTCCATCACATCCTGCGGAGCCACGGTGTTACCGATGGATTTCGACATTTTGCGGCCCTGACCGTCCACGGTGAAACCGTGCGTCAGTACCTGACGGTAAGGCGCTTTGCCTTTCATCGCCGTCGAGATCATCAGCGAAGACATGAACCAGCCACGATGCTGATCTGAACCTTCCAGATACATATCCGGCGCATGGCCACCAAATTCTGGGCGCGCATCGACCACAGAGTAGCTGGTTGATCCTGAATCGAACCACACATCCAGCGTATCTGGCACTTTGACATAGTGATCAGCGTCATCGCCCATCAGATCGCGCGGATCGAGATCCCACCATGCCTGAATGCCATCCTGCTCAACGCACTTCGCGACTTTCTCCATCAGCTCCAGCGTATCCGGGTGCAGCTGCTCGGTCTCTTTATGCACGAACAGCGCCATCGGCACGCCCCAGGTACGCTGACGTGAGATACACCAGTCTGGGCGGTTCGCCACCATCGCTTCGATACGCGCCTGGCCCCAATCCGGGATCCACTGCACGCCTTTGATCTCTTTCAGCGACTGCGCACGCAGGCCTTTCTGATCCATGCTGATGAACCACTGCGGGGTGGCACGGAAGATGATCGGGGTTTTGTGACGCCAGCAGTGTGGATAGCTGTGCAGCAGTTTCTCAACGTGCAGCAGTGCGCCTTTCTCTTTCAGCAGCTCAACGATCATGTCGTTGGCTTTAAAGACATTCACGCCGTCCAGCGTTGGATAGGTGCCTGGCAGGTACGCGCCATCCGGGCCGACCGGGTTAGCGGTTTCCAGACCGTATTTCTGGCCGATCACATAGTCATCTGGGCCGTGGCCAGGTGCGGTATGCACTGCACCGGTACCCGCTTCCAGCGTAACGTGCTCGCCCAATACGACTTTGGATTGGATCTGCTCAAGGAACGGGTGCTGGAACAGCTGCAGCTCAAGTGCCGCACCGTTGCATTCGCCCAGTACTTTCCACTCAGTGATGCCCGCGCGCTTCATCACACCCTCAACCATCTCTTTGGCGAGGATCAAGCTGCGGCCTTCGATTTGCAGCAACTGGTATTCGAACTCAGGATGCAGTGAGATACCGCGGTTGGCCGGCATGGTCCACGGGGTAGTGGTCCAGATCACCAGAGAAACCGGGCCTTCAGAGGCGGCAACGCCAAACTTCGCGCGCACCGCATCGGCATCGACGGCGTTAAACATCACGTCGATAGATGGGGAGGTTTTGTCGTAGTACTCCACTTCCGCTTCAGCCAGCGCCGAGCGGCAATCCATGCACCAGTGCACCGGCTTCGCGCCTTTGTGCAGGTGGCCGTTGCCAATGATTTTACTCAGCGCACGAATGATGTTGGCTTCGGTTTTGAAGTCCATGGTCAGGTAGGGACGATCCCAGTCGCCCAGCACGCCGAGACGGATGAAGTCTTTCTTCTGGCCTTCAACCTGTTCAGCAGCGTAGTTGCGGCAGGCGGCACGGAATTCCGCGGCGGAGACTTTCTCGCCTGGCTTACCGATCATCTGCTCAACTTTGTGCTCGATAGGCAAACCATGGCAGTCCCAACCCGGCACATACGGCGAGTCATAGCCCGCCATGCCTTTCGACTTAACGATAATGTCTTTCAGAATCTTGTTAACGGAGTGACCAATATGAATGCTGCCGTTCGCGTAAGGAGGGCCATCATGCAAAATAAAGGTTTTTTTCCCTTTTTTGGCTTCGCGGATGATACCGTACAGGTTGTCATCAGTCCAACGTTGCAGCATTCCCGGTTCGCGTTTGGCCAGATCGCCACGCATCGGGAACCCCGTTTCCGGCAAATTCAGGGTAGATTTATAGTCACTCATCAGATTCTCGGTTCCGTATTTCGGTCATTAAGCCGGTGCGTTAAGCCCAAAAAATTGGCGGGCCGTCACCACATCTTTCGCAATTTGTTCTTTCAACGCGTCCAGCGAAGCGAAACGCTGTTCGTCGCGAATCTTCTGTTTCAGCACCACCTCAATGTGGTGGCCATAAAGATTCATATGTGTGTCAAGCAGATGAACTTCAAGCTGCTGACGCAGACCTTTTACCGTCGGACGTGTGCCAATGTTGGCCACGCCAGCGATGGGCTTGTCGCCCAGGCCTAACACTTCTACCGCAAACACCCCTTTCACCGGCGTTACTGTGCGGCGTAATGGAATGTTAGCGGTGGGGAAACCAATGGTGCGCCCCAGTGCATCACCGTGCACCACGCGCCCTGAAATGCTGAATGGATGGCCCAGCAGCGCTTCCGCCTGCGCAAAATCATCCTGTGCCAGTGCCTGACGTACCGCCGTGCTACTGATACGCGCACCGCCATCACAATAGGTCTGGGTGCTGATGACGTCGAAGCCATACTCGACACCGGCTTTCTGTAATAACAGGAAATCTCCCTGGCGACCAGCGCCAAAGCGGAAATCATCACCCACTGCGAGAAACTTCACGTTGAGTTTATCGACCAGCAGTTCTGCGATAAAACTTTGTGCGGAGTGTGCCGCAAAACGGCGATCAAAGCGGACGCAGAGCACCGCATCAACACCCGCCAGCTCGAGATACTTCAGCTTCTCGCGCAAACGAGTCAGGCGTGCCGGGGCTTTGTCACCGGCAAACAATTCAAGTGGTTGCGGTTCAAACAGCATCACCACCACCGGCAGATTGCGTTGACGTCCTTCAGCAATCAACTCCGCCATCAATGCCTGGTGGCCGCGATGTACGCCGTCAAAATTGCCAATGGTCAGGACGCAGCCGCGATGCTGCTCTTTCAGATTATAAATACCGCGGATAAACTTCATGGCTGACTCAAACCGGTGGAAATCGGCGGATTATACCCTTGAATGGCCTTCAGGTTAACCCGTCTGCGTGCCTTTCCTGCGTATGGTGCGGCTTAATGCGCACGCAACCCATTGCTCAGGCAGGTAATGAAGATTTTTAATGCGAAATACTGTATTCAGCGACGTGTTGCTGGTAGAATCCTGCGCCATCAATTACGTAATCAAGCGCCGTTGCTAAAACGACGCTTATTTGCACAAATCCATTGACAAAAGAAGGCGCAAAAGGCATAGTCCTCGGCCTTTGATTTGTCCATATAGATCACATTTGGGAGTTGGACCTTGGCTAATATCAAATCAGCTAAGAAACGCGCCGTAACATCTGAGAAACGTCGCAAGCATAACGCAAGCAACCGTTCAATGATGCGTACTTTCATCAAGAAAGTATACGCGGCTATCGCAACAGGCGACAAAGCTGCTGCGCAGAACGCATTCAACGAAATGCAACCAATCGTGGACCGTCAGGCTGCTAAAGGTCTGATCCACAAAAACAAAGCTGCACGCCATAAAGCAAACCTGGCTGCACAGATCACCAAACTGGCTTAATCGCCTGTTAGGTTATCGCTTTGTCGAAAGAACCGGCGCTTAGCCGGTTTTTTTATGCCTGCGATTTAGCATTAAAGAGTGCGCTGAAATCACGATTGCAGATGCGTTGCACCGCCGGATGTTGAATCATACGCTCGGCAAAGATCACGTGATACTCCTCCATGACCGCCTCCAGGCGCCCTATTTCACGGATCGTATCATCGCGATAGATCTCAGCGCCATAGAGTGTCGGCGCGACAAAAATCGCATTGTTCTGCGCACCAAAGGCCTTCATCAAAGCCGCATCATCAAACTCACCCAGAATATCCACCTGCAACCCCTGGCTGTGAATCCAGTTCAGCAACTTACGGCCGAGCATCGAGCGACGCCCGGGAATGAGCAGGCGACGCTGCTCTAAACATGCCGGGAAAGGACGATCGGGCAGCGGTGCATTGCACCAGAAACTGACTGGGCATTCGCCGAGTTTCACTGAGAACAAACCTTCCTGCTGAGTGGAGTCGATTGGGCAATCCGAGACAATCATGTCGAGCTTGTGCTGGCTCAGTTGCTCCAGCAACATCTCGTGCGTTGACTCGAAACAGCGCAGATGAATTTTCTCCTCAGACACCACGGCCGCTTCCAGCACTTTGCTCACCAGTGGCTTCGATAATGCATCCGCCACACCCACGTCGAACAACAGATGCGACTCTTTGCGATAGTTAACGATATCCAGCATCTCCTGGCTGAGCATGAACATGCGATCGGCGTAGCGAAACACCAATTGTCCGAGTTCATTAGGCACTAAACCACGTCCCTGCCGACGAAACAGCGCGCCACCCAATTGCTCTTCCAGTGCCTTAATCTGACCCGTCACCGTTTGGGGCGTCAGGCACAGGACATCAGCGGCGCGTACCACGGAGCCGGTTTTGCACACCTGCCAGAAATAATAGAGATGATTGAAATTGAGCTGATTCATTATAAAAAAAGGAGGCTTACGCCTCCTTCCCTGTTTATCGCAGTTTGATACGCAGCAGCGTGTAACCAATTACTGCCGACAGCAGCGAGCCACTGAGGATACCGAGTTTCGAGAAGGTCACCAACTGCTCATGTGCGGCGTCAAAGGCCAGTGAACTAATGAAGATCGACATGGTGAAGCCAATACCACACAGTACACCGATCGCCATGATATCGCGTATTGTGGTGCCGTTCGGCAACACCGCCAGTCGCCACTTCACTGCCAGCCAGCAGAACAACGTGATGCCCAGCGGTTTACCGATCAACAGGCCGAGGATAATGCCCAGTGGCTCCGGTGACAGCACGTCGCCAAAGGTAATGCCACTTAAAGAGATACCGGCGTTAGCGAAAGCGAACAGCGGCAGAATCAGCCAGTTCACCCAGGGCATCAAACCGTGTGCCAAATGTTCTGCAGGCGAATGGCCATCCTTCTCTTCCAGCGGCACGAAGAAGCCCACGATCACCCCTGCCAGCGTGGCATGCACGCCGGATTTAAGCACAGCGGTCCACAGCACCACGCCCACCAGCATGTAAATCGCAATGTTACGCACACCGCAGCGGTTCAATATCGCCAGCAATACGATAGCGCCAGCTGCGACGCTCAGCGACAGCACCGAGAGATCGCTGGTATAGAACAGCGCGATGATCACGATAGCGCCGAGATCATCAATAATCGCCAGTGCCATCAGGAACACTTTCAGTGCGGCAGGTACGCGGCTGCCGAGCAGTGCCAGCACACCTAAAGCAAAGGCAATGTCAGTGGCAGTTGGGATCGCCCAGCCGTTGCGAGCGATTTCATCAGCATGATTGAAACCGAAGAAGATCAGCCCGGGAACCACCATACCACCGAGCGCTGCAATCACCGGGAAGATGGCACGGTCGCGACTGGCTAATTCACCAATCATCAGCTCACGCTTCACTTCAAGGCCGATTAACAAGAAGAACAACGCCATCAACGCATCATTGATCCACAGCAACAGGTTTTTGCTGATATCCAGTGCGCCAAAACGAATTTGCACCGGCTCAGCGAGGAACGATTGATAACCTTGCGCGGTTTCTGCACTGTTGGCGAGGATCATTGCCGCAACAGCGGCAATAATAAGCACGATGCCGTTGCTGGCATCACTCGCGATAAAGCTCTTCAGTAAGCTTCGAATACTACGGGGTTTGTTCACAACTCCTCCTGAGCAGGACAATTTTTAGCGGCTAGTTTAGCGGCGTAAATACCTCGTTAAAAGCAGCTTATGTCTCGTTTATAGATCGGTAATAACGATCTATTAAATCACAGCCATAAAAAAAGCGGAGAGTCGCCTCTCCGCTTCATTGTGAACCACTTACCCGATTAGCGGGTCAGATCGTCAAAGAACTTTTTCACACCATCGAAGAAGCTTTTAGAGCGCGGGCTGTTTTTCTCACCCGTTGGGCCGCCAAAGCTCTCTTCCAGCTCACGCAACAACGCTTTCTGTTTGTCGTTGAGGCTAACTGGCGTTTCCACTACCACACGGCACAGCAAATCGCCAACGGCTCCGCCACGCACCGACTTCACACCTTTACCGCGCATGCGGAACAGCTTGCCGGTTTGCGTTTCAGACGGCACTTTCAGCTTCACGCGACCATCAAGAGTAGGCACTTCGATCTCGCCACCCAATGCCGCCATCGCGAAGTTGATCGGCACTTCACAGTACAGGTTGTTATCTTCACGTTCGAAGATCGGGTGTTTCTTCACCGAAACCTGAACGTACAGATCGCCCGCTGGCGCGCCGTGTTCACCCGCTTCACCTTCGCCGCTCAGACGAATGCGATCGCCGGTATCCACGCCTGCCGGGATTTTCACCGACAAGGTTTTCTGGCGTTCAACGCGACCATGCCCATGACAGGCGTTGCACGGATCTTTGATTACCGAACCACGACCGTGACAGGTCGGACACGCCTGCTGTACGGTGAAGAAGCCCTGGCGCATCTGCACCTGACCCGCACCATGACAGGTTGAACAGGTCTGTGGCTGCGTACCCGCTTTAGCCCCGCTGCCGTGGCAGACATCACACTCTTCCAGGGTAGGAATGCGGATCTCTTTGGTCACGCCGCGTACCGCTTCTTCCAGCGACAGCTCCATGTTGTAGCGTAAATCGGCGCCACGGGCAGCACGCTGACGGCGTCCACCACCAAAGATATCGCCAAATACGTCGCCAAAGATATCGCTGAAGTCAGCACCGCCGCCGCCAAAGCCGCCGCCACCGAATCCACCACCGCCCATGCCACCCTGTTCAAAGGCTGCATGGCCGTACTGGTCATAGGCCGCACGCTTCTGCGCATCGGTCAGGACTTCGTAGGCTTCTTTAATCTCTTTAAACTTAGCTTCGGCTTCTTTATTGTCCGGGTTACGGTCCGGATGGTATTTCATCGCCAGGCGCTTATAGGCCTTTTTGATTTCACGCTCATCTGCGGATTTAGAGACGCCTAAGATCTCGTAAAAATCACTCTTAGCCATTTTGTTCTGCCCTTAACATGATCGCACGGGCGTGGAGAGATCTCCTACGCCCGTGCTGGTTTCAACGGCTGTCAGGCCAGCCGTCGCGCCCGGTCAGGGGCAATTATTTTTTATCTTTAACTTCTTCGAATTCAGCGTCGACAACGTCGTCATCTTTCTTCGCTGAAGCGTCGCCAGCATCTGCTGCGCCCGCCTGGCCCTGCTGCTGTGCCAGTTCCATCAGTTTGCTTGAGACTTCCATCAATGCCTGCATTTTGGCTTCGATTTCCGCTTTGTCTTCGCCTTTCAGCGCAGTGTTCAGCTCGGTCAGCGCAGATTCGATCGGTGCTTTGTCTTCAGCAGACAGTTTGTCACCGGCTTCGTCCAACTGCTTACGGGTGCTGTGAGAAATCTGGTCACCCTGGTTGCGCGTCTGCACCAGCTCTTCGAACTTACGGTCAGACTCGGCGTTGGCTTCTGCGTCACGCACCATTTTTTCGATCTCTTCTTCGTTCAGACCTGAAGAAGCTTTGATGGTGATCTTCTGCTCTTTACCGCTGTTTTTGTCTTTCGCAGACACGTGCAGGATACCATCGGCATCGATATCGAAGGTCACTTCGATCTGCGGCATACCGCGCGGTGCAGCCTGGATACCGTCGAGGTTGAACTGGCCCAGAGATTTATTATCACCTGAACGCTTACGCTCACCCTGCAGCACGTGAATGGTCACGGCAGACTGGTTATCTTCAGCGGTTGAGAACACCTGGCTGTGCTTGGTTGGGATGGTGGTGTTCTTGCTAATCAGCGCAGTCATCACGCCACCCATGGTTTCGATACCCAGTGACAGTGGAGTCACGTCCAGCAGCAGAACGTCTTTCACGTCACCTGCCAGCACGCCACCCTGAACCGCAGCACCTACAGCAACGGCTTCATCCGGGTTCACGTCTTTACGTGGCTCTTTACCAAAGAACTCGGTCACTTTGGCCTGAACCATTGGCATACGTGTCTGACCACCGACGAGGATTACGTCGTTGATATCAGAAACAGACAGGCCAGCGTCCTGCAGAGCAACTTTCAGTGGCTCGATAGAACGGGTCACCAGATCTTCAACCAGTGATTCCAGCTTCGCACGGGTCACTTTGATGTTCAGGTGCTTAGGACCGGTTGCATCTGCAGTGATGTACGGCAGGTTCACGTCGGTCTGCTGCGCTGAAGACAGTTCAATCTTCGCTTTTTCAGCCGCTTCTTTCAGACGCTGCATCGCCAGCGGATCGTTATGCAGATCGATACCCTGATCTTTCTTGAATTCCGCGACTAAGTAGTTGATCAGACGGCTATCAAAGTCTTCACCACCGAGGTGAGTGTCACCGTTGGTCGCCAGTACTTCGAAGGTTTTCTCGCCATCAACTTCATCGATTTCGATGATAGAGATATCGAAAGTACCACCACCCAGGTCATATACCGCGATAGTACGGTTGCCCTGACCTTTATCCAGACCGTAAGCCAGTGCGGCTGCGGTAGGTTCGTTGATGATACGTTTTACGTCCAGACCCGCGATACGGCCGGCATCTTTGGTTGCCTGACGCTGTGCATCGTTGAAGTAAGCTGGAACAGTGATAACCGCTTCGGTTACCGCTTCACCGAGGAAATCTTCCGCGGTTTTCTTCATCTTTTTCAGCACTTCAGCAGAGATCTGCGGTGGTGCCATTTTCTGGTCTTTCACGTTCAACCATGCGTCACCGTTATCAGAACCGATGATTTTGTAAGGCATGATTTTGATATCACGCTGCACTTCTTCGTCCTGGAAACGACGGCCAATCAGGCGCTTGATCGCGAACAGGGTGTTCTGCGGGTTAGTCACCGCCTGACGTTTAGCCGGCTGACCGACCAGAGTTTCGCCATCTTGTGTATATGCAATGATTGACGGTGTGGTGCGATCGCCTTCGGCGTTTTCAAGCACACGTGCTTTACCACCATCCATAACCGCAACACATGAGTTGGTTGTACCCAAGTCAATACCAATAATCTTACCCATCTAAACGTCTCCCACTTAAATTCTTTGTCAATTAGCGTTGTTAGCAGATATGTGGTCAAACTGACCCTTTTCAACTGCTGTGACAGGCTTTTTTTGCTGCCTGACATCACTCGATGACAAGTAAATGGGGCCGCTTCAGAGCGCATCAAGGGTTAAAACTAAAATAATTTTAAAAAAATGCGGAAAAGAAAAAGGCGCTTACGCGCCTTAGGTTAGACATTCACCTGATTGAGCAGCGTCGATCGCTGTTTTTCGCTCTGCAGCCACAGGCCAACCAGCAAGCCAATCAGCGCCAACGCCAGCACATACCAGGCCGGCGCCATCGGCGTGAGTTGCATCATCAGCGTCACGCTGATCGGTGTCAGACCGCCGAAAATCGCATAGGCCACATTGTAGGAAAATGAGATACCGGTGAAACGCACCGCCGCCGGGAACGCTTTGACCATTACAAAGGGCACCACACCCACCACGCCCACGCTCAATCCCGCCAGGCCGTACCAGACGAACAGCATCTCAGGCGAGCCACCCAGTTGATGGAAGAAGTTCCAGCTGAAGATGGCCAACAGCAACGAACCGCCCATCAGCGTTAATGCCGCGCCGAAGCGATCCACCAGCCAGCCAGCGACGACGCAGCCAATCAGCAACATGATGGTAGCAACGCTATTCGCCTGCAGACTTAACGCTGCGGGAATCGCATGCTGCTTCTGCATTAATGTGGGTGCCATCAGGATCACCACCACAATGCAGGCCGAAAGCAGCCAGGTGACCAACATCGACACCACAATCCCGCGTTTATGGCTGGTCAAAATGGTTTGCAACGGGAGCTTATCGGATAACGCTTTACGTTCCTGCATCTGCTTAAACACTGGCGTTTCATGCAGCCAACGGCGCAGATACATCGCCAGTAAACCAAACAGGCCACCGAGGAAGAATGGAATGCGCCAGCCGTGATCGCGAATTGCAGCCGGTGAAAGTGTGGTGTTCAGCACCGTCGCCACCAGCGAACCCAGCAAAATGCCCGCCGTTAAACCTGCTGTCAGCGTGCCACAGGCAAAACCGATGCGTTTTTCCGGCACATGTTCAGCCACGAAGACCCACGCACCCGGCACTTCGCCACCAATCGCGGCGCCCTGCAGCACGCGCATCAGCAGCATCAAAATCGGCGCTGCGATGCCAATACTGGCATAAGTCGGCAGTGCGCCCATTGCCAGCGTGGGTAACGCCATTAACAGAATGCTCAGACTAAACATCTTCTTGCGCCCAACTTTGTCACCAAAGTGCGCCATGATGATGCCGCCCAGAGGACGCGCCAGATAACCTGCGGCGAAAATCGCGAAGGTCTGCACCTGACGCAACCACTCTGGGATATCCGGCGGGAAAAATAGCTCGCCAATTACGGTGGCGAAGAAAACGAAGATGATGAAGTCGTAGAATTCCAGCGCCCCGCCGAGGGCGGCCAGCGACAGGGTTTTATAATCCTGGCCGTTGAGACGGCGCATTGTGTGTGCATCCATAGTCGTGCGGTATCCAGAGGCAAAGTCAGTATGGTTGTAAAGCTGGAGTTACTATACCGTCAATATTTCGCCACACCAGCGGCGTTGGATTTTATGCCTGAAAACGGCGATTTTCAGACGTTTGTCTCACGCCTTGCACTTTTAGGGCGAAATGCTGCTACCACCTCGGGATCGGTTTCCACATAGGGCCCTTCCAGTAACTGTAAACAATAAGGTACGGCGGCAAAAATGCCTGGCACTTTCACTGCACCATCTTCTGCTTTCAGCCCTTCCAGCGTCTCTTTGATGGATTTGGGCTGGCCCGGCAGATTGAGGATCAGCGACTGTTTACGTATCACCCCCACCTGACGCGAAAGGATCGCAGTCGGCACAAACTGCAGGCTGATTTGACGCATCTGTTCGCCAAAACCCGGCATCTCACGATCGGCGACTGCCAGAGTGGCATCGGGCGTCACATCGCGGCGCGCAGGACCGGTTCCGCCGGTGGTCAACACCAGATTGCAGAACAGTTCATCGACCAGTTCGCAGATCGCCTGTTCAATCATCGGCTGCTCATCGGGCACTAAACGGGTTTCGATTTCAAACGGGGTAGTCAGCGCGGCGGCGAGCCAGGTTTCCAGCGCCGGAATGCCTTGATCCTGATAAATGCCATTAGCAGCACGATCGGAAACGGAAATTAATCCAATACGTAAAGTATCCATTAAGTTATCGCTGTGGTTGACCGCAATGCGGCAATTGAAGGGGAATGCAAAAAGGATAATACAAAGCGGAAGCGAGGGGAAAGCGTAAAACCGTGGCGACGGGTGGCGCCACGGCAAATCACCTTACAGCAGTTCGGCGATCATCTTCTCAAGTTTGCCCTGATCGATGGCAAAGTTGCGGATACCTTCAGCCAGTTTGGTCACGGCCATTGGATCCTGGTTGTGCTGCCAGAAGAACTCAGCTTCGGTCATTTTCGCAGGGCGCGCTTTGACTTCACCGGTATAGCTCAGCTTGCGCTCAACCGCGCCTTCGCTCTCTGCCAGCTCTTTCAGCAGGCCCGGAGAGATGGTCAGACGGTCACAGCCGGCCAGTTCGATGATTTCACCGATGTTACGGAAGCTGGCACCCATTACCACAGTTTCATAACCGTGCTGTTTGTAATAGTTGTAGATTTCCGCCACTGACACCACGCCTGGATCTTCATGCGCAGCGTACTCTTTCTTATCGGTGTTCTGCTTGTACCAGTCGAGGATACGGCCTACGAATGGCGAGATCAGGAACACGCCTGCTTCAGCACAAGCACGCGCCTGTGCGAAGGAGAACAACAGAGTCAGGTTACAGTTGATGCCTTCTTTTTCCAGCTGCTCAGCAGCACGGATGCCCTGCCAGGTTGAGGCCAGTTTGATCAGGATACGGTCGTTGCTGATGCCAGCATCGTTGTACAGCTTGATCAGGCTACGTGCCTTCGCGATGCTCGCTTCGGTGTCGTAGGAGAGACGAGCGTCAACTTCGGTAGAGATACGGCCTGGGATCAGTTTCAGAATTTCCAGACCAATGTTGACGGCCAGCTTGTCAGAAACCAGTGCCAGCTGCTCTTCTTTGTTGCTGCTCTGCTGACGTGCCCAGGTAATGGCTTCGTCAATCAGTTTGCGGTATTCAGGGATTTGAGCGGCGTTGAGGATCAAAGAAGGGTTGGTGGTCGCATCTTGCGGCTGATAAAGCTTCATCGCCGCGATATCACCGGTGTCGGCGACCACAGTAGTCAGCTGACGCAAGGAAGTAAGTTTGTCCGTCATGGTTCTCTTTCTCTTAGGTTGACTGTCAGGGTGTAAAAGGCTGTTGGGATAATATCACGCACAATTCAGTGCGCAACATCACGAAGTGCCTCATTACGATAGCGCTAACAAATGGGAGCGATTTGCCGATCCGTGCAGCTTTTTTGCTACACTCGTCGCAACTTAATTCCCACCAATCCCCTGTAAACAGGCGGGTCAACAAGGACAAACACGATGCTGATGGTTATCTCGCCAGCGAAGACACTGGATTTTGAAAGCCCGCTGGCGACACAGCGCTTTACGCAGTCAACACTGTTAGAAAAATCACAACAGCTGATCGATGTTGCGCGCGATCTTTCACCGGCGCAGATCAGTTCACTAATGAGCATCAGCGACAAACTGGCACATCTGAATGCCGATCGCTTCAACCAGTGGCAGCCGCCCTTCACGCTCGAAAATGCCCGACAGGCAATTCTGGCGTTTAAAGGCGACGTGTACACCGGTTTGCAGGCTGAAACGTTCAGTGATGCAGATTTCGATTTTGCCCAGCAGCACCTGCGCATGCTGTCCGGTTTATACGGCGTGCTGCGCCCACTGGATTTGATGCAGCCTTATCGTCTGGAAATGGGCATCAAGCTGGCCAACCCGGCGGCGAAAGATCTCTACGGTTTCTGGGGTGATTTACTGACGCAGAAACTCAATGAAGCGATGGCCGAGCAAGGCGATGAGGTGCTGATCAACCTGGCATCTGATGAGTACTTCAAAGCGGTGAAGCCGAAGCAACTGAACGGTGAGTTGATCAAGCCGGTGTTCCTTGATGAGAAGAACGGCAAGTTTAAAGTGATCAGTTTTTACGCCAAGAAAGCGCGTGGCCTGATGAGCCGCTATGTAATTCAGAACCGCCTGAGCAAGCCCGAGCAGCTGAAACAGTTTGATGTTGATGGCTACTTCTTTGCGGCTGATGAGAGCAAAGGTAACGAGCTGGTGTTTAAGCGCCACGAACAGAAATAAAAAAGGTCGCCATCATGGCGACCTTACTCTTCAAAACGCGCATGGTCGCGCGCCTGTTTGCATTACTTCATCAAGAACTTACGCAGTTCAGCGAAGTCTGCCGCCATATTATGCGACAGCAGTGGCAGCTCAGCGCGCTCTGCCAGCTCTTTTGGCAGCGGCAATTCCTGACCCAGAATCTCGTCCACGCTCTCTTTAAACTTGGCCGGATGCGCGGTGCCGAGGAACAGGCCGAACTCGCCTTCCTGCAGGTTGTCGCGCAGCATGCGATAGGCAATCGCCGCGTGCGGTTCAGAGATGTAGCCAATTTCCGCCAGCTCACGCATGGTGGCTTTGGTGGTCTCATCCGATACCGCGCCAGACACCAGATCGGTCAGGCGCCAGGTTTTACGACGGAACAGCTCTTCCACGCGCGGCCAGTTGTTCGGCTGGCTGACGTCCATAGCGTTAGACAGGGTTGCCACTGTCGCATTCGGCAGCCATTCGCCGTTGCCCAGGAAACGTGGCACGGTGTCGTTGGCGTTGGTGGCAGCGATAAAGCGCTTGATCGGCAAGCCGAGGGATTTCGCCAGCAGGCCTGCGGTCAGGTCACCAAAGTTACCGCTTGGCACGGAAACCACCAATTGATTGCGCTGCTCTTGTGGCAGTTGCGCCACCGCTTCGAAGTAATAGCAAATCTGCGCCAGCAAGCGGCTGATGTTGATGGAGTTAGCCGAGTTCAGGCCAATCGCTTTCTTCAGCGCTTCATCATCAAACGCCTGCTTCACCAGCGCCTGGCAGGCATCGAAATCGCCTTCCACCGCGATGGTTTCAATGTTGCCGCCCAGCGTACAGAACAGCTTTTCCTGCAGCGGGCTGATTTTGCCCTGCGGATAGAGGATAACGACACGCACGTTTTCCATGCCGTAGAAGGCATGTGCCACGGCGGCGCCGGTATCACCGGAGGTCGCGGTCAGAATGGTGATTTGCTCATCAGCGCCTGACACATAAGAGAGCATTTGCGCCATGAAACGGCCGCCGAAGTCTTTGAATGCCAGCGTGGGGCCGTGGAACAGTTCGAGGCACGCCACATCTGCACTGACTTTCGCCACCGGCGCGGGGAAGGCAAAGGCGTTTTTCACGCGCTCAGCCAACTGGTGCGCGGCAATCTCATCGCCAATGTAAGCAGAGAGAATTTTGCTGCTGCGGCTGACGAAATCCATCTCCAGCATCGCATCGATGTCGGTCAGTTCGAATTCCGGCAGTTCGAGCGGGAAGAACAGCCCTTGCTGCGAGCCGAGGCCCTGTTTAACGGCCTGAGCAAAACTAACCTGCTCGTTGTGATCCTTAAGGTTGTAGAGTTTCATGCGTTATCCCAAGTTACGTGCGCCAGCCGTATCAAGACGGCAGATATGGACGAAGCCTTCATCGTTCTGCAGATAGTGCTGGCTCAGCCAGTCTGCCATCCGCTGTGCCGTTGCCATCTCGTTGCAAACGGCGAAAAGTGTCGGGCCGGAGCCCGAAATACCACAGGCCAACGCGCCGATGTCGGCAGCCGCCTGGCGCGCCTCAGCGAAGCCCGGCAGCAGTTTGGTGCGGTAAGGTTCTGCAATCACATCCTGCATCAGTTTAGCCGCCAGCAGCGGCTGGCGGGTATGACAGGCGTGAATAAAGCCCGCTAACAGACGGCCATGCTTGATGGCATCGTCTTTGCGGTACTGCGCAGGCAGAATCGCGCGTGCTTCAGCGGTTGAGACTTTAATGCCTGGATAGGCCATCACCCACAGCCAGTCATCAAAGCACGGCACATCCTGTGAGATGATACCGTTTTCTTCAATCATCAGCTGTACACCGCCGAGGAAGCAAGGCGCGACGTTATCAAAGTGCACGCTGCCGGAAATACGCCCTTCCAGCTCGCCCATCAAGGCCAGCAGCTCGGTATCGTTCAATGGCTTGCCGCAGAACTCGTTCATCGCCATTAAACCCGCGACCACCGAGCAGGCGCTGGAACCCAGACCGGAACCGATCGGCATATTCTTTTCCAGTGTCATCGCGACAGGCACTTCTTTACCAATCGCCTGGCAGAAACGTTCCCAGCACTGATAAACGATGTTCTCTTGCGGATTGGTTGGCAGCTTGCTGACAAAGCGCCCGGTGTTCACCAGGCTGAAGCTGTCGGCCGCTTCTACCGATACGCAGTCACCCAACAGAGTGCCATCCACCGGCGAAACCGCCGCGCCCAGCACATCAAAGCCGACGCTGACGTTACCTATTGAGGCCGGTGCATAAATTTTTACCATCATCAAACTCCCAACTTCCACGACAGTGTACGCAGCAAGTCGGCAAACACGCCGGCCGCTGTGACATCATTCCCCGCGCCGTATCCACGCAGAACCAGCGGGATCGGCTGATAATAGCGGCTGTAAAACGCCAGCGCGTTCTCGCCGTTCTTCACTTTGTACAGCGGATCGTTGCCGTCCACCGCATCGATTTTCACTTTGCAGACGCCGCCTTCTTCAATGGCGCCGACGAAGCGTAACACTTTACCTTCATCACGCGCTTTGGCAACGCGGGCGGCAAAAGCATCATCCAGTTCCGGCAGGCGGGCCATAAACTGCTCGACGTCAGCGATGTCGGTGAGTTCAGCTGGCAGCAGCGGCTCAATCTCGATATCGCTCAGCTCCAGTTGATGACCCGCTTCACGCGCCAGAATCAGCAGTTTACGCGCCACATCGGTGCCTGAAAGATCGTCACGCGGATCCGGCTCGGTGAAGCCCATCTCACGCGCCATTTTGGTGGCTTCAGACAGTGAAACGCCTTCGTCCAGTTTCCCGAAGATAAAGGAGAGTGAACCGGAGAGAATACCGGAGAATTTGATCAGCTCGTCACCGGCATTCAGCAGATTTTGCAGGTTTTCGATCACTGGCAGACCAGCACCGACGTTGGTGTCGTACAGGAACTTACGACGCGATTTCGCCGCGGCCGCACGCATCTGCTGATAGTAATTCCACGACGAGGTATTGGCCTTTTTGTTCGGCGTCACCACGTGGAAACCTTCAGCAAGGAAGTCAGCATATTGATCGGCCACCGCCTGGCTGGAAGTACAGTCCACAATCACCGGGTTCAGCAGGTGATACTCCTTCACCAAACGCATCAGACGACCGAGATTGAACGGCTCTTTGGCTTCGCTCAGCGCGCCTTTCCAGTCGCTGAGATCGATGCCGTGCACATTGGTTAACAGCGCGCGAGAATTGGCGATACCGCACACGCGCAGATCGATGTGCTTCTCTTTCAGCCACGCCTGCTGACGATGCAGCTGCTCCAGCAACGCCGCGCCGACACCGCCGACACCGACAACGAACACTTCGATCACCTGATCGGTGGCGAACAGCATCTGATGCACCACGCGCACGCCAGTGGTCACTTCATCATTGCTCACCACCACCGAGATGGAACGCTCAGAGGAACCCTGCGCAATCGCCACGATATTGATGTTGGCACGCGCCAGCGCCGAGAAGAATTTGGCGGAGATGCCGCGCAAGGTGCGCATGCCATCGCCGACCACGGAAATCACCGCCAACTGCTCCAGCACATCGAGTGGATCCAGCAGGCCATCTTTCAGCTCCAGATAGAACTCTTCTTCCAATACACGGCGCGCACGCGCCTGCTCGCTCTGCGGTACGCAGAAACTGATGCTGTATTCAGAAGAGGATTGGGTGATCAGCACCACCGAGATACCGGTACGCGACATCGCGGCAAACACGCGTGCTGCCATGCCGACCATGCCTTTCATACCAGGACCGGAGACGTTAAACATCGCCATATTATTCAGGTTGGTGATGCCTTTCACCGGGTTCTCATTCAGCTCGCCTTCGCCACCGATCAAAGTGCCGGGCGCTTGCGGGTTGGCGGTATTTTTGATCAGACAAGGAATCTGGAACTGGGCAATCGGAGCAATGGTGCGCGGATGAAGGACTTTCGCGCCGAAGTAAGACAGCTCCATCGCTTCCTGGTAGGACATCGACTTCAGCAGTCGCGCATCCGGCACCTGGCGTGGATCGCAAGTGTAAACACCGTCTACGTCAGTCCAGATCTCGCAGCAGTCCGCACGCAAGCAGGCAGCCAGCACCGCCGCCGAGTAGTCAGAGCCATTACGGCCCAGCACCACCAGTTCGCCCTTCTCGTTACCGGCGGTAAAACCGGCCATCAGGATCATGTGATCGGCTGGGATCTGGCTGGCCGCGATGCGACGGGTTGACTCGGCGATATCCACGGTGGATTCGAGGTAGTGACCAACGGCCAGCAGTTTCTCCACCGGATCGATCACCGTGACTTTATGGCCGCGCGCCTGCAGCAGCGCTTCCATGATAGCGATAGAGAGCTTCTCACCACGGCAGATGATGGCGGCGTTCACTGCATCCGGACACTGTCCCAGCAGGCTGATGCCGTGCAGCACCTGTTTCAGCTGGGCAAATTCCAGCTCGATGCGGGTTTTCAGGCCATCATAATCGAAGCCCGGCTGAGCCTCCGCCAGGCCCTGCAGCAGATCGGCAAAAATACGTTCGGCATCGCTGATATTCGTCAGTGCGTCCTGGCCGCTGATGGTTTTCTCAATCATCGCCACCAGATGATTGGTGATTTTCGCTGGCGCAGAGAGCACGGTGGCAACCTGTCCCTGTTGCGCGTTGCTTTCCAGAATATCTGCCACGCGGAGAAAACGTTCCGCATTGGCTACTGAGGTTCCGCCGAATTTCAGCACTCGCATGATTGAAGCTCTCCTGAATTTTTGCCGAAAAAAAAACCCGCACTGTTTAGGTGCGGGCTTTTTTCTTTGTTTTTCCTGTATGCGTCAGCCCGCACCGTTACCTGTGGTAATGGTGGTGGTAATAATAATTGTGGTGTTCAGGCTGTGATTACGCATTGATATTTTTTCTGTCTGTCTTTGTCTTGTCCGTCTGCCTTCCAGAAGTAAAGCAAAGCGCACGTTAAGTCAACGAATTTGTCTTAGCCGCTATTTTGAGGCGACTGCGCAGAGTTCGGTGTCTGCGCATAAATCATATTGGGATCGTTCGACTGATCGCCCTGTTTCCCGATCAGTCACTATTAAAAACGATATTCACCGATTATTTATCTATAAGTTTTTTTTCTACATCATGTAGCAGGCGATGCAGCATGGCGCTATCGCGCTGTTCCAGTAGGCCAATGCGCTGATCGATCCAGTCCGCCATTTTGGCATCGTCGCTCACCTCCAGTTTCACCAGCAGCTGGTGGAAGCGCTCGCGCAGCGCCTGCAGCTGGTGTTCGTTCGCCACTTCTTTCACTTCTGCCGCGACCTGATTCAGCGCCGACAGCTGATAGCAGTACACCATTACCGCCTGTCCGAGGTTGAGTGAAGGATAATCATTGGCCATTGGAATGCCGGTCAGCAGATCGACCTGATCCAGCTCTTCATTGGTTAAGCCACTGTCTTCACGACCAAATACCAGCGCGATTCGGCTCAGCCACTGGCGCTTCTCCTGCAGAATGGTTTCGACTTGCGCCGGCGTGGCGTAGTAGCGGAACTTCGCACGACTGCGGGCGGTGGTGGCGACCGAGAAATCGACATCGGCCAGCGCCTCACTCAGCGTGGCGTAGGTTTTGACGTTATCGAGAATCTCACCGGCACCGTGCGCAACACGACGCGCAGCCGGGTCTTGCCAGGCATCGCTGGCGACAATACGCAGTTCGCTAAAACCCATGGTTTTCATGGCACGAGCGGCCGCGCCGATATTTTCCGGACGGGCGGGTGAGACAAGGATTAGGGGGAAATGCATGATTTTTCCATCGAACTGTTAACAACTCGCCCTATGTTGGCATGCAGTGGCAAAAATACCAACCGCACGGACAAGAGAAAATAAGATGTTAAGGATGTTAAAAGAGGATAAAAGCGATGGGGAGAAGATATTGTGGGATATAACTAAAATTTTCACGCTTAATTAATATAAATCTATTGTTTTTCATATTATTAAAATATTATTTCCTGCAGGTTTTAGTTTTACCGTTATGCAGCCAAAATGTAGCAAAAATGCTGCTTTTTGTGAGCTAAGCTGGCATTCCTGGAGAAGTTTTTCATAAAAGTGTTAACGTGCTACACTTGCATTTGATATAAGTCAACGAAGCGTTGTTTTTATGCTTATCGGTTGTTGTTGGTGCTGTTAGGTTGCTGTTAATACGGTTAGGATAAGCGCCAGTCCGATACCCACGGGGCACGCAAATATTCATCCTGACTGGCTGAGCTAACACTGAAGTTGACATAGATGGATGGTGTATTCCGAAGATTATTTCGTACACCGGTTGCGTAAGGCACGCTGTTTTGATGAACAGTAAACGCAGCCATCGTACGCCCTGTTTTCGATTTGTTGGCAAATTTTAGGTAGCGAAACATGCAGACCCCGCACATTCTTATCGTTGAAGACGAACTGGTCACGCGTAACACCCTCAAAAGTATTTTTGAGGCGGAAGGTTACGTGGTCTATGAAGCCACCGACGGCGCCGAGATGCATCAGGTTTTGACGGAAAATGACGTCAATCTGGTGATCATGGATATCAACCTGCCAGGCAAAAACGGTTTGCTGCTGGCACGCGAATTGCGTGAACAAGCAAACGTTGCGCTGATGTTCCTGACAGGTCGTGATAACGAAGTGGATAAAATCCTCGGCCTGGAGATTGGCGCCGATGATTACATCACTAAACCGTTTAACCCACGTGAGCTGACGATTCGTGCACGCAACCTGTTATCGCGCACCATGAATCTGGCGATGCCAAGTGAAGAACGTCGCGCGGTTGAAAGCTATCGCTTTAACGGCTGGGAGCTGGATATTAACAGCCGCTCACTGATCAGCCCGAACGGTGAACAGTATAAGCTGCCACGCAGTGAGTTCCGCGCGATGCTGCACTTCTGCGAAAACCCGGGCAAGATTCAAACCCGTGGCGATCTGCTGAAGAAGATGACGGGTCGTGAGCTGAAGCCGCATGACCGCACCGTGGATGTCACCATCCGCCGCATTCGTAAGCATTTCGAATCCACCCCGGATACGCCAGAAATCATCGCCACCATTCATGGCGAAGGGTATCGCTTCTGTGGTGAATTGCAGGATTAAGTTTGCTGCAGTAAAAGAAAAACGCCCATCAGGGCGTTTTTTTATGCCTCAATGCCACGGCATGATTGGCACAGCGCTCAGCGCATTCTTCGGCGAACCGTCCACCACTTTATCTGAGTAGCTCAGGTAAACCAGCGCATGACGTTTTTGATCATAGAAGCGCACCACCTGCAGCTTCTTAAATACCAATGAAGTGCGCTTTTGGAAGACCACTTCTCCTTGCGCCTTGCCTTGTGCGATTTTATCGCTAAGCTCTACAGGCCCAACCTGCTGGCAGGAGATGGCCGCGTCGGAAGTATCTTCCGCCAGACCTAATCCGCCCTTGATCCCACCTGTTTTCGCCCGGCTGATATAACAGGTTACATTTTTTACGTCGGGGTCATCGAAGGCTTCCACCACGATCTTATGATCGGGGCCAAACATCTTGAACACCGTGTCTACCGAGCCAACTTCCTCGGCCTGGACACCCGCGCTGAACACAGCCGTTACCAGCGTGATTATAAGAAAGCGAGCTATTGTCATTGAGTTACCATTGCCAATCGAATAGATGAGACTGTAATGTACTGTCAATTGAACCCGGAACCAAACCTAAACGGGTTGTAGCCCGCATTGATTTAACACAGCCGATTGACAAACCGCCCCCACGCTTTTGTGCATTTCGTGCTATTATTCGACGACTTCATAGTTGCGCCACCAGAGAGTTATGAGGATGTTTTATGGACCAAGCCGGTATCATTCGCGATTTGCTTGTCTGGCTGGAGAGCCATCTGGATCAACCCCTTTCATTAGATAATGTTGCGTTGAAAGCGGGCTACTCCAAGTGGCACCTGCAGCGTATGTTCAAGGAAGTGACGAGCCACGCCATCGGCGCTTACATCCGCGCGCGTCGCCTGTCGAAAGCCGCTGTGGCCTTGCGCCTGACCAGCCGCCCGATCCTCGACATCGCTTTACAATACCGCTTCGATTCACAGCAGACTTTTACCCGTGCGTTTAAAAAGCAGTTTAATCAAACGCCCGCCTGGTATCGTCGCTCATCGGAATGGAACTCCTTCGGCATTCGCCCGCCGATTCGTCTCGACGATCACCACATGCCTGAGGCCACGTTTGTCACGCTGCCGGAAACGGTGCTGGTCGGGCAAACGCAAAGTTACACCTGTACGCTGGAGCAAATTTCCAGCTACCGTGACGAAATGCGCATCCATTTCTGGAAACAGTTCCTGCTGGAAACTGATACCGTGCCACCGGTGTTATACGGTCTGCATCAGGTACGTGCCAGCCATGAAAAGGATGATGAGCAGGAGATTCTCTACACCACGGCAGTGCCTGCCGATCAACAGGCATTGAGCATGCAGTCGAATCAAAAGGTGATTCTCGAAGCCGGGGATTACGTGCAGTTCACCTATAACGGTGCGCGCAGCGCACTAGGTGAGTTCATTCTGCTGCTATACGGCACCTGTATGCCAACGTTGGGTCTGGTGCGTCGTCAGGGCCAGGATATTGAGCGTTTCTTCACGCATGGCGGTAAGAAACGCAGCGAGCCGCCAACGGAAATCCGTTGCGAATACCTGATTCCCATTCGCCCGCAGCAGAATCGCTGATATGAAAATGCCGTCATGATGACGTAATGCTTGTCAGTTAAGATCTTAATGGAGGCCGCAACGGATAACGTTGCGGCTTCTTTTTTACCGCCCTTGGGT
>NZ_JBWXON010000008.1:0-214250 GCF_056678875.1 Pantoea folii | reverse complement strand
AAATCCGGAAACGAAGCGTTTCCGGATTCTTACACAGCCACTGGATCGTTCAACTGATCCTTAACTGATCGGCATTACGGACATTGTCCGGCTTTTTTATTTCTGTGGCAGGCTACAGGCGTGCGATATCTCGTCCACCGGCCTAAAGGCAGCGGATATCTTTGCCGTTTTCCCAGCTTTGCCGCAGACGATCCGCATTTTATCCTGCCAGCGACTTCCCGCCTTACGTTACGATAATGAAATGTTATGATCCCGCGTCCGTCGCTGTGGTCGTTCCTCGCGCGGCACTTCATCTGTGGCATATGAAATAAATTAAAAAATATCTAAGGAAGTCTCCCCATGCTCGCCAAATTAACCCGCCTGTTCCCGCTCTGGGCCGTGCTGCTCTCGGTCGCGGCGTATTACTCACCCTCGACGTTTCTCGGTATTGGGCCGTGGGTGACTTATCTGCTGATGCTGATCATGTTCGGCATGGGCGTCACTCTGAATATTGATGATTTCAAACGTGTGCTGACGCGTCCGGCACCAGTTATCGCCGGCACCTTTTTGCACTATCTGGTGATGCCACTCGCCGCCTGGGGCCTGGCAAAACTGTTCCATATGCCGCCGGATCTCTCGGCTGGGATGATTTTGGTAGGCAGTGTGGCCAGTGGCACCGCGTCCAACGTGATGATCTATCTGGCGAAGGGCGATGTGGCCCTGTCCGTGACCATCTCTTCAGTGTCTGCGCTGGTGGGTGTTTTCGCCACGCCGCTACTGACGCGCTTCTATGTCGATACTCACATTCAGGTCGATGTGATCGGCATGCTGCTCAGCATCGTTAAAATCGTGGTGATCCCGATTGGTCTGGGTCTGATCATCCACCACTCAATGAACAGCGTGGTGCGCCGTGTTGAGCCCTATCTGCCGGCATTTTCCATGGTCTGTATTCTGCTGATTATCAGCGCAGTGGTAGCGGGTTCTCAGGGCTTTATCGGTTCTGTCGGCCTGGTGGTGATTGCGGCGGTGATCCTGCATAACGCCATCGGCCTGCTCGGCGGTTACTGGGGTGGCAAGCTGTTTGGCTTTGACGAATCCACCTGCCGCACGCTGGCACTGGAAGTGGGTATGCAGAACTCCGGTCTGGCGGCAACGCTGGGCAAACTCTACTTCTCGCCGCTGGCCGCCTTGCCAGGTGCGCTGTTCTCGGTGTGGCACAACCTGTCAGGTTCACTGCTGGCCGGTTACTGGTCGGGCAAACCGATTGAGAAGAAGCAGAAGTAATCCTGCGAGCGGGCGGCCAAAGTGCCGCCCGCTGTCTATTTGCTACAGTTTCAGATAAGCGCGGATCCCATCCAGGAACATCTGCGTTGCCAGCATAATCAAAATCAAGCCCATCAACCGCTCCAGCGCGTTAACGCCTTTGTCGCCCAACAGGCGTAAAAACAGCCCTGACATCAGCAAAATGACCACGGTAACGCCCCAGGCAATCAGCAATGCGCCAACCAAATGTGACATCTGATTGGGATATTGATGTGACAGCAGCATCAGCGTGGCTAACAGCGAAGGGCCTGCAACCAGCGGAATCGCCAGCGGCACCAGAAACGGTTCTTCACCTGCAGGTAATCCGCTGGTGCTGGTTTCGCCAGAGGGAAAAATCATGCGAATGGCGATGAGGAACAGGATGATGCCGCCGGAGATCGAGACGGTTTCAGTACGCAAATTCAGGAACGCCAGAATACGTTCGCCGGTAAACAGGAACAGCAGCATGATGATCAGCGCGATCAGCATTTCACGTATCAGCACCGCACGCCGGCGCTTGGGTTCGAGATGCTTGAGCACCGACATAAAAATCGGCAGGTTGCCTAGCGGGTCCATAATCAACAGCAGCAATATGGTCGCAGATATCATTTCAGTCATAGGTAAAAGCCATCCCTTGTTCCCGTCATTTTTTAAACTGAGGTGCGTTGGCGACGACGGGGTTCCGAAACGCTGACTCGCATAGCCGATCGAGTTACGCCGAATTTCCGCCTGCCCGTACCTTGATTCATTGAGGGGAGTATTAGTTGTACTGCTGAAAAAGTTGGCGCAATCGAATTAATTCACTTGCCAGAAAGCCTGCATTTTGTAGAGTTGGAGGTCGCAGGTAAACCTGATTATTACGCAGATCAACTGGATATTCCGCTTGGTCTTTTCCTCGCACCACGAAGGGCACAGTGAAAACGCCCCGGACGGACAGAAAATGAAGAATGTAGGCTTTATTGGTTGGCGTGGCATGGTCGGCTCTGTGCTGATGTCACGCATGAGTGAAGAACGCGATTTTGATGTGATCAATCCGGTCTTCTTCTCCACGTCTCAGCTTGGTCAGGCAGCACCGACATTCGGCGGCAAGTCGACCGGTGCGCTGCAGGATGCTTTTGATATCGAGGCGCTGAAGGCGCTGGATATTATTATCACCTGCCAGGGCGGTGACTACACCAGTGAAGTTTACCCTAAGCTGCGTGAAAGCGGCTGGCAGGGTTACTGGATTGATGCGGCCTCGACGCTGCGCATGAAAGATGACGCCATCATCATTCTCGATCCGGTTAACCACAATGTGATTCGTCAGGGCCTCGACAACGGTATCAAAACCTTCGTCGGCGGTAACTGTACCGTCAGCCTGATGCTGATGTCACTCGGCGGCCTGTTCGCTAACGATCTGGTGGAGTGGGTCTCTGTCGCTACCTATCAGGCGGCCTCCGGCGGCGGCGCACGTCACATGCGTGAGCTGCTGACACAAATGGGCATGCTGCACGACCACGTGGCGAGATCCCTGCAGGATCCGGCTTCAGCGATTCTGGATATCGAACGTAGCGTCACCGATTTCACCCGTTCTGGCACCTTGCCAACCGACAACTTCGGCGTACCGCTGGCGGGCAGCCTGATTCCATGGATCGACAAGCAGCTGGATAATGGCCAGAGCCGCGAAGAGTGGAAAGGCCAGGCAGAAACCAACAAGATTCTGCGCACCAGCAGCGTGATCCCAGTGGATGGTCTGTGTGTGCGCGTCGGTGCACTGCGCTGCCACAGTCAGGCATTCACCCTGAAGCTGAAAAAAGATATCCCGCTGAACGAAATCGAACAGCTGCTGGCTTCTCATAACGAGTGGGTGAAAGTGGTGCCAAATGACCGCGAAATCACCATGCGTGAACTGACCCCTGCGGCCGTCACTGGCACGTTGACCACGCCGGTTGGTCGTCTGCGCAAGCTGAACATGGGACCGGAATACCTTTCCGCCTTCACCGTGGGTGACCAGTTGTTGTGGGGCGCGGCTGAACCGCTGCGCCGCATGTTGCGTTTGTTGATCGACTAAGCGCAGCGACAAACCAGACAGGCCGGGATTTCCCGGCCTTTTTTATGCCAACCAGGTTGCAAAACTTAACCCAAATTGCGCCTGACAAGTGATCCGCTTCCCCTTTTTGCTTGCCCGACAAGATTTTTTTGCTTTCCCCCCTGGCTTCTGCCAGCCCCAAGCTATGATTTAACAGTGATGTGCCGGTTGTTTACTGTTTTTGCTTTCCGAACTGAATGGTTGTTGTACACGGCAAAGATCTTCTCCCATGGACGGTGTCCTCTCTTGCTGATGTACGTATGGCTCAATGAAAAGCAGCGCACCAGAGGCGGCATTGTTGTCCACTCCGGTCGCCTGCGCAAAATCATAGGAAGAAAGTCATGTCAGAGCTTCCCGATCGCCAGGCGATCAATGCCCTTTTTGCCGGGAATTATGCCGATCCCTTCTCCTTTTTGGGGATGCACCAAACTGTCGAAGGCCTCGAAGTCCGCGCGTTGCTGCCCGATGCCTCCGAAGTCTGGGTGATTGAAACCAACACCGGACGCAAATGCGCGCAGCTTAAATGTCTCGATTCACGCGGCTTCTTCTGCGGTGTGATCCCACGCCGTAAAAACCTGTTTCGTTATCAGCTGGCGGTCACCTGGCACGGCCAGCAAAACCTGATCGACGATGCCTATCGCTTCGGCCCGTTACTGGCCGAAATGGATGCCTGGCTGCTCGGCGAAGGCACGCATCTGCGCCCGTATGAAACGCTAGGTGCACATAACGCGACCATTGATGGCGTCAGCGGCACCCGCTTCTCGGTGTGGGCACCGAACGCACGTCGCGTCTCCGTGGTGGGCGAATTCAATTTCTGGGACGGTCGTCGCCATCCGATGCGCTTCCGCCGTGAGCTGGGTATCTGGGAGCTGTTTGTGCCGGGCGCGGTGAATGGCCAGCTGTACAAATATGAAATTATTGATGCGTCAGGGCAGATGCGCATCAAAGCCGACCCGTTTGCCTTTGAAGCACAGATGCGCCCGCAAACCGCCTCGATGATCTGCGGCCTGCCGCCGAAAGTGGAGATGCAGCCGCAGCGCAAAGCCGCCAATGCTTTTGATCAGCCGATCTCGATTTACGAAGTGCATCTGGGGTCGTGGCGCCGCCACACCGACAACAACTTCTGGCTGAGCTACAAAGAGCTGGCCGAACAGCTGGTGCCTTACGTCAAAGAGATGGGCTTCACCCACATTGAATTGCTGCCGATCAACGAACATCCGTTTGATGGCAGCTGGGGCTATCAGCCTCTCGGCATGTATGCACCCACGCGCCGCTTTGGTACCCGCGATGAGTTTCGCCACTTTATCGCCGCAGCGCATGATGCCGGTCTCAACGTGTTACTCGATTGGGTGCCGGGCCATTTTCCCAGTGACGATTTCGGATTGGCGAAATTTGATGGCACCGAACTGTATGAGCACAGCGATCCCCGTGAAGGCTACCATCAGGACTGGAACACACTGATCTACAACTTTGGTCGCCGCGAAGTCAGTAACTATCTCTCCGGCAACGCGCTGTATTGGATGGAGCGCTTTGGCATTGATGGCCTGCGTGTGGATGCCGTGGCATCGATGATCTACCGCGATTACAGCCGCAAAGAGGGCGAATGGATCCCTAACCACTTTGGCGGGCGTGAAAATCTTGAAGCGATTTCCTTCCTGCGCCACACCAACCGCACACTGGGCCGTGCGGCACCGGGCACCATCAGCGTGGCAGAAGAGTCCACCGACTATCCGGGTGTGACACGCCCTTCTGAAGATGGCGGCCTTGGCTTCTGGTTCAAATGGAACCTCGGCTGGATGCACGACACGCTCGACTACATGAAGCTCGATCCAGTGCACCGTCGTTATCATCACAACCTGATGACCTTCGGCATGCTGTACAACTACACCGAAAACTTTGTGTTGCCGCTGTCGCATGACGAAGTGGTGCATGGCAAGCGCTCGATCCTCGATCGCATGCCCGGTGATGCCTGGCAAAAATTTGCCAACCTGCGTGCCTATTACGGCTGGATGTGGGGCTTCCCTGGTAAAAAGCTGCAGTTTATGGGCAACGAGTTTGCTCAGGGCCGCGAGTGGAACCACGATTCGAGCCTCGACTGGCATCTGCTGGAGGGCGAAGACAACTGGCACAACGGCGTACAGCGTCTGGTGCGCGATCTCAACCACAGCTACAAACACTTCACGCCATTACATCAACTTGATTTCGATGCGCAGGGCTTTGAATGGCTGGTGGTCGACGATCATGAAAACTCGGTATTTGTGTTTGCACGTCGCGATCGTGACGGCAATGAAATCATTGTTGCCAGTAACTTCACGCCGGTGGCGCGCCACGACTACCGCTTTGGCGTCAATCAACAAGGCGGCTGGCGTGAGGTGCTGAACACCGACCAACAGGACTACCATGGCAGTGATGTGCGCAACCATGGGGTGGTGCATACCGATTCAATTGAGAGCCACGGTCGGGCGCAATCGCTTAGCTTGGTCTTGCCGCCGCTGGCCACGATTTGGCTGGTGCGGGAGGGCGACTGATGCTGGAGCCCGGGCAGCCAACGCCGTTGGGCGCCCATTACGATGGGCGCGGCGTTAACTTCACGCTGTTTTCCCGCCATGCCGAGCAGGTGGAGCTGTGCCTGTTTGACGCGCACGGCGTTGAGCGTCGCTTTACGCTACACGCGCGCAGTGGCGATATCTGGCACGGCTATTTTCCAGCGTTAAAACCCGGCCAGCGTTACGGCTATCGCGTGCACGGCCCATGGGCACCGCAACAAGGACATCGATTTAACCCGGCCAAATTACTGGTCGATCCCTGCGCGAAAGCGGTGGTGGGGGATATTCCCGACGATCCGCGTTTTAGCGGAGGTGAGCAGCAGCCGGATGAGCAGGACAACGCTGCCATTGCGCCAAAATCACTGGTGATCGCCGAGGATTTTGACTGGGAAACGGATCAGCCGCTGCGCACCCCCTGGGGTAATACGGTGATTTATGAGGCGCACGTGCGTGGCTTAACCCGGCAACATCCGGAAATTCCGGAAAGGCTGCGCGGGACTTATGCGGCACTGGGCCATCCTGCTATGGTGAAGTACTTACGCCATCTCGGCATCACCGCGCTGGAACTGCTGCCGATTGCACATTTTGCGACGGAGCCACGGCTGCAGCGCCTCGGGCTAAGCAATTACTGGGGCTACAACCCCTTTGCGCTGTGGGCGGTGGATCCGCGCTATGCCTCCGGCGAGTACGGCTTAACCCCGTTGCAGGAGTTCCAACAGGCGGTCAAAGCGCTGCATGCGGCGGGTATCGAAGTGATCCTCGATGTGGTGTTCAACCACACCGCGGAACTGGAAGAGATTGGCCCCAACATTTCACTGCGTGGCGTGGATAACGCCAGCTATTACTGGCTCGACGCGCAGGGTGAATATCAAAACTGGACCGGCTGCGGTAACACGCTCAATCTCAGCGATCCACAGGTGATGGATTGGGCCTTAGAAGCGCTGCGCTATTGGGTGCGGGACTGCCATATCGATGGCTTCCGTTTTGACCTCGCCAGCGTGCTGGGTCGCATGCCTGATTATCGCCAGGATGCGCCGCTGTTCGCTGCCATCAAAGCCTGTCCAGTGCTGTCACAGGTCAAATTGATTGCTGAGCCCTGGGATATCGGTCCCGGCGGCTATCAGGTGGGCAATTTTCCCGTGAGGTTCGCCGAATGGAATGACCATTTCCGCGATGCCGCGCGCCGTTACTGGCTGCACGGCCAGCTCAACAACGGTGAATTTGCCCGGCGCTTTGCCGCGTCCAGCGATGTGTTCCAGCGCGAGGAGCGTTTGCCGCACGCCAGCATCAATCTGATCACCGCGCATGACGGCTTTACGCTGCGCGATGTGGTGAGCTTCAACAATAAACACAATCAGGCCAACGGCGAGGACAATCGAGACGGCAGCAGCAGTAACTTCAGCCATAACCATGGCAAAGAGGGGCTGCAGGTCAATTTCGATATCGTCGAACGGCGGCGGCGCAGCGTACACGCCTTACTCACGACGCTGCTGCTGGCGCAGGGCACACCGATGTTGCTGGCCGGAGACGAACGCGGTCACAGCCAGCACGGCAACAATAACGCGTACTGTCAGGACAACCCGCTCACCTGGTTGAACTGGCATCAGGATGATTTTGGACTGGTCGACTTCACTGCCGCGTTAATCCGGCTGCGTCAGCGCATTCCTGCACTGACAGCGGATCGCTGGTGGCAGGAGGGCGATGGCAACGTGCAGTGGTTCAATGCCAGCGGCAAACCACTGGGAAATGAGGAGTGGGAACAGGGGGCGCACAGAATGCAGATCCTGCTCTCCGGCCGCTGGTTAATAACAATCAACGCCACGGAATCGGTGAGTGACCTTGCCTTACCAGACGGAGAGTGGCGTGCCATTCCTCCTTTCGCCGGGGAAGATAACCCCATCCTTACAACTGTCTGGCACGGGCCCGCACACGGCGTGTGTGCGTTCCTAAAGCAATCATAAGGAGTCAGACATGGTGAAATTAGATAGAACAGATCATCTGATGCTGGCGCGCCAGCTCCCTACACAAACGGTGGCCTTGATCCTTGCTGGCGGGCGCGGAACGCGCCTGAAAGATCTTACTGCGAAACGCGCCAAACCCGCTGTGCACTTCGGCGGTAAGTTCCGCATCATCGACTTTGCATTGTCCAACTGCATCAACTCGGGTATCCGGCGTATCGGCGTGATTACGCAATATCAATCACATACGTTGACGCAGCATATCCAGCGTGGCTGGTCGTTGTTCAATGAAGAGATGAACGAATTTGTCGATTTGCTGCCAGCGCAGCAGCGTGCCGCCACTGAACACTGGTATCGCGGTACGGCTGATGCGGTTTCACAGAACCTCGACATTATTCGCCGTTATAACGCGATGTATATCGTGATCCTCGCTGGCGATCACATCTACAAAATGGATTACTCGCGCATGCTGCTCGATCACGTCGATCGTGGCGCAAAGTGCACCATCGCCTGTTTGCCGGTGCCGCTGGCGGAAGCCACCGCATTTGGTGTGATGGCCGTGGATGCGGACAACAACGTGGTGGATTTTGTGGAAAAACCGCCGAAGCCACCGTCAATGCCGGGTGATGACACCAAAGCGTTAGCCAGTATGGGGATCTACGTGTTCAACGCAGATTACCTCTACCAGTTATTGGAAGAGGATTTGCTGATCCCTGAATCGAGCCACGATTTCGGCAAAGATTTGCTGCCAAAAATTGTCGCAAGCGGTGAAGCTTATGCGCACTCCTTTACCTTGTCGTGCGTGCAGAACGATGAAAACGCTGAGCCTTACTGGCGCGACGTCGGGACGCTGGAAGCTTACTGGCGCGCTAATCTTGATCTGGCCTCCGTCACACCTGAGTTGGATATGTACGACCATGATTGGCCAATTCGCACCCATATGGAACCGTTGCCGCCCGCCAAATTTGTGCAGGATCGCTCGGGCAGCCACGGTATGACGATGAATTCGCTGGTCTCCGGCGGCTGCATCATCTCCGGCTCGGTGGTGGTGAATTCGGTGTTGTTCCCGCGCGTGCGTATCAACTCATTTTGCAATATCGACTCTTCGGTGCTGTTACCGGATGTGGTGATCAATCGTTCCTGTCGTCTGCGTCGTTGCGTGATCGATCGCGCCTGCGTGATTCCGGAAGGCATGGTGATTGGTGAAAACCCTGATGAAGACAGCCGCCGTTTTTACCGTTCAGAAGAAGGCATCGTTTTGGTGACGCGCGCCATGCTGGCCAAATTGGCTGGCTGACCACGAACGCAACGAGCAAGCACATAATCGCCGCGGGGAACGCGCGCGATAACACAATAGGGGTCCAGGATGCAGGTTTTACATGTCTGTTCAGAACTTTTCCCGCTGCTCAAAACCGGCGGGTTGGCTGATGTCGTCGGCGCATTGCCTCAGGCTCAGATTGCGGGTGGTACGGATGCGCGGGTATTGCTTCCCGCGTATCCGGATCTGCGTAAAGGGATTCCTGACACCGAGATCGTTGCGGAATTACATACTTTTGCTGGCCCGGTCCGTTTATTATTTGGACAATTCAACGGAGTTGGCATTTATTTAATTGATGCGCCGGGATTGTATGAGCGTCCCGGCAGCCCTTATCACGACACATCGCAGTTTGCCTACGTGGATAACTATCTGCGTTTTGCGCTGCTGGGTTGGATGGGCGCAGAGCTGGCCAGCGGACTGGATACCTACTGGCAACCCGATGTGGTGCACGCGCACGACTGGCACGCAGGGCTAACCTGTGCCTATATCGCGGCCCGGGGTCACCCGGCAAAAACGGTGTTTACCGTGCACAATCTGGCTTATCAGGGGTTGTTCAATGCGCGCCATCTGGATGAGATTCAGATCCCGCGCAGTTTCTTCACCATGCATGGCCTGGAGTTCTACGGACAAATTTCGTACCTCAAGGCGGGATTATTTTATGCCGATCATATAACCGCAGTCAGCCCGACTTATGCTCTGGAAATCACCCGACCTGAATTCGGTTATGGCATGGAATCGCTATTGGAGCAGCGGCTCAAAGAGGGCCGGCTGAGTGGCATCCTGAATGGCGTTGATCCCGGCATTTGGGACCCGGCGCACGACCTGCTGCTGACGGCGCGTTACGACCGGGAAACGCTGGAGAGCAAGGCGGAGAACAAGCGACAACTGCAGATCGCCATGGGCCTGAAGGTGGATGACAAAGTGCCGGTATTTTGTGTCATCAGCCGTTTGACCAAACAGAAAGGGCTGGATCTGGTGCTCGAAGCGTTACCGGGCTTACTGGCGCAAGGTGGCCAACTGGTGTTGTTGGGCCAGGGCGATGCAGAGTTACAACAAGGTTTTCTCGCTGCGGCTGCTGAACATCCTGGCAGCGTCGGCGTACAGATCGGTTATCACGAAGCCTTCTCGCACCGTATTGTGGGTGGAGCAGATGTCATCATGGTGCCGAGCCGTTTTGAACCGTGCGGCTTAACCCAGTTGTACGGTTTGAAATACGGTACGCTTCCGTTGGTGCGCCGCACCGGCGGGTTGGCGGATACCGTGCAGGACAGCTCGCTGGAGAACCTCGCTGACGGGGTCGCAAGCGGTTTTAGTTTCGAAGACAGTAACGCCTGGTCGCTGCTGCGGGCGATTCGACGTGCTTTTGTCCTTTGGTCCCGTCCTTCTCTCTGGCGTTACGTTCAGCGGCAGGCGATGGGGATGGATTTTAGTTGGCAGGTGGCCGCACAAGCCTACCGCGATCTTTATCAACGTTTGCTGTAATCAGAGATTGGGATACTGGATATGAATGCACCTTTCACGTATGCCTCACCCACGTTAACGGTTGACGCACTGAAGCACTCAATCGCCTATAAACTGATGTTTACTATTGGTAAAGACCCGTCGATCGCCAATCAGCATGAGTGGCTTAACGCCGCCTTGCTGGCAGTGCGCGATCGCATGGTGGAACGCTGGCTGCGCTCCAGCCGTGCGCAGCTGTCGCAGGATGTGCGTCAGGTTTACTACCTGTCGATGGAGTTCCTGATGGGACGCACGCTGGGCAATGCATTGCTGGCGATGGGTATCTATGACGATCTCAATCAGGCGCTGGATGAGATGGGGCTCGACCTCAGTGAACTGATGGACGAAGAGAACGATCCGGGGCTCGGCAATGGTGGACTGGGTCGTTTAGCGGCCTGTTTCCTCGACTCGCTCGCCACCCTCGGCTTGCCGGGACGCGGTTACGGCATTCGCTACGATTACGGCATGTTCAAGCAGAATATTGTCGACGGTCAGCAGCGAGAATCGCCGGATTACTGGCTGGAATACGGTAATCCGTGGGAGTTCCAGCGCTTCAATACCCGCTACAAAGTTCGCTTCGGCGGCCGCTTGCAACATGAAGGTGCGCGCGTACGCTGGCTGGAAACCGAAGAGATTATTGCGGCGGCTTACGATCAGATCATTCCCGGTTTTGACACCGATGCCACCAACACGTTGCGCTTGTGGAGTGCACAGGCCAGCAATGAGATTAACCTCGGCAAGTTTAACCAGGGTGATTACTTTGCGGCGGTGGAAGATAAAAACCACTCAGAGAACGTGTCGCGCGTGCTTTATCCGGATGACTCCACCGATTCAGGCCGTGAACTGCGTTTGCGTCAGGAGTATTTCCTCGTCTCCGCCACGGTGCAGGATATTTTGAGTCGCCACTGGCAAATGCATGAAACCTGGGACAACCTGGCGGATAAAATTGCTATCCATCTCAATGACACCCACCCGGTTTTAGCCATCCCTGAATTGATGCGCTTGTTGATCGACGATCACAAGTTCAGCTGGGATGACGCTTTTGAGGTCACTTGCCAGGTGTTCTCGTACACCAACCACACATTGATGAGTGAAGCGCTGGAAACCTGGCCGGTGGATATGTTCGGCAAGATTCTGCCGCGCCACCTCAGCATTGTGTTCGAAATCAACGATTACTTCCTGAAAACCATCCAGGAATACTATCCGGACGATTGGGATTTGATGTCGCGCATCTCGATCATCGACGAAAATAACGGCCGCAAGGTGCGCATGGCGTGGCTGGCGGTGGTAGTGAGCCATAAGGTGAATGGCGTTTCAGAGCTGCACTCCAACCTGATGGTGCAGTCGCTGTTTGCTGATTTTGCGCGCCTGTTCCCGGGGCGTTTCTGTAATAAAACCAACGGCGTGACGCCGCGTCGCTGGCTGGCGCTGGCTAACCCGGCGCTTTCTGATGTGCTGGATGAGACGATTGGTCGCACCTGGCGAACCGACCTCAGTCAGCTGAGCGATCTGACGCCACACATTGATTATCCGGCCTTTATCGAGCAAATTTCCGACGCCAAATTCGCTAATAAAAAACGTCTGGCGGATTGGGTGGCGAAGAACATGGACATCGTGCTGGATCCACATGCGCTGTTCGATGTGCAGATCAAACGTATCCATGAATATAAGCGTCAGCTGCTTAACGTGCTGCACGTCATCACCCGTTATAACCGCATCAAAGCCGATCCCACTGCGGATTGGGTGCCGCGCGTCAATATCTTCGCCGGTAAAGCGGCGTCGGCCTATTACGTGGCGAAGCACATCATTCATTTGATCAATGACGTTGCCAACGTGATCAACAACGATCCGCAGGTGAAGAACAAGCTGAAGGTGGTGTTTATTCCCAACTACAGCGTGAGCCTGGCGCAGATCATTATTCCGGCGGCGGATCTCTCTGAGCAAATTTCGACAGCGGGAACCGAGGCATCGGGCACCAGTAACATGAAGTTTGCCCTCAATGGCGCGTTGACCATCGGTACGCTGGATGGTGCGAACGTCGAGATGCGCGAGCATGTGGGTGCGGAGAATATCTTTATCTTCGGCAACACCACGCCGCAGGTCGAACAACTGCGTAAGGATGGCTACAACCCGCGTAAATACTATGAGGAAGATGCCGAGCTGCACCAGGCACTGACGCAAATTGCCAGCGGTGCATTCAGCCCGGGAGAGCCAGGTCGCTATCGCAATCTGTTTGATGCGTTAGTGAATTTCGGCGATCACTATCAGCTGCTGGCCGATTATCGCAGCTATGTGGATGCGCAGGATAAGGTGGACAAGCTTTATCTTCAGCCGGATGAGTGGCAGCGCCGTGCGGCATTGAATATCGCCAATATGGGCTACTTCTCAGCAGACAGGACGATTCAGGAGTACGCGGACGAGATTTGGCATATTTCGCCGGTGAGATTGTAAGGCAGGCCGTTTGAAAGGGTGGGGGTTGAACGCAGTCTGGGGTCGCTTTGAGGCTGGCGTCCTCGCGCCGCTGACGCGGTTCCTTCACTTCATTCGTCAGCCTGACGGAACGGCGGGGGATGGCACATCCATGTGCCGCCCCGCCTTTCGCCCGCGTCCTGCGGGCTATCCTGGCAGACTCATTCTGTTCAGCGCTGCGGATTGCCTGCCCCAAAGCGACCCCAGCCTGCTCTTTGGCTTCCCTGCGTGTTGTTAAAAAGGCTATGTCTGGCGGTTATTTTAATGTGATGCTTTTCACGATCGCATCAGCATCGCTCTGTGCCTGCTGCTGATTGTCGGCTGGAAGAGTGATCTGCAGGGTCAGCAGTTTGCCATCCACTTTTGCCAGAATCACGGAAGACCATGAGGTTTGGTTGTTGGCCGAAATCACGGTATCCAACTGCTGAGCGGGCTGATCTTTAAGCGTCACCGCTTTGTTAGAAACGACCTGCAACTGCGGATCGCGACCGCGCTGCTGCTGTTCCAGACGCTGTGACAAGGCATCCAGCGCTTCGTTGGTCGGATCGCCCGCAATCACAATAATCGCTCGCTGGCCGGTTTCATCGGCGTACACATGCATATTGGTAGATTCAGAACCGAGTTTACCGCTTTTATCAGACATGCCCGCCGGCAGACTGAAGCTCAGCTTGCCGTCCATCAGGTTCACCGTCTGGGCTGACTGGCTGGCGCTGGCACCGTTGCTGCCTGCCGCCGCATCTTCTTTCTTCTGATCACAGGCCGCAAGACCTAACACCAACAAACCAATACCCGCATATTTCACTAAGTTACGCATTCTTTTCCCTTTGATGATTCCAGTCAGGTGCTTTCTACCCGGTATAAAAACGGAATCGGCGGTCAAAAGCAACCGCCGGTTTGTCAGGAAATCTTAGCGCGCTGCGGCGTTTCGTCTATGTGCAATTAGCCGAAATTGATCTGACGCTGTGTCGAGCGCTCTGCCAGACGTTTTAGCAGGCTGTTCAGCAACACACCGTAAGCGGGCAGGAAGAAAATCATGCAGATCAGCACTTTGAAGCTGTAATCCACCAGTGCGATCTCCACCCAATGCGCGGCCATGAACGGGTCCGGGCTCTTGTAGAAGGCGATGAAAAAGAAGGCCAGCGTATCGCTGATATTGCCGAGGAACATGGCTGCAGCAGGGGCGATCCACCACTGCGGTAAACGACGCAAACGGTTAAAAACGTGGACATCCAGAATCTGACCGAGCGCATAGGCCATAAAGCTGGCACTGGCGATACGTGCGACAAACAGATTCACCTGTTCCAGCGATGCCCATCCTTGCCATTCGCCCTGGTAAAACACACAGGACACCACGTAAGAGATAAACAGCGCCGGGATCATCACCGCCAAAATAATACGACGGGCTAACGGCGCGCCAAAGATGCGCACGGTGAGATCGGTAGCGAGGAAGATAAATGGAAAGCTAAAGGCACCCCAGGTGGTGTGGAAGCCGAAGATGGAAACCGGCAGCTGGACCAGATAGTTACTGGAAGTGATCACCAGCAGATGGAATAGGGAAAGCCAAAACAGCGCATGCATGCGCTGACGTGCAGAGAAATCAATCATGTCTGACCTTTTTAGTAATGGGGTGAGGGAACCCAACTATCCCCGTCATACTTCGCGTTGTAGCTGCGTTGGCTGCGTTCGCGTACCCCAGTCACTTACTTGAGTAAGCTCCTGGGGATACACGCCCTTGCCGCCTTGCTAAAACGCGAATTATTTAGGGGATAGCGTAGTATCTGTTGAAAAAACGGCGGCGATCTTAGCGCGTTGCGCAATTAATGCAATGGTTAATTTTAACGCAATCGTTATCGCCTTGCGCTGTGTATTTTGCGCGCTAGAATGAGCGCCCATCCTGAATGAAGACAGAGAATCATGAGCGATCCTTTTTCTGCGCCGGACCACAAGCTTGATGCCCTTGGCCTGCGCTGCCCTGAGCCGGTAATGATGGTGCGCAAAACCGTGCGCACCATGCAGGCGGGCGAAACCTTATTGATCATTGCCGATGATCCGGCCACCACGCGTGATATTCCCGGTTTTTGCCGCTTTATGGAACATCAGTTGCTGGCACAGCAGACGGAAACGCTGCCGTACCAGTATCTGATTCAGAAGGGCACGGCTTAACGCTGTCGCAGCAATCGCAAAGCGTTGGCTGTGACCAGCGCTGTCGCACCTGAATCTGCCAGCACCGCCAGCCACAAACCGGTGAAACCGAGCAGTGTGGTGATCAGGAAAATGCCTTTCAGCCCCAGCGCTATCGCGATGTTTTGACGGATGATGGCGCGCGTGCGACGGGCCAGTGCGATAGTGCGTGGCAGAATTGCCAGACGGTTTTGTGTCAGCGCGGCGTCGGCGGCTTCCAGCGCGACATCGGTGCCGCTGCCCATGGCAATGCCAATCGTGGCCGCTTTCATCGCCGGAGCGTCGTTAATACCATCGCCTACCATGGCCAGCGGCTGCTGCTCCTCCAGTTTGCGCACCATCTCCACTTTATCGGCAGGCAACAAGCCGGCGCGATAATCGATGTTGAGTTGCGTCGCCATCGACGCCGCCGCACGCGGGTTATCACCGGTCAACATCAGGCTATTAATGCCCAGCGCTTGCAACTGTGCCAGCGCCGTGACGGCTTCCTCGCGTAGCTGATCCTGCAACGCCAGGGTGCCGATGACGGTCTCATCCTTTAACAGCACCACCACGGTTTTACCTTGAGCTTCCCGTTGCGCGATCGCCTGCTGCTGATCGGTCGTGAGCGTGGTGGCATCGCGTGGTGCCAGCAGCTGATAGGTCACGCCATCAATCTGCGCCCGGATGCCGCTGCCAGCCAGCGTTTGCTGCTGCCGGGCGCGCGGTAGCCTGAGCTGGCGCTTTTCGGCCTCGCGCACGATGGCGATCGCCAATGGATGGCTGGAACCTTGCTCCACTGCCGCCGCAATGCTCAACAGTGCATTTGCTTCCATCGCACTGAAAGATTCGACCTCGGTCACCTGCGGTTTACCCAGTGTGAGGGTGCCGGTTTTATCGAATGCGATGGTCTGGATGCGGCTGAGACGTTCCAGCGCGGCGCCACCTTTGATCAGAGCGCCCTGTCGCGCGGCCGCCGCTAAGCCAGAGGTGATTGCAGCGGGGGTAGAAATCACCAGCGCACAAGGGCAACCAATTAACAGCAGCGTCAGGCCTTTATAAATCCACGGCAACCACGCTGCCCCCGCTAACAGTGGCGGCAGCACCATCACTAACAGCGCCAGCAGCATAATGGCAGGCGTATAAATGCGGCTGAAGCGATCGATAAAGCGCTCAACCGGTGCACGGTGGCTTTCAGCTTCTTCGATGAGCTGTAGGATGCGATCAATCGCGCTCTGGCCAGGTTCGGAGATGACTTTCAGCGTGACCAGGCGATCCACGCTGGTGGCGCCCGCCATCACCGTTTCGCCCGGCTGACGGGCAACCGGCACGGACTCGCCCGTCAGCGCACTTTCATCAAAACTGGCGCTCTGGTTTAGCAGCTCGCCATCGGCCGGCAAACGGCCGCCAGCCGCGACTTCAATCGTATCGCCAGGATGCAAGTCAGCCAGCGCCACCTGCTCGCGCTGCGTGCCTTTCAAACGCGTAGCAGTATCGGGGCGCAGTGCCATTAACGCCGTCACACCGCGTCGTGCGCGAGAAGCTGCAAATGACTCCAGCCGTTCACCCAGTTGGAACAGCAACAGCACCATCGCGGCTTCGGCATGTGCGCCAATCACCAACGCACCGGTGGCGGCAAGGGTCATCAGGGTTTCGATACTGAAGGGTGAACCGCCTCGCAGCAGTTTCCAAGCGCTGAATGCAATCGGCGCCAGGCCGATCAGCGTGGTCATCACAAACAGGCGATCGCCCCATACCGGAGAAACCTGGCTCAGCAGCCAACTGGCAAGCATCAGCAGCGCCAGTAACAGCAAACCGGCATTTTCCTGCCAGCGGCGTTGCGGTTCGGGCTGAGATTGCGGATCGTTTGAGGTCAAGGTAAAACCGACATTTTTGACGGCCTGTTCGATGGCCGGGCGAATATCCTGGTTGGCATCCACCACCAGTTTTTCACTGGCAAAAATCACGCGAGCGGTGCGCACCTGCGCCAGCTGTTGTACAGCACTTTCAATTTTTCGCGCGCAGCTGGGGCAATCCATTCCGGCAATCTGCCAGCGGAATTGATGAGATGTGGATGAGGGCCTGTCGCTCTCGGCGTCGCTTTCGCCGCCGGGACTGCCGCTGTCGTTGTCACAGCAACCGCAACCACTTTCTGGTGTGGCGGGGAGGGCGGCTGAGATTTTCAGCGTCGTAGGTGAAACACTGCGAATGGCGCACAGCGGCTGGATTTTGCTGTGGGATTTTCCACAACGGCAGGAATGAGAATGGGCGTGCATAGAGCCTCCGGGATCAATGCGGGCCACTGCCCGCATCCCGAATGCTACACTCTGGAGTCAACTCCAGAGTCAAGCAAAAGGTCATCTTTTCTTCAATACAGCCACAGCGAACGCACAATCATAAAGTGGCCGGCGAAGTAGCAAGCGGCAACAATGGCGCTATCGGCACTGAAACGGCGGCGATAATGGGTGATAAACCAGACAATGTTGCCTAACAGCAGCAATCCTGCGCCGACCAGCAGTGAGAAGCTGTAATCGGTCGGACGGAAGAAGTAATTCTCTGCCGCCATCCAGTTCATCACCAACGTCATACCAATCAGGGTACAGATTGGCCAGCGCAAATCCTCTAGCTTCGACCAAATCACGCCAATGACCACCGCGCCTATCACCAGCAGCGTCACCGGAATCGGCCAGAAGAAACTCATGGTCATGTGGGCAGCAAAGCTGATGGTGTAGAGCAGATGTGACAGGAAGAATGCGCCCAGCGCATAGAGCATTTGCTGGCGAGGCAGTAACGTCAGTGCATCGCCAACCAGGGTAGCAATCAGACCGGCCAGAATCAGGTAATCGGTGGTATTGAGCGTGGGCGCTTGCCAGGCCCAGGCGACCAGCAACAGCAAGGTCACAGGTTTGAACAGCCAGCGTTGCCACTGCGGGCCACGGTATGAAGCATCAACGTAAAGCCAACCGGAAAAAAGTACGGCAAGGAAAGACCAAAGCATGTTTTCTCCCTTTTCTGAACGCGACGTCCAGAGTCATGAATTTTCCCAAAATCGCGATCTCAGTGTAAGTTACCGGCGACGAATGTGACAATCGGTCAACTCTGGTTGTATGCTTTGTCGTCTTTTTACTGTTCCGACACTAACGCAAAGCGCGAGAGAAATCATGAGCAAACCACCGCTAATCTTTTTCATCGTTCTGGCGATTATTGCCGTTTTGGCGACCCGTCAGTTTATTAAGCAACGCCGTGAAACTGCGGTAAATGATGCTTCACCGGTTCGCTCACTGAGCGTAGAAGTGAAAACCAAACGTGAGTTCCCTTCCCCCAATCGACGTTCGCGCCAGCGTGAAGAGATTGTGGCGGAAGATATGAAGTACGAAGCCTGGTTTCATCCACTCAATGGGGCGAGTGATATCAAGGTGGTGGTGAGCGCCGATGACTATCATCATATCGATAAGGGCGCGAAGGGAGAGTTGAAAATGCAGGGCAGTCGCTTTGTCAGTTTCACGCCTGCGCAATAAAACGGGCCGCTGCAGCGGCCCGTATCGTTACATCTTCGGGTAATGCTTTTTCTGCCACGCCAGCAGTTCAAACACACCAAAAAAGAAAATCTTCGCTTGTGTGACACCACTGAGTTTTGGCGCCTCTTTCGGTTGGGTCGCGCGCAGCAGAACCAGCTGCAAGCCGTGCATGATCACCATGAAGAACAGTGCCACATGCACAAAGTAGCGCAGCGGTGTCGGGAAAGGATGCACCAGATTGAGCAGCAGAAATGCCCAGACGCAAATCATCAGTAATCGTCCCAGATTAAGCCACATCGTGCGTCTCCTGTTGGCGTTGATAAAGGCGATATGCCACCTGACCGGCAATTTTTTCGCGGTACAAGTCCCAGTTAGCGGGCGCCACAGGCGTGCCGTGCTCCACTTCGCTTTCGACGTAAATCAGTGCGTTCTCCGCCAGCCAGCCGTTGTTTTCCAGCAGCGTCAGCGTCTCCAGCAGTAATCCTTTACGAAATGGTGGATCAACAAACACCACATCGAACGGCTCTCCGGGTTGGCTCAACCACTGTAGCGTATTGGTCTGCACGACGTTGCCTTGCGTCGCACGCAGGGTTTGCAGATTCTGCGACAGCTGTTGGGCGACGGAACGTTCCATCTCAAGCAGCGTAGCAGACGCCGCATAGCGTGACAGTGCTTCCAGCCCGAGCGCGCCGCTACCGGCGAAGCAATCGAGACAACGCGCTTCCTGAATATCCGGCGCTAACCAGTTAAACAGGGTTTCACGTACGCGATCGGTGGTGGGACGCAGGCCTGCGCTATCCGGCACCGGTAATTTGCGACCGCGCCACTGTCCGCCAATGATACGAATCTGGCCAGCAGCGCCGCTGCTGCGGGGGGATTTACTCATTTTGCTCACAACTCGTCATAATTTGTTGCGTAGTTTAACGGGCGTGGCAGGCAGAAGAAACGTAAAAAAGGGTGCTGTGGTGCGCTGGCTGGAAAGTGTTAGACTACTGAGTTGATATGGCGCGCGTAATTGCCTGATTTTTACGCCGCTCACGAACAAAAAATTGAATTTTTTATCCCCTGGGAACAGCGTGCTACCGGGAATAAGCCATCGAGGAGTGTGGTTACACAATGGCAAAAGAGAAAAAACGTGGCTTTTTTTCCTGGCTAGGCTTTGGCAAAGAAGAAGAGAAGCAGCAGCCTGCGGAAGAGCAGCAACCGGCCGAAGCGGCGCAACAGCCGCTCGCTGAAGAGAGCGCGTTAGCAAGCGCCGAAGCGCAGGCGGAAGAGACGGTTGCCGTCACTGAGCACGTAGCCGAAGAACAACGGGCACAGCCGGAAGCGGTGGTGTCCGAGCCGATCACGGCAATTGAAGAGGAAGTGCTACCGGAGGAGGAAATCCATCCGGACGTAGCACCTGTCGAAGAAGAGCCTCAGGCAGAAGAACTGATTGTTGAAGCGCCTGCTGCGCAGCACGAGCCGGAGATCGAAGAAGCGTCCGTTGCGCCAGTAGTTGCGCAGTACGAGCCGAAAATCGAAGAAGCAGTCGTTGAGCCAGTGATTGCGCAGCACGAGCCAGAGATCGAAGAAGCGGTCGTTGAGCCAGTGGTTGCGCAGCATGAGCCAGAGATCGAGGAAGCGGCTGTTGAGCCACTCGTTGCGCAGCATGAGCCGGAAATCGAAGAAGCAGCCGTTGAATCGGAAGACGACGCGTTAAGCGACGAAGAACTTGAAGCCTTGGCGTTGGCCGAAACCTATGCGGAAGACGCTGAAGCCGAAGCGCAGGATACTGTCAGCGATTTACCGCTGGCCGCAGCGCCGCTGGTCACGCAGGAGCAGGATCGTCCGACCAAAGAGGGCTTCTTTGCTCGCCTCAAGCGCAGCCTGGTCAAAACCCGAGAAAACCTCGGTTCCGGTTTTGTTAGCCTGTTCCGCGGCAAAAAAATCGATGATGACCTGTTTGAAGAGCTGGAAGAGCAGCTGCTGATTGCTGATGTGGGTGTAGAGACCACACGCCGCATCATCACCAATCTAACGCAGCAGGCTAACCGCAAGCAGTTGCGTGATGCTGAAGCACTTTACGGCCTGCTGAAAAGTGAAATGGCCGGCATTCTGGAAAAGGTTGATCAGCCACTGGATGTGAGCGGCAAAGCGCCATTTGTTATCCTGATGGTAGGCGTCAACGGTGTGGGTAAAACCACCACTATCGGTAAGCTGGCGCGTCAATATCAGGCTCAGGGCAAATCAGTGATGTTGGCGGCGGGTGATACCTTCCGTGCAGCAGCAGTGGAACAGCTTCAGGTCTGGGGTCAGCGTAACAACATTCCTGTGGTGGCTCAGCATACGGGTGCTGACTCGGCTTCCGTTATCTTCGACGCCATTCAGGCCGCGAAGTCACGCAACGTCGATGTACTCATTGCAGATACCGCTGGTCGCCTGCAGAACAAAGCCCATCTGATGGAAGAGCTGAAAAAAATCACCCGCGTGATGAAAAAGCTGGATGAGGATGCACCACATGAAGTGATGTTAACCCTCGATGCCAGCACCGGGCAAAACGCCGTTAGCCAGGCCAAACTGTTCCATGAAGCGGTGGGACTGACAGGCATCACGCTGACCAAGCTCGACGGCACCGCCAAAGGTGGTGTGATCTTCTCGGTTGCCGATCAGTTTGGCATTCCGATTCGTTATATCGGTGTCGGGGAAGGCATCGAGGATTTACGGCCGTTTAAGGCCGCAGACTTTATTGAGGCACTGTTTGCCCGAGAGGAATGATTGGGATGATTCGCTTTGAAGAGGTCAGTAAAGCATACCTGGGAGGACGTCAGGCGCTGCAGGGAGTGGATTTCCATCTTCGCCCCGGCGAAATGGCATTCCTGACCGGCCACTCCGGCGCAGGGAAAAGTACCTTGCTGAAGCTGATTTGTGGCATTGAGCGCCCGAGCGCCGGGCAAATCTGGTTTAGCGGCCACGATATTTCACGTCTGCGTCGCAGCGAAGTGCCTTTCCTGCGACGTCAGATCGGGATGATTTTCCAGGATCACCACTTGCTGATGGATCGTTCGGTCTATGACAACGTGGCGATTCCACTGATCATTTCCGGCGCCAGTGGTGAAGATATTCGTCGCCGTGTATCGGCAGCGCTGGATAAAGTCGGCTTGCTCGACAAAGCGAAGAGTTATCCGATCCAGCTTTCTGGTGGTGAACAGCAACGTGTGGGTATTGCCCGCGCGGTGGTGAACAAACCTGCGGTGCTGCTGGCGGACGAACCCACCGGTAATCTGGATGATGCCCTGTCAGAAGACATTCTGCGCCTGTTTGAAGAGTTCAATCGTGTTGGTGTGACCGTCTTAATGGCGACGCACGACACCGGGCTGATTGCCCGCCGCAATTACCGCTTGATGACGCTGAATCAGGGACGCCTGCACGGAGGCCATGATGGTCAATAAACGCAATAAGCGCCCAGCGGCGCCGAAGGCGGCGAAGGCGCCTTCAAAAAGTAAGGCGCTGAAAGGCGGCTGGCAGGAGCAGTGGCGCTATGCGCTGCGCGGTACGCTCTCGGATATGTGGCGTCAGCCGCTGGCCACGCTGCTGACCGTGATGGTGATTGCCATCTCGCTGACGCTGCCGAGCGTCTGCTATATGGTGTGGAAAAACGTCAGCCAGGCGGCGACGCAGTGGTATCCGGCACCGCAGTTGACGGTGTATCTGGATAAAGCGCTGGATGATACGGCGGCTGAGAATGTCGCTGCTGAGCTGAAAAAGTTAGATGGTGTGGATAACGTTAACTATCTGACCCGTGAAGAAGCGCTGAATGAGTTCCGCAACTGGTCTGGTTTCGGCGGTTCAATGGACATGCTGGAGCAAAACCCGCTGCCTGCCGTGGCCATCATCACGCCGAAACTGAATTTCCAGAATTCAGACACTATGGCTAACCTGCGCGACCGCGTGTCAAAAGTGCAGGGTGTGGATGAAGTGCGCATGGATGACAGCTGGTTTGCCCGTTTAGCGGCGTTGACCGGGCTGGTAGGGCAAATCGCTTCGATGATTGGTCTGCTAATGGTGGTGGCGGTGTTCCTGGTGATTGGTAACAGCGTGCGCCTGAGCATCTTTGCCCGTCGCGATACCATTAACGTGCAAAAGCTGATTGGTGCCACCGACGGCTTTATCTTGCGTCCGTTCCTGTATGGCGGCGCGCTGTTAGGTTTCAGTGGTGCAGTGCTTTCACTGCTGCTGTCCGAAGTGCTGGTACTGCGTCTGCAATCAGTCGTAGCGCAGGTGGCGACGGTGTTTGGCACCACCTTTGTTCTTGAAGGTTTTTCCTGGGACGAAGGGCTGCTACTGCTGCTCATCGCCGCCATTATTGGCTGGGTTGCCGCATGGTTAGCCACTGTACAACATTTACGCCGATTTACGCCGCAGTAACCAACAGCAACGTTTTTTGATATACTCTTCCTCTGCTGCCGACGATCTGGGAGCAGAGGAATCTTCCTATTTTCCCCGCCGTCATCTGTGTGTAAAATATTCACTGCTAATATTGAACTTGTGGATAACTTTGTCGTCCAAGTAGCACAGATTGCTTTTGGTTTTTTCGCGACGTTGACATAATGTAACGTCTGCGCAAAACACCGCGCAGCAAGTCCATTGAATTTGTGAGGGTTTGAATGACCAAAGAAATGCAAACTTTAGCGATTGCGCCTCTGGGTAACCTGGAATCTTACGTCCGGGCTGCCAACAACTGGCCGGTATTAACGGCAGAAGAGGAGAAGGCATTAGCGGAGAAACTGCATTACCAGGGCGATCTGAATGCAGCGAAGACGCTGATCCTGTCTCACCTGCGCTTTGTTGTTCATATTGCTCGTAACTACTCCGGTTACGGCCTGCCACAGGCGGACCTGATTCAGGAAGGTAACATCGGCCTGATGAAGGCGGTGCGTCGCTTCAACCCTGAAGTTGGCGTGCGTCTTGTGTCATTTGCCGTGCACTGGATCAAAGCAGAGATTCACGAATACGTGCTGCGTAACTGGCGTATCGTGAAAGTCGCGACCACGAAAGCCCAGCGCAAGCTGTTCTTTAATCTGCGTAAAAGCAAACAGCGTCTTGGTTGGTTCAATCAGGATGAAGTGGAGATGGTTGCGCGCGAGTTGGGCGTGAGCAGCAAAGATGTCCTCGAGATGGAATCTCGTATGGCCGCGCAGGATATGACTTTCGACATGTCTTCGGATGACGAAGCTGGCGAAGGTAAGCCGATGGCACCGGTACTCTATCTGCAGGATAAAACCTCAGACTTTGCCGATGGCATTGAAGAGGATAACTGGGATGCGCACGCTGCTGATAAGCTGAGCGATGCCATGCTGAGCCTTGATGAGCGCAGCCAGCACATCATCCGCGCCCGTTGGCTGGATGATGAGAACAAAACCACGCTGCAGGAGTTGGCCGACAAATATGGCGTCTCTGCAGAGCGTGTGCGTCAGCTGGAAAAGAACGCCATGAAGAAACTGCGTATGGCGATTGAAGCCTGATAACCATCAGGTGAAAAACGGGGCGACTTTATAGTCGCCCTTTTTATTTGCCCGAAGTCCATAGCCGCGCAAAGTATTGCGCATCTGTTACCAACCCAGATTCTTAAGACCAGCGCGATAAATCGCGCCGTTACGTGTCCGCAATAATTAGCGCACCCAGCCATCGGCCTGCGCGCGAAAACCACAGGCCTGCATAAAGGCCGCGCGAACACTCTGATCGTCGTCGCCGTCATCGGCTACCCACCAATCTGCCAGCGCGCGATTCTGCGCGATAGTCTCTTCCAGCAAATATTGCCCGACTCCACGGCGGCGCGTCACTTCGCGCACGGTGAGGTGTGAAATCTTCCCCTGCGTGCCACAAATCTCCAGCTGCAACCCGCCCAACAGACGATCGTTAAACCTTGCCGCATACAACCGCTGCGTCTCGCTTAATGCAGCCTCAAGTTGCGAAATATCGATCTGCGACCAGACTTTAGCTAAATCCAACCGGTCCTGCGGCGTGAGTGCGGTGATTCGCTGAATAGTGAGCTTCATTACCCTTACCTGTACTGCCAGAAATGCCATAGTGTAGCGAATTTAGACAGTCAGCGTGCTGTCACTTTTTTGCGATGAAAATAGGTCAAATGCCAGCCACTTTGCCAGGATTGTGGAGGAAGGCATCAATGATTGCTGAAAAAGCCAGCATAAAGCCCTGGTAACCTGACTAAATTACGGCCAGATAAACCAGATGATTCTGCTGTTCCACGCGACTAATACTGAATATGTCAGTTGATTTACAGAAGAAAGTTCCTGTTTAATAACCTGAAAAATAAAGCCTTATTACCAATAAATGCCAGAAAAGAGCGCTAACTCATTATTCTTGAATCAGTTTTCCTCTTTGACTGGCAGAAAATAAACCAAACACAACGACACACGACACAACAGATGGGGAAGTTCGCATGAAAATGAGTAAAGGACGCGCATTACTGGCGGGTTGCGTTGCGCTGGCGCTGAGCCACGCGGCACTGGCGAAAGATATCAAGATTGCCATCGTTGGCGCAGCAACTGGTCCGGTTGCACAATACGGTGATATGCAGTTCACCGGTGCAGCGCAAGCCATTAAGGACATCAACGCCAAAGGTGGCGTGAACGGTGACAAACTGGTTGGCGTGGAATATGACGACGCCTGTGACCCGAAACAAGCGGTTGCAGTGGCCAACAAAGTGGTTAACGACGGCATCAAGTATGTGATCGGCCACCTGTGCTCCTCTTCTACTCAGCCTGCTTCCGACATCTATAACGATGAAGGCATTCTGATGATCACCCCAGCGGCAACCGCACCAGAGCTGACCGCGCGTGGCTATGCGGATGTGCTGCGTACTACCGGTCTGGATTCCGATCAGGGTCCAACCGCTGCAACTTACATTCTCAATGAGATCAAACCAAAACGTATCGCTGTGGTGCATGATAAGCAGCAGTATGGTCAAGGACTGGCCGAATCGGTGCAGAAAACCCTGAAAGCCAAAGGCGGCAATGTGGTGCTGTTCGAAGGTATCACCGCGGGCGATAAAGATTTCTCTACGCTGATTGCGCGTCTGAAGAAAGAAAACGTCGATTTCGTTTACTACGGTGGCTACTACCCAGAGCTGGGCCAGATTCTGCGTCAGGCAAAAGCAGCCGGTCTGACTGCTGGCTTCATGGGACCAGAAGGTGTAGGCAACGCCTCACTGTCTAACATCGCCGGTGATGCATCTGAAGGCCTGTACGTCACCTTGCCGAAACGTTATGACCAGTTGCCAGAGAACAAGGCGATTGTTGAAGCCATCAAAGCCAATACCGCGTCTAACCGTAAAGATCCAACCGGTCCGTTCGTCTGGACGACTTATGCCGCGATTCAGTCACTGGTGGCCGGTATCGAGCGCAGTAAGAGCGATGAGCCTGATGCGATTGCTAAGAATCTGAAAGAAGGCGCAGCGGTTCCAACGGTGATGGGCAACCTGAACTGGGATCAGAAAGGCGACCTGAAGGGCTTCGAATTTGGTGTCTTCAAATGGCACAAAGACGGTTCCTCTACCGCTGTTAAGTAATTCCCAAGCTTAAATAGATTGGCCCTCTCTTTTGCCGGAGAGGGCTGGGGGAGGGACAGCGCGTACCGTCTTGATGAGATCCCGCGCGCCTGTTCCCTCACCCTAACCCTCTGCCAAAAGGGAGAGGGGATTTTTAGTCCACATGCAGGTCCTCACTATGTCCGAGCAGTTTCTCTATTTCATTCAGCAGATGTTCAACGGGGTCACCCTCGGGAGCACTTACGCGCTGATCGCCATTGGTTACACCATGGTTTACGGCATCATCGGCATGATCAACTTCGCCCATGGCGAGGTGTATATGATCGGCAGTTATGTCTCCTTTATTGTGATTGCCGCCCTGATGATGATGGGTATCGATACCACGTGGCTGATGATTGCCGCCGGGTTCGTGATGGCGGTGATCATCTCCAGCGCCTACGGCTGGAGCATTGAGCGCGTGGCGTATAAACCCGTGCGATCCTCGAAGCGTTTGATCGCGCTGATCTCCGCTATCGGGATGTCGATCTTCTTGCAGAACTACGTCAGTCTGACGCAAGGTTCGCGCGATCTGGCGTTGCCAAGCCTGATTACCGGCCAGTGGACGCTGGGCGAGAGCAACGGCTTTGCTGCCACGCTCTCCACCATGCAACTGGTGATTTGGGTCGTGACCTTCCTCTCGATGCTGGCCCTGACGCTGTTTATTCGTTATTCACGTATGGGCCGCGCCTGCCGCGCCTGTGCGGAAGACCTGAAAATGGCCAGTCTGCTGGGGATTAACACTGACCGCGTGATTTCACTGACCTTCATTATTGGTGCGGCGATGGCGGCGGTGGCGGGCGTGCTGCTCGGCCAGTTCTACGGCTCTATTAACCCGTTCATCGGCTTTATGGCCGGGATGAAGGCGTTTACCGCTGCGGTGCTGGGCGGCATCGGCAGTATTCCTGGCGCGATGATTGGTGGTCTGGTGCTCGGTATCGCTGAAGCGCTGACCTCGGCGTATCTGTCGACCGAATACAAAGATGTGGTGTCATTCGCGCTGCTGATTGTGGTGCTGCTGGTGATGCCTACCGGCATTCTGGGCCGTCCGGAGGTAGAGAAAGTATGAAACGCCTCGGTCTGGTCAATGCCGTGATTTCAACGGTGATGTTACTGATTCTCGCCACTTTCTTTATGGGCGTCCGTCTTGATCTTGATGGCACCAAACTGGTGGTGGCTAACGCTGGCGCGGCGCGCTGGAACTGGATTTTCATCGGCTGTGCGGTGGTTTTTGTCTTCCAGCTGCTGCGCCCGCTGTTCCATGGAAAGTTCAAACGCAGCGGTAAAGGCTTTGTGCTGCCGGGCTTCGATGGTTCGACGCCAAAGCAAAAGCTGGTGATGGCGCTTTTGATTGTTGCTGCGGTGCTGTGGCCGTTTCTGGTGTCGCGCGGCAGTGTCGATATCGCCACATTAACGCTGATCTACGTGATGCTCGGTCTCGGCCTCAACGTGGTGGTCGGCCTGTCTGGTTTGCTGGTGCTGGGCTACGGTGGTTTCTATGCCATCGGCGCTTACACCTTTGCGCTGCTCAATCACTATTACGGTTTTGGTTTCTGGGAAAGCCTGCCGCTGGCGGGGATTGTCGCCGGTGCGTTTGGCCTGATGCTCGGCTTCCCGGTACTGCGCCTGCGCGGTGACTATCTGGCGATTGTGACGCTCGGCTTCGGTGAGATCGTGCGTATTCTGCTGCTCAACAGCACCTCGATCACCGGCGGTCCAAACGGTATCGCGCAGATTCCGAAACCAAGCCTGTTTGGCATTGAGTTTGGGCGTCGCGTCAGTGAAGGCGGCTGGACCACTTTCCATGAGCTAACGGGCCTGCAGTACGATCCTAATCATCGCGTAATCTTCCTCTATCTGGTGGCGCTGCTGCTGGTGGTGCTGACCTTGTTCGTGATTAACCGATTGCTGCGTATGCCATTAGGCCGTGCGTGGGAAGCGCTGCGTGAAGATGAGATCGCCTGTCGTTCATTGGGACTTAGCCCAACGCGCATCAAGCTGACCGCTTTCACCATCAGCGCCGTGTTCGCCGGTTTTGCCGGCACGCTGTTTGCTGCACGTCAGGGCTTTGTTAGCCCGGAATCCTTCACCTTTGTCGAATCAGCCTTTGTACTGGCGATTGTGGTACTGGGCGGGATGGGTTCGCAGTTTGCGGTGATCCTCGCGGCCGTGCTGCTGGTGGTGTCGCGCGAATTGATGCGTGATCTGAACGAGTACAGCATGCTGGTGTTGGGTGGTTTGATGGTGCTGATGATGATTTGGCGTCCGCAAGGATTGTTGCCGATGAAGCGTCCACACCTGAAGTTGAAAAGCAGTAAACAAGGAGAGCAGGCATGAGTCAGCCTTTGTTAGCCGTTGAAGGCTTGATGATGCGCTTTGGCGGGCTGTTGGCCGTCAACAATGTGGCGCTGGAACTGCATCCCCAGGAAATCGTGTCACTGATCGGGCCGAACGGTGCCGGTAAAACCACGGTGTTCAACTGCCTGACCGGTTTTTACAAGCCGACCGGCGGTACCATCAAACTGCGCGATCAGGAGTTGCAGGGCCAGCCAGGCCAGAAGATTGCGCGTATGGGCATCGTGCGTACTTTCCAGCACGTGCGACTGTTCCGTGAGATGACGGTGATTGAAAACCTGCTGGTCGCGCAGCATCAGCACCTGAAAAGTGGCGTGTTCTCCGGCCTGTTCAAAACCCCGGCGTTCCGTCGCGGGGAGAGTGAAGCGCTGGATCGTGCTGCCACCTGGCTGGATCGCATCGGCCTGCTGGAGCTGGCCAATCGGCAGGCGGGCAACCTCGCTTACGGCCAGCAGCGTCGTCTGGAGATTGCGCGCTGCATGGTGACACGTCCGGAAATCCTGATGCTGGATGAGCCTGCCGCAGGACTTAACCCACGCGAAACCCACGAACTGGACGAACTGATTGCCGAACTGCGCGGTGAGCATAAGGTCTCGGTGCTGTTAATCGAACATGATATGAAGCTGGTGATGGGGATTTCTGACCGCATTTATGTGGTGAACCAGGGGACGCCGCTGGCTAACGGTACGCCGGAAGAAGTGCGTAACAATCCGGATGTGATCCGTGCTTATTTAGGTGAGGCGTAATATGGCAAACCCAATTTTAACGTTGCAAGGGGTGAGTGCCCATTACGGCCCGATTCAGGCACTGCACAACATCAACCTGCACATCAGTCAGGGTGAAATTGTCACCCTGATTGGGGCTAACGGCGCAGGTAAAACCACGTTGCTTGGCACCCTGTGTGGTGAACCGCGTGCCACCAGTGGCACTATTATCTTCGACGGCAAAGAGATCACCGACTGGCAAACCGCCAAAATCATGCGTGAAGCGATTGCGATTGTGCCGGAAGGCCGCCGCGTGTTTTCCCGGATGACGGTGGAAGAGAACCTGGCGATGGGCGGTTTCTTTGCCACGCGCCAGCAGTATCAGGAGCGCATTGAGCGGGTTTATCAGCTGTTCCCGCGTCTGGCTGAACGTAAAGTGCAGCGCGCGGGCACCATGTCCGGTGGTGAACAGCAGATGCTGGCGATCGGTCGTGCGCTAATGAGTCAGCCGCGTTTGCTGTTACTCGACGAACCTTCTTTAGGTTTAGCGCCGATTATTATTCAGCAGATTTTCGATACGATTGAACAGTTGCGTAAAGAGGGCATGACCATTTTCCTGGTGGAGCAAAACGCTAACCAGGCGCTGAAGCTCGCCGATCGCGGCTACGTGCTGGAGAACGGTCATGTGGTGCTGGAAGACAGTGGTGAAGCGCTGTTGTCCAACGAAGCGGTACGCAGCGCTTACCTCGGCGCCTGACCTGGCTTACTTGCCAGCTTGCGGTTGGGCAGTGCTCGCCATCCTCACGTACTAAGAGTACGTTCCGGTGGCTGCGCGCTGTCCGCCCGCAATCTGGCTGCGCCGCCGACGGTCTGATAAAAGGTGCGGTCTGACTGCAACGCTGGCGGTCTAAACAGTGGCTCTAGTTTGAGATAACTTGTGCCACTTTAAACTTTCTAATACGCGCAATCTCCGTCACATTCCCGTCATAAACCTGTTATTAATCCGTCATTTCCCCGTGTCATGTTACTTCGCGAACAAAAAAATGCGTGATATCGCGCGTACCTAACAGCACAGGAAAAAACTTATGTCCGCTTTTACGCTTCGTCCCCGCCTGATGAGTGTTTTGCTTGGTCTGGCGCTCAGTGGTAACGCGCTGGCTGCCACTGACATTCCTTTCTGGCACTCAATGGAAGGCGAGTTAGGCAAAGAAGTCGATTCTCTGGCACAACGTTTTAACCAGGCTCACCCAGAATACAAAATCGTACCGACTTACAAAGGTAACTACGAGCAGAGCCTGGCAGCGGGTATCGCTGCTGTGCGTACCGGTAAAGCACCGGCGATTCTGCAGGTTTACGAAGTGGGTACGGCGACCATGATGGCTTCAAAAGCTATCGTGCCTGTGCATGACGTGTTCAAAGACGCGGGCGTGCAGATGGATCCAAAACAGTTCGTGCCAGCGGTTGCAGGTTATTACAGCGACAGCAATGGCCAGCTGATCTCTCAGCCGTTCAACAGCTCAACCCCAGTGCTGTACTACAACAAAGATGCCTTCAAGAAAGCCGGTCTGAACCCAGTCCAGCCGCCTAAAACCTGGCAGGAACTGGCAAAAGACGCCGACGCACTGCGTAAAGCGGGCATGACCTGTGGTTACGCCAGCGGCTGGCAGGGTTGGATTCAAATCGAAAACTTCAGCGCCTGGCATGCACTGCCAGTGGCTACCAAAAACAACGGCTTCGATGGCACTGACGCGGTACTGGAGTTCAACAAGCCGGTGCAGGTTCGCCATATCCAGATGCTGGAAAACATGAACAAGAAGGGTGATTTCACCTACTTCGGTCGTAAAGATGAATCCACCGCGAAGTTCTACAACGGCGATTGCGGCATCACCACGGCTTCTTCCGGCTCTCTGGCGGATATCAAGCATTACGCTAAGTTCAACTTCGGCGTCGGCATGATGCCTTATGACTCAACTGTGCCTAACGCACCGCAGAACGCCATCATCGGCGGCGCGAGCCTGTGGGTGATGAAAGGCAAAGATGCCGACACCTACAAGGGCGTAGCAGAGTTCATGAAGTTCCTGGCTCAGCCAGAAATTGCCGCAGAATGGCACCAGAAGACCGGTTACCTGCCAATCACCACTGCTGCATATGAGCTGACCAAGCAACAGGGCTTCTATGACAAGAACCCAGGCGCAGACATCGCCACGCGTCAGATGCTGAACAAAGATCCACTGCCGTTCACCAAAGGCATGCGTCTGGGCAACATGCCACAGATTCGTACCATTGTGGACGAAGAGCTGGAAGGCGTGTGGACGGGCAAACAGGCTCCACAGGCTGCACTGGATAACGCTGTGAAGCGCGGAAACGAACTGCTGCGTCGTTTTGAACAGCAAGTGAAGTAATTCCGTTGTCTCGGGGCTGGCGCATGGCGTCAGCCCCGATTTCTCTTTTGGCGAGTCTGCTATGTCCTCATCACGCCCCGTTTTTCGCTCCCGTTTTTTGCCCTATTTGCTGGTGGCACCACAGCTGGTCATTACTGCTATTTTCTTCCTGTGGCCGGCCGGTGAAGCGCTGTGGTATTCGCTGCAAAGCATCGATCCCTTTGGTATTTCCAGCACCTTCGTCGGGCTGGATAACTTCAAGCGCCTGTTCAGCGACAGCTATTACCTCGACTCTTTCTGGACCACCATCGAATTCAGCGCCCTGGTTACGGTATGCGGCATGACCTTCTCGCTGCTGCTGGCGGCGTTGGTCGACTACGTGGTGCGTCTGAAAAAACTGTACCAAACGCTATTGCTGCTGCCTTACGCCGTTGCACCGGTGGTCGCTGCCGTGCTGTGGATGTTCCTGTTCAACCCTGGCCTCGGCCTGTTCAGCCATCTGCTGAACCAGATTGGCTATAACTGGAACTACGCGCAAAACAGCGGTCAGGCGATGTTCCTGATCGTGCTGGCATCCATCTGGCAGCAGATGAGCTACAACTTCCTGTTCTTCTTTGCCGCACTGCAGTCGATCCCCAAATCGCTGGTGGAAGCGGCGGCGATTGACGGTGCTGGACCGGTGCGCCGTTTCTTCAATCTGTCACTGCCGCTGATCACCCCGGTGAGTTTCTTCCTGCTGGTCGTCAACCTGGTGTATGCCTTCTTCGACACCTTCCCGGTGATCGATGCCGCGACCGGCGGCGGTCCGGTGCAGGCCACTACCACGCTGATCTACAAAATTTATCGCGAAGGCTTTACCGGTCTGGATCTCTCGTCCTCTGCCGCGCAATCCGTGGTGCTGATGCTGCTGGTGATTGGCCTGACGATCCTGCAATTCCGCTTTGTCGAGCGTAAGGTGCAATACCAATGATTGAGAATCGACGCGGGCTGGATATCTTCAGCCATACCCTGCTGGTGCTCGGTGTCCTGACCATTCTGTTCCCGCTGTACGTGGCGATAGTCGCCGCCACGCTGGATAACGAAGCGGTGTATCAGGTGCCGATGACCTTAGTGCCCGGCACACATCTGTGGGACAACATTTCGCGCATCTGGACCCAGGGCGTCAACGGCAGCGGTCCGGCCTTTGGCATGATGATGCTCAACAGCCTGATCATGGCGCTCGGCATCACGGTGGGTAAAATCGCGGTGTCGATGCTCTCCGCTTTTGCGCTGGTGTGGTTCCGTTTCCCGTTGCGCTCGCTGTTCTTCTGGTTGATCTTCATCACCCTGATGCTGCCGGTAGAAGTGCGTATCTTCCCGACGGTAGAAGTGATTTCCAACCTGCACATGCTTGATAGCTACAGCGGTTTAACCTTGCCGCTGATGGCTTCGGCCACCGCGACCTTCTTGTTCCGCCAGTTCTTTATGTCGCTGCCCGATGAGCTGATTGAAGCGGCGCGCATTGATGGCGCCAGCCCGATGCGTTTCTTCTGGGATATCGTTTTGCCACTGTCCAAAACCAACCTCGCCGCGCTGTTCGTGATCACCTTTATTTACGGCTGGAACCAGTATCTGTGGCCGCTGTTGATCATCAACGATCCCAGTCTCAGCACCGCGGTCGCCGGGGTGAAAAGTATGATCAACACCAGCGGTGGGCCGACGCAGTGGAACGAAGTGATGGCGGCAATGTTATTAACCCTGATCCCACCGGTGGTGGTGGTACTCGTGATGCAACGTGCCTTTGTGCGTGGCCTGGTGGAGAGTGATAAATAAATGGCAGGCGTAACCCTTCAGACCGTCACCAAATCGTATGACGGCAAAAATCAGATCATTCAGCCACTGAATATCACCATCAATGATGGCGAGTTTATGGTGATGGTGGGCCCTTCCGGCTGCGGCAAATCGACGTTGCTGCGCATGGTAGCGGGGCTGGAACGTGTGACTTCCGGCGATATCTATATCGACGACAAGCGCGTCACCAATATGGAACCGAAAGATCGTGGCATCGCCATGGTATTCCAGAACTACGCGCTTTACCCGCATATGACCGTGGGCGAAAACATGGCTTACGGCCTGAAAATTCGCGGCATGGGTAAAGAGCAGATCGATCAACGCGTAATGGAAGCCGCGCGCAGTCTGGAACTGGATCACCTGCTGTCACGTCGTCCGCGTGAGCTTTCCGGTGGACAGCGCCAGCGTGTGGCAATGGGCCGCGCCATCGTGCGTGAACCAGCGGTGTTCCTGTTCGATGAGCCATTGTCGAACCTGGATGCGCGCCTGCGTGTGCAGATGCGTCTTGAGCTGCAACAACTGCACCGTCGCCTGAAAACCACCAGTCTGTATGTGACGCACGATCAGGTAGAAGCCATGACGTTGGCCCAGCGCGTGATGGTGATGAACAAAGGTGTAGTCGAGCAGGTCGGCACGCCGGTGGAAGTGTATGAGCGTCCGGCGAGCCAGTTTGTGGCGTCGTTTATCGGTGCACCGGCAATGAACCTGCTGCCAGGCCAGATCAACAGCGACGGCACGCGCTTTACGCTCGATGCGCTTAATAGCTTGCCTTTGGGCGAGAGCAAAGCGAAGTGGGCGAATCGTCCCCTTACGTTGGGCATCCGTCCTGAGCATCTGGTGCTCAGCTCGCAAGCAGCGGGCGGCATTCCATTAGTGGTCGATACGCTGGAGATGCTGGGTGCGGATAATCTCGCGCACGGCCGCATCGGAAATATCCGTCTGGTGGTGCGTTTGCCGCACAGTGAACGTCCGCAATCGGGCAGCACCTTATGGCTGCAACTGCCGCCAGATGCGTTACACTTCTTCGATTCAACCCATGGAAAGCGTCTGGAATGAGTGTAGAAAATTGGCCATACCCACAGATCGTCGCCCATCGCGGCGGCGGTAAACTGGCACCGGAAAATACGCTGGCGGCGATAGATGTCGGTGCGCAGTACGGTCATACCATGATCGAGTTTGATGCCAAGCTGTCGGATGATAAACAGGTGTTCCTGCTGCATGACGATACGCTGGATCGCACCAGCAACGGCTGGGGTGTGGCGGGCGATCTCTCATGGAGTAAGCTATCGCAGCTGGATGCGGGCAGTTGGTACAGCCGTGAGTATGAAGGCGAGCCGCTGGCGCTGCTGCGTGACGTGGCCGATCGCTGCCGCCAGCATCAGATGATGGCGAACGTTGAGATCAAGCCGACCACCGGCAAAGAGGTGGAAACCGGACGCGATGTGGCTTTGGCCGCGCGAGAACTGTGGCAGGGGCAGACCGCGCCACTGTTGTCTTCCTTCTCTTATGAAGCACTGGAAGCGGCAATGCAGGCGGTGCCTGAGTTGCCACGCGGATTGCTATTGGATGAGTGGCGCGAAGATTGGTTGGCGCTGACGAGCGCGCTGGATTGCGTCTCTATCCATCTCAATCACAAACTGCTGGATGCCGAACGCACCGCGCAGCTGAAAGCCGCCGGATTGCATATTTTGGTGTACACGGTGAATCAGCCCGCGCGAGCGCGCGAGCTGCTGAACTGGGGCGTGGATGCCATCTGTACTGACCGCATCGACATTATCGGTCCCGACTTCCGTTAATTCTGGTTTTGCTGCTGGCCCGGCTGTTGCTGAATCATGCGCTGCTGGGCGCTATCCCTTCGCTCCTGCATTTTCCGCTGTAATTCCTGATTCTGCTGCTGCTGATCCTGACGCAGTTTTTGCTGCTGCTGCTGTTGCTGAACCTGCATCTGCGTTTGCATCCGCTGCTGGCTCGGGTTATAGCCGGGTTTAAAAGGCTCATTCGTATTGTTGAGCATGTTCGCCATGCCGCTCAGTGGCAGCAATGCGGCAATCACAATTAGCCATTTTTTCATGGTCTTCCTCCATTAATGCAGCCTGCTGTGTGTGGTTACCGATGATCTGGCAACCAAGGCTGCTGTCATAAGTTTATGCGATGTCACAAAGTCCTGAACCAGGAGTGCGCCGAATTTGGCTTACTGCTACGCTTTTTATCGTGTTTGCAAACACTTGCATCAAAAAATAACAAATGTAAATAATCGCAAAGGAAGATCGCAAATGAGACTAAAGGGCAGCGTGCGTCAGGTTGGCTGGGCATTATTGATGAGTTTTACCGTGGTACAGGGGGCGTTTGCTGCGCCCGCCAGCGCGCCACCGGTGTCATACGGCGTGGACAGTGACACCTTCCATCCGGTGAAGGCGCAGCACGGTATGGTGGCGTCGGTGGATGCGATAGCCACCCAGGTGGGCGTCGATATTCTGAAGCAGGGCGGTAATGCCGTGGATGCGGCCGTTGCAGTGGGCTTCGCATTAGCCGTCACTCATCCACAAGCCGGTAATCTCGGCGGTGGTGGCTTTATGATGCTGCGTACCGCCTCGGGACGCACCACGGCGATCGATTTTCGTGAAATGGCGCCAGCGCGTGCCTCACGCGATATGTTCCTCGATAAGCAGGGTAATGCTGACCCTAAACTGTCGCTCACGTCCCATTTAGCCTCGGGCACACCGGGCACTGTTGCTGGTTTTGCGCTGGCGGCACAAAAATACGGTACGCTGCCGCTGAGTAAACTGCTGGCACCGGCGATTAAACTGGCGCGTGAGGGCATCATCGTTAACGATGCGCTGGCGGACGATTTGGCGACCTACGGCAAAGAGACGTTGATCAATCACGACAACAGCCGGGCGATTTTCTACAAGGCAGACGGCAAGCCGTATCAAAAAGGTGAGCGTCTGGTGCAGAAAAACCTCGCGCACAGCCTGCAACTGATTGCTCAACAAGGGCCGGATGCGTTCTACAAAGGCAAAATTGCCGATGAGATCGCTGGAGAAATGGCACAGCATGGCGGATTGATTGGCAAACCGGACCTGGCCGCCTATCGTGCGGTAGAGCGTAAACCGGTCAGCGGCACCTATCGCGGCTATGAAGTGTTCTCAATGCCGCCACCGTCTTCAGGTGGGATTCACATCGTGCAGATCCTGAATATCCTCGAAAACTTTGATCTGGCGAAGTGGGGCTTTGGCAGTGCGGACGCTATGCAGGTGATGGCGGAAGCGGAAAAATACGCTTATGCCGACCGCTCGGAATACCTTGGCGATCCTGATTTCGTCAAAGTGCCGCAGCAGGCGTTGACCAGCAAAGCCTACGCCAAAACCCTGGCGCAGCAGATTGACGTCAACAAAGCGCGTCCTTCCAGCGAAATCAAACCGGGTAAGCTTGAGCCGTACGAAAGTAATCAAACCACCCACTTCTCGGTGGTGGATAAAGACGGTAATGCGGTCGCCGTGACCTACACGCTGAATACCTATTTCGGTAGCGGCATTGTCGCCGGGCAGAGCGGTATCCTGATGAACAACGAAATGGATGACTTCTCCGCTAAGCCGGGCACACCAAACGTGTATGGTTTAGTGGGCGGCGAGGCGAATGCGGTGCAACCGGCTAAACGTCCATTGTCATCGATGTCACCGACTATCATTGCCAAAGACGGCAAAACCTGGCTGGTGACGGGCAGCCCTGGTGGCAGCCGTATCATCACCACCGTACTGCAAATGGTGGTGAACAGCATCGATTTTGGTATGAACGTGGCGGAAGCCACCAATGCGCCGCGTTTCCACCATCAGTGGTTGCCGGATCAGTTGCGCGTGGAGAAAGGCTTTAGCCCGGATACGCTGCGTTTGCTGGAAGCTAAAGGTCAGCATGTCAAAGTGATGCCCGCGATGGGCAGCACGCAGAGCATTATGATTGGGCCGGACGGCACGCGTTACGGTGCTTCGGATCCGCGCTCGGTGGATGATTTGAGTGCCGGGTATTAATTTAGCGTAATAAAGTGCGCCGCTACCGCCTCAGTACGAGTTGTAGCGGCGCGATTCATCGCGCAAGTTATTTCAATCGCGCCATGTAATGCGTATCAATCATCTCGCCGTCGCGCATGGCAAAACGCTTCGCCGTCCCTTCGATCTCAAAGCCAAACTTCTGATAAAGACCCATCGCTTTATGGTTATCAGCGAACACGGTTAACTCGATTCGTGTCACTTGTAGCCAGTTGTCACACAAGTCAATCATTGCGGCCATCAGCGCCGAGCCTACGCCGCGACGGTGAAAGGCGGGATCAACGCCCATGCCAAAGGTAGCGGCATGGCGACGTCGTGCGACAGATTGCACTTCTAGCGTGATTTGCCCAGCCAGTTGATCGTCAATCATTGCCACTAGCATATGCACACCCGGACGTGGATTGCTAAGGCGTTCCTGCCATAGCGTGGGTGACTGGTGTGGCAGTTGCAATGTATTCGCCTGCGTCTCCGGTTGGCTGTAGAGACGTGTTAGTGCAGCAGCATCTTCTGGGATTACGTGGCGAATGACGATCTGACTCATAAAGCGACTCCTTGTGCAAAGTGAATAAAATCCCCTTTAACATCAAGGAATTCTCGCGAGTCGTCAATGGAAAATAATTCTCAAAAGGGGGTTTACAGACGAGAATGATAATGATTATTATTGTCATGCGGACCGGGAACGTCTCCTGACTACCGGGTAAGCACGACATTGCTCACATTGCTTCCAGTGTTTCTTAGCCAGCTCGGGTGCTGGCTTTTTTTTTGCCTGCAATGTGCCTCTTTCATCTCCCTTGTCCGAGCACCGCCAAAACGTTCAGCATTTTTGAACAGAGGCGTGAAGTTTTTCAGCTATCAATCAATCTCTCTCAGGCACACACTGTAAAAAACATTGAGGAGAATTGAACATGATCTACGTACGCAAAGCAGAAGAACGCGGTCACGCCAATCACGGTTGGCTCGATAGCTGGCACACCTTTTCTTTCGCCGATTATTACGATGCCAACTTTATGGGCTTCTCGGCCTTACGCGTTATCAATGAAGACGTGATTGATGGCGGCCAGGGTTTTGGTACCCATCCGCATAAAGACATGGAAATCCTGACCTATGTGTTGTCTGGCACCGTGGAACATCAAGACAGCATGGGTAACAAAGAGCAGATCCCGGCAGGTGAGTTCCAGATCATGAGCGCCGGTACTGGCGTGCGCCATTCAGAGTACAACGCCAGTGATAAAGATCCGCTGCATCTGTATCAGATCTGGATCATTCCAGAGCGCAAAGGCATTGAGCCACGCTATGCGCAGCGCCGCTTCGAGGATGTGAAAGGTCGCCAGTTTGTCCTGTCCCCGGATGAGCGTGAAGGATCGCTGAAAGTGTTCCAGGACATGACCCTGTCGCGCTGGGTGTTTGCTAAGGGCGAAGCCGACGCGGTGACTGTCGAAGCGGGTCGTCGTGTGTGGATTCAGGTGGTGAAAGGTCTGGTGAGCGTGAATGGCGAACAGGTCGGTACCAGTGATGCGCTGGCGATCTGGGATGAAAGCGCGCTGACCATCAACGCTGACAGCGATGCAGAGATTCTGCTGTTTGATCTGCCGCCGGTGTAACAGCCTGTCAATAAATCGTGCAAGGTTGCCCTCTATGGCGACCTTGCATTGTTTGCCGACTTTTCGTTGGGTGCGTACCGATGTGCACAGAATCAGAGCGGGAATTCATGGTTTTCCGCAAAGCCTGAAATTGACAAAAAAATGATAGACTCATCGTATCTCTGACCTCAGGCGCATACGATGAAGAAGAAAAGGCCGGTACTACAGGACGTTGCCGATCGCGTCGGCATCACAAAAATGACCGTCAGTCGCTACCTGCGAAACCCCGATCAGGTCTCTGCGGCGCTGCGCGATAAGATCGCCGTCGCACTGGATGAACTCGGTTATATCCCCAATCGTGCCCCCGATATGCTCTCTAATGCGACCAGTCGCGCTATCGGCGTACTGTTGCCCTCGCTCACCAACCAGGTGTTCGCCGATGTGTTACGCGGTATTGAAACCGTGACGGATGAGGCCGGTTATCAAACGCTGGTGGCGCACTTTGGCTATAACGCTGATAAAGAGGAGCTACAGCTGCGTTCGTTACTGGGCTGGAACATCGATGGCGTTATCCTGACCGAACGCACCCACACGCCCGGCACGCTGCGCATGCTGGAAGTGGCCGGCATTCCGGTGATTGAGATGATGGATTCGGTGACGCCGTGCCTCGATATGGCGGTGGGCTTCGATAACGTCGAAGCGGCGCGGCAGATGACGCATGCTATTCTGAAAAAAGGCCACCGCCACACCGTTTACCTTGGCGCGCGTCTGGATGAACGTACTCTGCAAAAACAGCAGGGCTACGAAAAGGCGATGCGTGAAGCCGGGCTCACCCCGCACAGTGTGATGATGGAAGATGCTTCCTCCTTCAGTGCCGGCGCGCAGCTGCTGCGTGAGGCGCAGAAACGCTATCCCGAAACCGACAGCCTGTTTTGTACCAACGATGACCTGGCGGTCGGCGCGATGTTTGAGTGCCAGCGTCAGGGGTTAAACGTACCTGAGCAAATGGCGATTGCCGGATTCCACGGCCACGATATTACGCAGGTGGTGACGCCGCGCCTGGCCACGGTGCTGACCCCGCGTGAGCGCATGGGACGCGAATCGGCTGCGATGCTGCTGGCGCGCATCGGCGGCGACCGCAGCGTGACCGAGCCGCTGGATGTCGGGTTTGAAATTGCAGAAGGTGGCAGCATCTGATTTTGGCGATTATTTGAGTCAGTTCACACTTTCGTGCTTTTCCACCTAACAAGGGTTGCCAGTCCCGCAGTGGGCTCCGACAATGATAATCAAATTTGTTATCGGTAACATTGGCAGGCAAACTGCCGGAGCGCAAAACCATGACCACGCCATCTCCATCGCACCACGTCTTTATCCTGATGGGCGTTTCCGGCAGCGGAAAGTCTGCCGTCGCTAATCAGGTTTCTCATCAGTTGAGCACGGCATTTCTGGATGGCGATTTCCTGCATCCGCGTAGCAACATCATGAAAATGGCCGACGGTCATCCGCTGGATGATAACGATCGTCAGCCGTGGCTGCAGGCGCTGAATGATGCCGCCTTCGCCATGCAGCGCACCCAGGCTATTTCGATTATCGTCTGCTCTGCGCTGAAAAAGTCCTACCGCGACATCCTGCGACAGGGCAACCAAAACCTGAAATTCATCTATCTGAAGGGCGATTTCGAAACCATCGAATCGCGTCTGAAAGCACGTAAAGGTCACTTCTTTAAGCCCCAGATGCTGGTGACGCAGTTTGAGACCTTGCAAGAGCCTGGGGCTGACGAGCCCGATGTACTGGTGGTTGATATTAATCATTCACTGGATGAAGTCGTTGCGGCCACGGTTGCGACCATTGAGGAAGCAACCAACAAGGGTTAGTAATGAGTACCGCAACGCTGGTGTTAACCGCAGCAGGCTCCGTCCTGCTGCTGCTGTTTTTGGTGATGAAAGCGCGTATGCACGCCTTTGTCGCCCTGATGTTAGTCTCAATTGGTGCCGGTCTGTTCTCTGGCATGCCACTGGATAAAATTGCTGACACCATGCAAAAAGGCATGGGCGGAACGCTCGGATTTCTCGCCATCGTGGTGGCATTGGGCGCGATGTTCGGCAAAATCCTGCATGAAACCGGCGCAGTCGATCAAATCGCTATCCGCATGCTGAAAGCCTTTGGTGAAAACCGGGCGCACTACGCGATGGGGATTGCCGGGCTGATCTGCGCGCTGCCGCTGTTCTTTGAAGTAGCGGTGGTCTTGCTGATCAGCATCGCCTTTGCCGTGGCGCGTCGTACCCATGGCAACTTAGTGAAGTTGGTCATTCCACTGTTTGCTGGTGTGGCGGCCTCTGCGGCGTTTCTGCTGCCGGGGCCGGCCCCGATGCTGCTGGCTTCCCAGATGCACGCGGACTTTGGCTGGATGATCCTGCTGGGCCTGTGTGCAGCGATTCCCGGTATGCTGATTGCGGGTCCGTTGTTTGGCAATTTTATTGCCCGCCATGTCAGTTTCAGTGCGCCGCCGGAAGATCATCAGCCAGAAGTGGAAGAGGGTAAGCTGCCGTCGTTTGGCTTCAGCCTGGCACTGATCCTGTTCCCGCTGCTGCTGGTGGGCCTGAAAACCATCGGGGCGCGCTTCACCACACCAGATTCACGTCTCTACGAGTGGCTGGAGTTTATCGGCCATCCGTTTACGGCGATCCTGCTGGCGTGTCTGGTAGCGATTTACGGTCTGGCCTATCGCCAGGGAATGGACAAAGAGAAGGTGATGCAGGTGTGCGGCAGTGCGCTGCAACCGGCAGGCATTATTCTGCTGGTGATCGGTGCGGGCGGTGTGTTCAAGCAGGTGCTGGTGGATTCTGGCGTCGGCCCGGTATTGGGTCACGCGCTCACTGGCGCCGGGATGCCGATTGCGCTGGCGTGCTTCATCCTTTCCGGTGCGATCCGTGTGATTCAGGGATCGGCGACCGTGGCCTGTCTGACGACCGTGGGCCTGGTGATGCCAGTGATTGAACCGCTGCACTACAGCGGCGCGCAGTTGGCGGCGCTGTCGATCTGCATCGGGGGTGGCTCCATCATTATTAGTCACGTCAACGATGCCGGTTTCTGGCTGTTTGGCCGCTTCACCGGTGCAACGGAAGGTGAAACGCTGAAAACCTGGACGCTGATGGAAACCATTCTGGGTACCACCGGTGCCATTGTCGGGATGATCGCGTTCACTCTGCTGTCGTAAGAATTTTTCGGTGCGCCGCAATGCGCACCCTATAAAATTCACCTATCCGCACGGCAGGTTGCCATTGATGGCGACCTGACCGAATAGCACAGCCGATTGGTCGCGCATGTATGACGATGTGGCTGCATCCCGCAGCCGTTGATCATCGCAGTCATTCCAGGCTGTTCGTTAATCCTCATCCCGCTCATCATCCGGCTGATCCAGCACCGTATAAGCCACCGCACAGAACAGCGAGTTCAGACGCTTCATATCTCCCAGTAACCCTAGATGCAGGGAGCTGGTTTCGATGCTCTGCACATTCTTCTGATGCAGGCGCTCGACGTGAGCGTGTGAGAAACGGCGAATCAGGATGCGAAAACGGTGTTTGGAGCGGCGTAGTCGGCGCGCGCTGGGGATATCTTTCGACAGAAACACCGACAAACTGAGGCGCAGATTGTTGAGTACCTGCTCCTGCAATGTGTTCAGCTCTTCCAGCCCTTCGGGGGAAAATGCCCGACGGGCGTTCAGCGATTTCACCGCCACGTCCGCAGACATGCGTTCAATGATATCGCCCGCCTGCTCAAGGTTGAGTGCCATCTCGATGACCTCGGCCCAGCGGCGCGAATCCTCCTCGGCCAAATCCTCTTTCGGCATGCGCGCCAGATAGAGTTTGATGGCGGTATACAGCACATCGACATCATCATCCAGACGCCGCACCGCGCGCTCTTCACGCAGTTCGCCATGCACCACTTTATTGAAGGACTCCATCATATGTTCAACGACATCACCGATGCGCAAGGTTTCGCGCGCCGCATTGGCCAATGCCAGCGCAGGGGTATCCAGCGCGCTGCGGTCGAGATGTTTAGGGCGGAGATGCGCATCGGTTTCCGGCTCGTCGGAGATCATACGACGGCACAAGCGCGCCATCGGTTCGGCGAATGGCACCATAATCAGGCAGCGAACCAGGTTGTAGAACACGTGGAAGAAGATCACCAACTCCTCATCATCCACTGGCATTTTATCAAGGATATCGGCGATGTAATTCACCAACGGCAAAATCGCCAGACTGCCGATGAGCTTGAACAGCAGGCTGCCCAGCGCCACGCGTTTTCCCGCAGCATTTGAGCCACTGGCGTTAATCATTGCCAGCAAACCACTGCCGAGGTTGGCACCAATCACCAGACAGAGCGCCACTTTGAAGGAAATCACATCCGCTGCCGTCAGTGTAGCGGTGATCAGCACCGCCGCGAGGCTGGAATAACTGATGATGGCGAATACCGCGCCAATCAGTGCATCCAGCATGACATCGCCGGTTAGCGTGGAGAACAGCACCTGTAAACCCGCCGCCTGGGTAATGGGTTTAGCAGCGGCCACGATCAACTGTAGCGCTAACAGAATTAAGCCAAGGCCAATGGCAGCTCGACCCATTTGTCCGGCCCGCGTCTGCTTACGGCTGAGGAAGAACACCACACCAAAGAAGATGAAGAGCGGCGATAGCCAGGAGAGATCGAAGGTCAGGATACGCGCCATGATGGCGGTACCGACATCGGCACCGAGCACCACCACCAGCGCAGGCGTCAGACTCACCAGATTCTGTGCGACAAACGAGGTGACGAGCAGGGTGGTGGCATTGCTGCTCTGCACCAGCGCGGTGACGCCAATCCCGGCGAGAAACGCCATTGGCTTCTTTTCCACGCTGCGGCTGAGCACCCGGCGCAAATCGGCACCGTACACGCGCATGATGCCAGTGCGCACAATGTGCGTGCCCCACACCAGCAGGGCCACAGCAGATAAGAGATTGATCAGGGTCAACACGTCGGGCGGTTCCTTATCCTCAGACTTACATTGCACCAACTGCAAGCCTGTGGGTGAGTACCGAGGTGTCGGGCGCACCGAAGTGCGGCAATGGGCAGCCTAAAGGCCGCCGCGACAACGATTAACAGGCTGCATTAACGCTGAATACTGCCGCGTTGCGTTGCCAATTTCTCGTTAAATTTAAGCAACCTGGCGCAACGTCGACATCTCTAACTGTAGACCAATTTGCATGCCAGCAGGGTGCAAATCCGCCACGCTGCGGTTCAGCACATCCACTGACAATTCAACCCCATGCGCCAGTACACGATAACGAATCACGTTACCCAGCAGGCTGTGACTGAGGATAGTGGCCGGAATGCCATCCTGCGGTGCACTCAAGCGGATTGACTCAGGTCGAATCGCTACCTGACCCGTAAATGTCTGGCCGGTGAGCTGCGTTGCCTGTTCCGCACTCAGCAGGTTGTAGTTGCCGATAAACCCGGCGGCAAACAGGTCGGCTGGCTGCGTGTAGAGGGCTTCAGCGTTGCCGTTTTGCACGATCTTGCCACGGTTCATCAGTACGATGCGATCCGACAGCGTCAGCGCCTCTTCCTGATCGTGGGTAACGAAAATGGTAGTGAGCTTTAGCTCCTGCTGAATGTTGCGGATCTGTTCACGCAGATGGCGCCGGATGCGCGCGTCCAGTGCGGAGAGCGGCTCATCCAGCAACAGCAAACGAGGGCGCGTCACCAGCGAGCGCGCTAAGGCAACACGCTGGCATTGTCCGCCAGAAAGCTGGTGCGGATAACGGCGGGCGAAATCGGTCAGCTCGACCAGTGCCAGCGCTTCCATTACCCGTTTCTGAATATCGCCGCCTGGCAGTTTCTGCATTTTTAGGCCAAACGCCACATTCTTCTCCACCGTCATGTTGGGGAACAGCGCGTAGCTCTGGAACACCATGCCAATGGTGCGTTTCTGCGGCGGCAGCGGCACGATATCCTGGCCCTGCAGCAGAATTTTGCCGCTGTCGACATCGGTCAAACCGGCGATGCAGCGCAGCAGCGTTGATTTGCCGCAGCCGCTCGGGCCGAGCAGGGTAACAAACTCACCTTCATCGGCGCTGAAATCGATATTTTCAAAGATGCTGGTGGGGCCGTAGCTTTTGTTCAGCTGGGTGACGTTCAGATAACTCATGGTCAGCCTCGTTCAGGATTGAGGGCATTCGCCAGCCAGGTGACCAGCAGGACGACAGCAAAATAAGAGATCACCAGCGCACTGGTGAAGTGGCCGCTGCCGTTACGCATATTGTAGAGGTACACCTGCAAGGTTTCATAGCGGGTACCGACTAACAGGTTAGCGAACACAAACTCACCTATCAGGAAAGAGAAAGAGAGCAGCACCGCGATAAACACGCCTTTGCGCAGATTCGGCAACACCACAAACAGTGCTGCCTGCCAGGTGCTGGCACCCAGCAGATGAGACGCATCGATCAGCTCTTTCAGGTTGATCGCCTGCATATTGTTGGCAATGGCACGGTAAATAAACGGCAGCGCGATGGTGAAGTAACAGCCGACCAGAATCCACGGCGTGCCGGTGATCATCAGCGGCGACGAGGAATAAAGCTGCAGCAGGCCAACGGATGACACCACCGGCGGCACGGCAAACGGCATCAGAATCAGCACGTTCATCACCGCATCCAGCTTCGGATAATAGTAAGCGATTACAAACATCGCAGGCAGCACCAGCACTAATGAGAACAGCAGCGCGCCAAAGCAAATCAGCAAGGAGTGGCCCAATGCGGTCAGGAAACGCGGATCGCTCCACAGCTCAATCAACCACTTCAGGGTAAAGCCCTGCGGCAGAATGGTGTCGCTCCAGTCAGTCGAGATGCCATACAGCAACGTCGCCAGCAGCGGGGCGGCGAGGATGATCAGCAGCAGCCAGATAATCAGGCGATGATAAATTTTTTCCGCGCGAGACACGTTCTACTCCTGTGATTTCGCGTTGAGATAACTGCGGCGCACCAGATACTGCTGCACCACGGTAATCAGCGCCATAATGAACACCAGCAACATGGCCAGCGCACCGCCGGTATTCGGATCGAGCGAGATATCACCCGACACCAGCGCCGCAATACGCACTGGCACCACGTTAAAGTTACCGGTGGTCAGCGCATAAATGGTGGCGTAAGCACCCAGCGCATTGGCCAGCAGGATGACAAAAGTCCCTAACAGCGCCGGGAACAGGATGGGTAAGCCAATATGCCACCAGTAACGCCAGCGGCTGGCACCGAGCAGTGCGGCTGACTCTTCCCAATCTTTGCGTAAGCCATCAAACGCCGGATAGAGCAGCAGAATACCGAGCGGGATCTGGAACCAGGTGTAAACCAGCACCATGCCGTCACGCGAGAACAGCTTGAACCCTTCCAGCATGCCGAAGTGGCGCAGCAGCAGCGTCAGACAGCCGTTCATGCCCAGCAGAATCACAAAGGCGAACGCCAGCGGCACACCCGCAAAGTTGCTGGTCATGTTGGTAAACGACATCAGGAAGCGCTGAAAGCGGCCGCTGCCTAGCTGATGCAGCGAATAGCCGGCAATCAACGAGATCAGCAGGCCGTAAATGCTCGACCAGATGGAGATATCCAGCGACAGGCGAAACGCCTGCAGGTAAAACGGTGAAGTGAGGATATCGATGTAGTTATCGATACCCCAACGCTCGTTCATGTCGCTCCAGAAGCTGTTGATGGCGATCCACAGCAGCGGCGCGAGCTGGAAGGCAACCCAAAAGAAGGCGAACGGCAGCAGCAATAGCGTGGCGAGGGTTTTGCCCTTCATTAACGCGGCTCCGCCAGCAAACCGTGGCACACCGGTTTATCGTGCTCAATGCCCAGCAGCGTGCAAACGATGCCACACAGTTCAGTTTGCTGCGGTTCGAGATCGGGCTGACGGGAGAAGCCCGCACCAAACACAAACAGCGGCACCTGCGTCTCTTCCGGCAAAATGCCGCCGTGCGAGCGGTCATCGTTCATGCCGTGGTCGGCGGTGACGATCACCTGATAGCCCGCAGCGAGCCAGCCGGGCATCCACTGCGACAGATAGCCATCGGCCATACGTGCGCGGTTGCGATATTGTGGCGATGACAGGCTATGCTTGTGCCCGGCATCGTCGATATTCATGGGGTGAATCAGTAAAAAGTCCGGATCGTGGTTCAGACGCAGGCTCTCGGCATCTTCAAACAAGTGGGAATCCGGATAACTGTCGTCCCAGTAAAAGTGGCCGTATTGAATCGGCAAATCGGGGGCGACGGTGTGGCGATCACGCGCATTGTTGAACGGGGATTGGTTATACAGCTCACTCACCCAGTGATAGGCGGCAGCGGCCGTGGTTAAACCGGCGGCGCGGGCGTAATGGAAGATGCTGCGCTGATTGCTCAATCGATTGACGCCGTTATGAATAATGCCGCTCTGCACTGGCGGAATCCCAGTCAGAATGCATTCATACAGCGGACGTGACAGCGAAGGCAGTTCGCAGGTCAGCGTGTAGTATTGGCCGTTGCCCTGTTTGCATTCAGCAAACAGATAGCCCATCGCATGCTGTGCCACCTGATTGCTCAGGCCATCCAGTACCACCAGGATTGTCTTCATTCCCGTTCCTTACATCATTCAAATTGCGGGCACTGCGCTTAGCGGCGCAACGTATTGCGTATCGATGCGCGACATCGCGCCGCCAGGGTGTGTGCAAATTACTGCTTCATATTGATAATCACGTTCTCTTGCCACAGACGCGGCAGCATTTTCGAGCTCTTATCCCATGCAGCCTGATCTTTGATCGGGCGGGCATTTTTGTACTCAGACTGCGGCAGCAGTTTGGCTTGCACATCGGCTGGCAGAGTTAAATGCTCAGCGCGGATTGGACGTGCATAACCTTTCGCCAGGTTGATCTGACCGGCATCAGAGAAGATGTATTCACGCGCCAGTTTGGCGGCGTTCGGGTGTTTGGCGTATTTGTTGATGATGGTGCTGTAACCGGAAATCACGGAGCCATCAGACGGGATCACCACTTCATAGCGGTTTTTGTCGATCTGATCGCGATAATTCAGACCGTTGAAGTCCCATACCACGGCAACCTGAATTTCACCTTTCTCAATGTTGGCAATCACCGGATCGGTCACGCCCAGACGGCCTTCTTTAGCCAGCTCGCCAAAGAATTTCAGGGCTGGCTTCAGGTTCTTCTCATCACCGCCCATCGCGTAGTTGGCCGCCAGTACGCCGTTAGCCGCCTGAGCAGCCACGCCGACGTCACCGATAGTGACCACATACTTACCTTTCTTCAGATCGGCCCAGCTGTGCGGTGCATCTTTCACCTGCTGCTTGTCGATCAGGAAGGCGATGGTGCCGGTGTAAGCCAGCATCCAGTTTCCATCGCTGTCTTTTGCCCAGCTCGGAATCTGATCCCAATGCGTTGGTTTGTACGGTTGTGCCAGACCTTTGGTCACAGCAACCGGACCGAACGCGGCACCCACATCACCGATATCGGCGCTGGCGTTCTCTTTCTCTGCATCAAATTTAGCCAGCTCCTGCGCCGATGACATATCGGTATCGCTGTGCTTCAGGCCATATTTGCTGTTGATGTCATTCCATGTGTCTTTCCAGTTCGCCCAGCTGTCTGGCATACCGACGCTGTTGACCTGGCCCTCAGCACGCGCGGCTTTTTCCAGCGCGGCAAGGTCGTTATCGGCGGCGTGCGCGGCGGGCAGCGCAAGCAGTACGGCACTGGCTACTACAGAGGAGATAAACGCTTTCATCTCGGTTGCTCCGGGTGTAAGTTGTGGGACGTCTTGGTCTAGTCCAGCAAGAACCGAGCCAATGTAGCCCGATCAGATGAAGGTTTTATGACCATGGTGGTGAAATGTGGTGTGACGCGTAGCTCCACATGCGGATACAGCGCGCAAAAGCGTGGGATATGCCTGTCATATTGTAGTCATCGAACTGTCATAGTGCAGAATTGCCCCAAAATGAGGCTAAAAAATGTCGTCGAAAACGGTGGATGTGATTGCTGCGGCGCTGAGCGAACGCATTGAAAACGGTGAATTTACCAGCGGACGTTTGCCGGCAGAGCGCAGTTTAAGTGAACATTATTCCACCACGCGTATTACCCTGCGTGAGGCGCTGGGCTTACTGGAAGCGCAGGGCGTCATTTACCGTGAACTGCGTCGAGGTTGGTTTCTCGCCCCACCCAGGCTGGTGTATAACCCGGCCCATCACAGCCACTTTCATGCCATGGCCGCCGAGCAAGGGCGCATCGCTCTCACTGAAGTGATTGAGGCACGGGAAGTCCCGGCACAGCTGGTGATTGCACGACATTTGCAGTTACTGGAAGGGGATAGCGTGTTTCGCATTCGACGCCTGCGACGTATTGATGGGCGCGCGGTGTTGTACGTGGAGCATTACCTCAATCCGGCCTTTTTTCCCGGCCTGCTAGAGGAAGACCTCACCCGCTCACTTACCGATCTCTACGATCAGCGCTATGGCATTCGTTACGGCGGCGCTCGCTTTACCATTCTGCCCGGCCCGCTTCCTGCGCGCGCGGCACCTGCACTCAATGTCGCCAGCGGAACTCCCGGATTACTCATTACACGCATTAACCGCGATCAACACAAACGGGTCATCGACTGTGACTGCGAGTACTGGCGCTATGACGCGCTCTGTGTGGATGTTGATGTGTAGCATATTGTGATTTCGATCACACTACAGCATGATAGCCTCAGAGAGTTTCCGTACTTTGAGGCGCACAAAAATGACAACAAAATCAGCACCGGGGCAGCTTATTGCTTCGGTATTACAGTGGGTTCTGAATATTGGCCTGGTGACGTTGGCCATCATCCTGGTGGTGTTTCTTGGCAAAGAGACAATCCATTTAGCCAATGTGCTGTTCAGCACCGGTGAGCAGGCGTCTTCTTACCTGCTGATCGAAGGCATCGTGATCTATTTTCTCTATTTCGAATTTATCGCGCTGATAGTGAAGTACTTCCAGTCCGGCTATCACTTCCCGCTGCGTTATTTCATCTATATCGGCATCACCGCAATCATTCGTCTGATTATCGTTGACCATAAAAACCCGTTCGACACGCTTTATTATTCAGCGGCGATTTTAATTCTGGTGGTCACGCTGTGGTTAGCCAATAGTAATCGCTTAAAGCGCGAATAATCCCCCTTCTGTCTGGCGTGGCACAACCAGCAGTGCCACGCCCGATTCTCTGCGTTAAACTAGGGCAACTTTTTCTCCGGAGATGTCCTGATGTCGCATCACGCGCTGCGCCAGTTACTCGCACTGCATTGGCTGCCAGCCACTTCCCCCTTGCTTTCCCCCCCTCTGCTTGACTGGTTGCTGGAGGAAGACTCCATGACGCGTCGCTTCGAGCAGCATTGCCAGCAGGTGACGGTGGAACTGATCCGCGAAAGCTTTATTACCGCTGACGAGATGGCGCCAGAAGCGGAATTCCTGCCCGCCGATGATCGCTTTTGGTTACGTGAAATCGTGCTGTGCGGCGATGGCGAACCCTGGTTGATTGGGCGAACCGTGGTGCCAGAAAGCACGTTGAACGGCCCGGAGCAGATGCTGCAAAATCTTGGCACCCGTCCGCTGGGGCGCTATCTTTTCGCCTCCTCGACGCTGAGCCGCGATTTTATCGATCCCGGTCAGGTGGACGATCTGTGGGGACGTCGCTCGCGCCTGCGTTTATCAGGCAAACCGCTGCTGCTAACTGAACTGTTTTTACCAGCGTCGCCGTTGTATCGCGCGCTGAATCAAGGATAAAGGATTGTGGAAAAAACCTTAACTATGACCAAATGGCAGGCTTATCGGCGCCTGATGCGCATCGATAAACCGATTGGCACGCTGTTGCTGCTGTGGCCCACCATGTGGGCACTGTGGTTATCAGGCATGGCGGTGCCGCCTTTGTCTGTGCTGGTGGTATTTGTGCTCGGCGTCATTGTGATGCGTGCCGCGGGCTGCGTGATCAATGATTATGCGGACCGTAAGGTGGATGGTCATGTCAAACGGACCGCATCGCGTCCGCTGGCGAGCGGCGCGGTGACGGAGAAAGAGGCCAAAATCCTGTTTGTCGTGCTCGGGTTGCTGGCATTTGCGCTAGTGCTGACCATGAACCGTATGACGATTTTGCTGTCATTTGGTGGCCTGGCACTGGCGTGGGTCTATCCGTTTATGAAGCGCTACACCCATTTACCCCAGGTGGTATTGGGAGCGGCATTCGGCTGGGCGATTCCAATGGGTTGGGCGGCGGTTAGTGAGTCCTTACCTCTTGTTTGTTGGCTGGTGTTCTTCGCGAATATCTGCTGGACGGTGGCTTACGACACGCAATATGCGATGGTTGATCGTGATGACGACCTAAAGATTGGCGTGAAATCCACAGCGATTCTGTTCGGACGTTTCGATAAATTGATCATCGGCTTATTGCAGTTGGCCACGTTGGGGCTAATGGCGCTAGTCGGATTGATGTTGCATCTGAACGGGGCGTTTTACTGGTCACTGCTGGTGGCGGGCGGCTTCTTTGTGTATCAACAAAAGCTGATTGCTCAACGTGAACGCGATCCTTGCTTCCAGGCCTTTCTAAATAATAACTACGTTGGTCTGGTGCTGTTTATCGGCGTACTTCTCAATACTCAGCCATTTATTGACCTGTTTTAAGGGGTTGCTGCCATAAAAAAGGCGACCCGTTGAAGGTCGCCTTTCTGTTTTTTATGCCCGACGTTATTCGTGGGCTACAGCACTTTCAATGGTCAGACGGACATCACTGGTCACCAGCTCTGCCAGCATCTGCCACATAATGTGGGTGCGTTCCGCATCGGCATCGCCTGAATCACTGATGTAGCCTTCATCACGCAGTGACAGCACCAGCGCGGTAAACACTGCTTTGTCGAAGAACTCTGGCGCGTTAATGCCATGCAACACCGACAAACGCTGCGCCAGCGTGCGGCTCTCTTTCTCCAGCGTGCCGCGGTTAATCGTCGGCTTGGCACTCAGAATGGCGAAGGTGATGGCAAAACGCTGCAGCGTTTCACGGATACCGGCAGCCAGCAGTTGCAATGAACGATGGCGGGCCGGATTCATGCGTAACTGCCCATCATGCTCGGTAATCAGGCCTTGTCGCGCCATCTCAGCACAGAGGGCATTCAGCACGCCTGGCAGCTCTGCGTTATCCCAGCGCAGGAACAGCTCACTCTTCAGCATCGGGTAAACCAGACTCACCTGACGCAGCAGCTCCGCCTCACTGATCTCACGATGCTGCTGCACAATAGCGGCAATCAGCGATGGCATGACCAGCATGTGGTGGATGTTGTTACGGTAGTAGGTCATCAGGACGGCCTGCTCGCGCGGCAGAATGATGATATCGCCAATGCTGTCTTGTTCCGTCTCGAACTTGTTCATGCCCATGGCGTGATCAAGCAGCGCTTCAGCACTCATCTCCGGCACAGTCGCTTCCGGTGAATAAGGCACGTTACGCAGCAGCTGGGTGTAGCATTCCAGTTGCTCAATCAACTGCTCACGCGTCAGGGAACGCTGACGAGAAGCCAGCAGCGCGGTGACGCACAGGTTCATGGCGTTGGCGGCACCGGCTTCGTTAATACGCACCATCAGACGTGCCGCAATATCATTTACGGTCGGCGTCATCCATGCCGGGCGTTGTGGTTCAATCGGATCGATCGCATCACGCCATTCCGGCACGTTTTTGTTCAGATAGTTCATCAACGGCAGGGGTTCGCCGAAGTTAACGTAGCCCTGGCCAAGATTGCGCAGTTTACGTAACCCGCGCACCATCTGCAGGAAACTCTCTTTCTCTTTGGCCGCGCCACGTAACTCTTTAGCGTAAGTACCCACTTCCATGACGTGTTCATAGCCGATGTAGATCGGAACAAACGTAATCGGACGGCTACCGCCACGCAGCATCGCTTGCAACGTCATGGACAGGGTGCCGGTTTTAGGATCCAGCAGTCGGCCCGTACGCGAGCGTCCACCCTCAACAAAGTACTCTACCGAATAACCGCGGCTGAACAGCTCGCCGAGATATTCACGGAACACCGTGGAATAGAGTTTGTTGCCCTTGAAGGTACGGCGGATAAAGAAAGCACCCAGACGACGGAAAATCGGACCTGCTGGCCAGAAGTTCAGGTTGATGCCGGCCGCGATGTGTGGCGGCACCAGCCCCTGATGGTAGAGCACGTAAGAGAGTAGTAGATAGTCCATGTGGCTGCGATGGCAGGGCACATACACAATCTCATGGCCATCTTGCGCCAGCTGACGCACGCGCTCGCCACCGTTGACGTTGATGCCCTGATAAAGGCGGCTCCACAGCCAGCCCATCACGCGGTCTGTGACGCGAATGGCCTCATACGAGAAGTTCGCTGCGACCTCTTCCATCATCTCAACAGCATTCTGCTGGGCTTTCTCGTGCGAGATTTTTTTGCTGCGCGCTTCGTCTTCAACCGCTTTTTCAATCGCTTTGGATTGCAGCAGCTTGTTGAACAGATCCTGACGCGCAGGCAGACGTGGGCCTACAGCAGCCAGGCGCTGACGCGCGAAGTGAATGCGAGCCACGCGTGCCAGCTTCTGGGCAATCGACTTATCCGTACCGTGCTCCGTCGCCATCTGGCGCAGGGAAACGGTCGGCGAGAAGCGCACAAAGCTGTCACGTCCGTGCCACAAAATGGCGAAGAATTTCTCTACACCATTAAGGATGCGCAGATGTGGCGTATCTTCTCCCTGGATTTCGCGTCCCGGCGCACGACCAAACATCACCGCAACTGGTAACATCTGTACGTCGAGATCAGGGTTACTGCGGTGCAAATCGAGATAGTCGTGGAATAGCTTCACCGACTCAGGATTGGCAACGAAATAGGGGAATACGCGTGGGCCATCATGAATAAACACGTGACGCGGCAGTAGCGTGCCGTCGATCTCCAGCGGAGCCAGCGGATCGGGCAGATCATGTTTCAGGCACTGTGCCCGAAGAGTGAGCAGGTCAGCCTTTGAATCATAAGGCAAAACATACATCACTGGACGAGTCGGATCGATCCCGTGTTCTGAGACAGGATCGGTCGGAATGACCTTACTCTTTACCAAAAAAGAGAGTGGTAAATTCAATAGTTTGTAATAAAGTTTACGCCAACCTGACATAGACAACTTAAAGCCTCTTGTTAGCAAAGCGCGGCAAGCATACCAGAAAGTGCAACGAAGATCTGTGGCTTACACGACCTCAGATAGCCCACATATTGACGCCAAATCACATCAAGGGTTCCAAAGCATGGCAAATAACGTCACCGGTATTCAAAGAATAGTGAATGCAGCCGGTTATTCCTGGCAGGGCTTGCGCGCCGCCTGGAAACATGAAGCCGCATTTCGTCAGGAAGCCATTGCTGCACTGGTGGCGATTGTGGTGGCTTGCTGGCTGGATGTTGATGCGATTTCCCGTGTGCTGATGATTGGCTCCGTGGTGCTGGTGATCATCGTTGAAATCCTGAATAGCGCCATTGAAGCGGTGGTGGACCGCATTGGGCAAGAGCGTCATCCTTTAGCCGGACGAGCAAAAGATATGGGCTCAGCGGCGGTGTTGCTGGCTATCTTACTGGCTCTGTTTGTCTGGATCGCACTGCTCTGGTCGCATTTGCGATAGGTATTCCAGAATCTTCAAACCGCTGATTTTTCCCTCTGTTTTGGTTTTCATTTCGCCAATACCTGTATATACTCACAGCGACTGTATAAACAACCAGGGGGCGGGATGAAAGCGTTAACCACCAGGCAGCAACAGGTCTATGATCTGATTCGCGACCACATTAACCAGACCGGCATGCCGCCAACGCGTGCGGAAATTGCTGCGCAACTGGGTTTTCGCTCGCCCAATGCTGCGGAAGAACACCTGAAAGCACTGGCGCGTAAAGGCGTCATCGAGATTGTATCCGGTGCATCTCGCGGCATCCGCCTGCTAATGGAAGAAGAAGTCTCCGAAGGGTTGCCGCTGATCGGTCGCGTGGCCGCCGGTGAGCCGCTGCTGGCGCAAGAGCACATCGAAGCGCACTATCAGGTTGATGCCAATCTGTTTAAACCTACCGCCGATTTTCTGCTGCGGGTGAGTGGTATGTCGATGAAAGACATCGGGATTATGGACGGCGACTTGCTTGCAGTGCATAAAACCCAGGAAGTCCGTAATGGTCAGGTTGTGGTGGCGCGCATTGATGATGAAGTGACCGTCAAACGCTGGAAAAAGCAGGGTGCCATTGTGCATTTGCTGCCAGAAAACACCGAATTCCAGCCGATTGTGGTCGATACCCGTGAGCAGGCTCTGACCGTTGAAGGTTTGGCTGTGGGCATCGTACGTAACGGCGAATGGCTTTAATCTCTCATTGAATTCCCCCGCTGCGGTTGGTCGCTGTGCTGACCGCAGTCTGATACATTGATTTTCCTCCTCAGGCTGATTGTCGGTTAATGGTCCTATTGACCAGCGCAACAATGGAACGGGCGAATGCGGCTGTTTTCCTCCTCAGATAAAGCATTGTGGCGGCTGGCGCTGCCGATGATTCTCTCCAATATTACCGTTCCGCTGCTCGGTGTCGTCGATACGGCAGTGATTGGCCATCTCGATAGCCCCATTTACCTCGGTGGCGTGGCGGTAGGTGCAACGGCGACCAGTTTCATCTTTATGTTGCTGTTGTTCCTGCGCATGAGCACCACGGGTTTGACTGCGCAGGCGTTTGGCGCGAACGATAAAACCGCCTTAGCGCGGGCGTTGACGCAACCTCTGCTGATCGCCCTGGTGGCGGGCGTGCTGTTTTTATTACTGCGCGCGCCCTTTAGTTTGATCGCAGCCTCATTAATGGGCGGCAGCCCGGAAGTGCAGCACCAGGCACAAATTTTTATCAACATTCGCTGGCTTAGCGCACCGGCGACCTTAGCCAATCTGGTGATTTTGGGCTGGTTGCTTGGCGTGCAATATGCGCGAGCGCCGATGGTGCTGCTCATTGTCGGTAACCTGGTGAATATCCTGCTCGATCTCCTGTTTGTGCTGAAGCTTCACTGGGGCGTTGCAGGTGCGGCGGCGGCAACGGCGGTGGCAGAGTACGTCACGCTGGGTGTGGGGTTATGGATGGTGGTACGTGTGCTTAAGTTGCGCGGCATTTCTTTCAACCAGCTAAAACAGAGCTGGCGTGGTGATGCGGCACGCCTGTTCCGGCTCAACCGCGACATCATGCTGCGTTCGCTGATGGTGCAAATCTGTTTCGCGTCACTCACCTTGCTGGGCGCGCGTTTAGGGCCAGATGTTGTTGCGGTGAATGCCGTACTGCTGATGTTCCTGACGTTTACGGCCTATGCGCTGGATGGTTTTGCCTATGCCGTGGAGGCCTGCTCCGGTGAAGCGGTGGGGGCGCGAGATCGCAGTCGCTTATTACTGATTTGGCATGCTGCCTGCCGTCAGGCTGGTATCGTTGCCCTGGCGTTCGCAGCCATCTATGCGATAACCGGCCCCCAAATTGTGGCGTTGCTCACCTCGCTTGAGCCACTGCGAGAGATGGCCGATCGCTATCTTGGCTGGCAGGTGATTCTGCCGCTGATCGGTGTCTGGTGTTATCTGCTGGACGGTATGTTTATCGGCGCCACGCGCGGGCGCGAAATGCGCAACAGCATGATGATGGCGGCAGTGGGTTATGGGCTTGCCTTACTGACACTCCCGTGGCTCGGTAATCACGGCTTATGGCTGGCGGTGACGGTGTTTCTTGCCTTGCGTGGCTTGACGCTCTGGTGGATGTGGCGACGCCACTGGCGACACGACAGCTGGTTCACTGTTTGAATAAGCGAAGCGTAACCTACAGATTATTCTGTATTTTTTTGCGTAATCCTATCTGGCTACTATAATTATCTCAAACGGCGCAATTGAGTAGCGCGTTGTGTGGGTGATTACCTGATTTATCAGGAGATCATCGCATCTCACTCAGGATGATGTGGAGGATTATGATGAACAAAGACGAAGCGAGCGGTAACTGGAAGCAGTTTAAAGGGAAAATGAAAGAGAAGTGGGGCAAGCTGACGGATGACGATATGACGGTCATCGAAGGTAAGCGCGATCAGCTTGTCGGTAAAATTCAGGAACGCTACGGCTACGCGAAAGACCAGGCCGAAAGCGAAGTGAAAGACTGGGAAAGTCACAATAAAGATTACCGCTGGTAACCGGAATTAAGGAAGATGCTCCTACCCCGCCGATCACCCGTCGGCAAGGCACAAGGAAGTGCCACTCACCCTTTTCTCACTCTCTTTTTCGTATCAATCTCATGATCGTGATCGCAGCTATCGTGATGATTGCATGCTGCGACTTCTGCGCAGTTCTCGCACAAACCATGGGCTTCAATAACCGTGTGGCGCAATGAGAAACCGGCCTGATCGGCCAATCCCGAAATAATCTTTTCTACGCCGTGTGCGTGTTTTTCATTGACTGCCGCACAACCATCACACACCAGCATCACCGAAGTATGCGCAGGCTCGTCGAAATGGTGGCAAACCACATAACTGTTGTTTGATTCGACACGATGAATAAAACCCTGCTCCAGCAGAAAATCCAACGCGCGGTAAATGGTCGGAGGTTTAGCCTGCGGCTCGCTGATGCGAAGTTGATCCAGCAGATCGTAAGCACTGATCGAACCATTCTGCTCAGCCATTAAACGCAACACTTCAGCGCGTTGAGTGGTCAGGCGCACGCCGCGGTCAAGGCAAAGGGATTCTGCCTGAGTAAGCAGTTGTGCGGGCGTGAGGTTTGACATAAGTGTTCTCCAGGTTGCAGGCGATGTTATTTTATCACACAAACTTTTACCCTGCTGTGATTGCTTTTTACCCGGTTAAAGACCTAGAAAAATCCCGTTAATCAATAAATTAACTTAACCTTCCTGTTGTGCTGATAAAACTGCTCATTTCAGACCCTCTATGAGATCAGTCATATAGCGTAATTATCACGCTATTTTTGCTTTGCAACTCACCGGGTTAGCGTCTAAGGTTCAAAAGGTCTTAAGTAATATCTGGCATCAATTTAGGTTTTGTTCATTTTTCTGCATAACTAAACAGCAGAATGGTGTGGTTGTATCCAATTCTGCGAACAGCAGTGCTATTTCCTTTTAATTCACAGCAATGATGCGTTAGCCAGGGTTCAGAATAGCGGCTAACTAAACTGTTTCGTTTCTGAGTTATTCAGCGACATTTCAAAGGTGATGGCAGGCTCATGGTGAAGACATTATTCAGGCACAAAAAAGTAGCTTATCTTGTTGGTTTGAATGCAGTATTTCTTTCTTCTTCAGCTCTGGCAGCAGGTACATGGTATGACGCGCGTAACGATGCCATGGGTGGCACCGGCGTCGCTTCGTCAACCTGGAGTTCAGCGGTGCTGGCTAACCCGGCATTGATGACCAAAGCCAAACCTGAAGATAATGTCAGCGTCATATTCCCTTCAGCCGGTGTGCAGGTTACCGACAAAGACAAATTAATTAACAAAGTTGATGACATCACGGACAGTGTTGATCGCTACAAAAACGTGATCGACAACCTGACGTTTGCCGACTATTTAAGAGGTTATCCGGAGTTAAAGGCTGCGGCTGGTGATATGGCTAATCAGCTGGATGACTTAAAGGGTGATAAAGCACACGGTACTGCGGGTGTCGCTTTTGCTGTTACTGTACCGAATGAAACACTGCCTTTTGCCTTTATTACCAAAGCCTACGGCACGGCCAGTGTGCAGGCTAACGTTGTGGGCAGCGATATTACCTATCTGCGCGGTGTGGCTAACGGCACGGTGATCCCCGTGCCAGGTGATCAGGATAAACTGAGTTCGAGCGGTCATGGTCTGGCAGCACTAGTCACGGACTATGGTGTGGCACTGGCACATGAATTTGATGTCGCTGGCCATCCGGTTTCTGTGGGCGTGACACCAAAGCTGCAAAAAACCTGGCTGTATAACTACACCGCCAGTATTTATAACTTTGATAAAAGTAATATCAACAACAGCCAATACCGCAGTTCCGATACCGGCTTCAATATTGATGCAGGCATCGCGACCGACTTTGGTGAGCATTGGACGTTGGGTGTGACAGGGCAGAACCTGATCTCACGCGACATTGACACCAAAACAGTGGAAGGCTACCGCGATACCTATCAAATCCGTCCGCTGGTCACGTCAGGTCTGGCCTGGAACTACGGCGCGTTCACCCTGGCAGGCGATGTTGATTTGACGCAAACCAAGCGTTTCAAATCGGAAGAAAGCAGCCAATATGCGGGAGTGGGGGCCGAGTATCGCGTGCTGGATTGGTTAGCACTGCGCGCGGGTTATCGTGCGGATATGAAATCAAATGATGCCAATGTGGTTACCGCAGGTCTGGGCGTTTCACCGTTTAACAACACGGTGCATCTGGATCTTGCTGGTTCAGTGGGTGACGATAATACCTGGGGCGGCATGCTGCAGCTCGGATTTAACTTCTGATTGCGTCATTTCACATCACGCTAACATTCACCCTTAAATGGCGTGAACATGCTCACAAAAACAGGTCGCCATTGGCGGCCTGTTTCATTCCTGGGCGCAGAATTTGTGATCGTTATCAATCAGCGAAGCTGTGCCAGATTCAACTGGGAAAGTAGCCAATCTTTAAAGCTATCTAACGCAAAGTGGCGATGCTGATGCCGTGGGAACACCAGGTAATGGCCGATATAGTGAATCTCCTGGGTGGTCTCAATCAGCGGACAAACTAAGCGCCCACTGGCAAGCTCTCGTTCTGCTAATAATTTGGATTCCAGCACCACTCCCAGACCATCAACGGCAGCGGCAATCGCCATAAAACTGCGGTCAAAGCGCAAACCATAATGGCGCGGAGGCGTCAGGTGATTGGCTTCAAACCAGCCCTTCCATTGGTAGAGTTGCACATCGCACTGAATCAACGATTGGTGATAGAGGTCCTCCGGGCAGCGGATGCGTGCGGCAATCTCTGGTGAGCAAAGCGGTGTTAATTCCTCCACGGCCAGCGGGATTTTCTCGTAAGGCGAAGGACGCGGCTCGCCATAAACAATATCTAAATCATAGTCATCCTGCTCAAAGCGCGCATATTCGGTGCTGGCTGAAAGACGCAGATCAATATGTGGGTGTGCGGCAATAAAGCTTCCCAGGCGGGGTAATAGCCACTGATGGGCAAAGCTTGGCGCGGTGTGCAGACGCAGTGGCCGCGATTCATCAGCAGTGACGAGCGAAAGCCCACGCTGCATCTCATCAAATCCCCGCTGGATATGTTCCAGCAAGATTGCCCCTTCTTTGGTTAGCATGATTTCGCGCGTACTGCGCTGAAACAGGCGCGTGTCGAGCGTCTCCTCCAGCTTACGAATCGCATGACTAATGGCGCTAGGCGACAAATCCAACTCTTGCGCTGCGGCGGTAAATGCCCCTGTGCGGCCTGCGGCTTCAAACGCGCGCAACAGTGACAGTGGGGCTTTTTTTAATAATGTCATTTGTGAATCCCATTCAACAGTTGATGCATTTTTTGCTTTTGTCGGCAGGCGCCAAGGCTGAGTAATCTGCTGCTAAACGGCAAGCAGGTGAAAATGGCACGTGAATCCGCTGCAGCTTTCACCATGACAGATCGCTCTTCTGCTTGCCAACTCTGCTGATTTTCTCTTCTTTCAGGAACAGATATGACGACTCTTGCAGAACCGGAATTGAGCCTTACACAGCGACTGTCACAGCACGCTTATCGTATTCGTCGCTACGCGTTGCAAATGGGCGAAGTACAGGGGCAAGGCTATATCGGCCAGGCTCTGGGACTGGCTGATATGCTGGCCGTGGCATGGTGCCATGCGATGAATTACCGCGCGGAAGAACCCGAATGGGAAGGCCGCGATCGTTTTCTGCTTTCCCACGGCCACTATGCGATTGCACTTTATGCGACGTTGATTGAAGCGGGCGTGATTCCTGTGGAGGAGCTGGAAACGTATGGATCTGATGATAGTCGCTTACCAATGTCTGGCATGGCGACCTACACGCCAGGCATGGAAATTTCAGGCGGATCGCTCGGACAGGGGCTGACGATTGGTGTCGGTATGGCATTGGCATTGCGTCATAAAGGAAATCCGGCTTTTGTTTACAACTCGATGTCGGATGGCGAACTGGATGAAGGGGCAACCTGGGAAGCTGCGATGGGGGCGGCACATCATCAACTGAGTAATTTGATCGTCATGGTGGATATCAACCAGCAGCAGGCAGATGGCCCCTCTGGCAAAGTCATGGGATTTGAACCGCTGGCAGATAAGTGGCAGGCGTTTGGCTGGCAAGTACAGCGTGTGGATGGCAATGACATTGCTGCTGTGAAGCAGGCATTTGATCGGGCACGCGCGTTAAGCGAACCCAAGCCGCGCGTCATTCTGCTGGACACGCTAATGGGTAAAGGCGTGCCATTCCTGGAAGCGCGTGAAAAGAATCATTTTATTCGTGTGGATGCTGACGAGTGGCAACAGGCCATCACCATCCTCGATCAGGCTCAGGAGGCCACGCAATGAGCAGCATCACCACAGAGAAAAAGCCACGCCTGACAACGTCGGCGATGATTGCCTCAATTGCCGCAGAAGGACAAGCCACGGTTGCTGCGCCCTTTGGTCATGCGCTGGTCAAAGCCGCTGCGACCCGGCCGTCGATCGTTGGGTTGACTGCCGACCTGTCCAAATACACCGATTTGCATATCTTCGCCCAGGCCTATCCAGAACGTCATTTCCAGATGGGCATGGCAGAGCAGCTATTGATGGGCGCAGCCGGTGGCATGGCGAAGGAGGGCATGACGCCATTTGCGACCACCTATGCGGTGTTTGCCACGCGTCGTGCCTACGACTTTATCCATCAGGTGATCGCGGAAGAGCAGCTGAATGTGAAAATCTGCGCTGCGCTGCCGGGGTTAACCACCGGCTACGGCCCAAGCCATCAGGCCACTGAAGATATCGCGCTGATGCGGGGTATTCCGGGCATGACCATTGTTGATCCTTGTGATGCGCTGGACACGGAGCAAGCCGTTGCCGCTATCGCTGACCATCAGGGGCCGGTTTATATGCGTCTGTTGCGCGGTAAGGTGCCGCTGGTGCTGAACGAATACGATTATCAATTCGAACTGGGCAAAGCCAAATTGCTGCGCGATGGCCGTGATGTGCTGCTGATTTCCAGTGGGATTATGACAATGCGAGCACTGGAGACAGCAAAAGCGCTGGCAGCCGATAACGTCGATGTTGCGGTATTGCACGTACCGACCATCAAGCCTCTGGACACTGAAACCATTATCACCCAGTGCCGCCGTGCCGGGCGTTTAGTGGTGGTGGTTGAGAACCATAGCCTGGTCGGCGGTTTGGGTGAGGCGGTGGCGACCACGTTAATGCATGCGCAGGTCATGCCCGTGTTTCGTCAAATCGGCTTGCCCGATCAGTTCCTGGATGCGGGTGCGCTGCCCACTTTGCACGACCGCTACGGCATTTCCACAGAAGCGATGGTCAGCGCGATTCGCGTCTGGCTGGCATAACGGCGCGAAAGGAGAACAGCATGAAGGTGATATTTGTCGGCACCGGGGCAATTGGTGTTCCTATGGCTTGCCAGATTCAGCGTGCAGGGCATGCGGTAATCGGAGTGGATGTGTTTGAAGCGTCGCGCCAGCGTGCTCAGGCGCAGGGGATTGAAGCGGTTAGTCGCATTGCAGAAGCACCTGAAGCGGATGTAGTGGTGGTGATGGTCGCCACGCCACAACAGCTGCAGGCGCTGGTGGCGGAAGCGCTGCCGCAGGTGGCTGGTCAGCACTGGGTCATCATGTCCACTGTCGGGCCGCAGGCGGTACGTGAGGCGGCTTCTTCACTGATTGCTGCCGGTGCGCAGGTCGTGGATGCACCGGTCACGGGCGGAACCGCCCGCGCCAGCACCGGTGAGTTAGTGATCTTTGCCTCCGGCGCACCTGCCGCCATTGCCTTTGTTGAGCCGATACTCAAAACCATGGGATCGGTGTCGATCGTGGGTGACGAGGTTGGCGAGGGGCAGGGGATCAAGGTGATCAATCAGCACCTTTGCTCGGTGCATATTGTGGCAGCCGCGGAGGCGCTAAGTCTGGCAAAGTCGCTGGGGTTAGCACCCGCTCAGGTATTGAAACTGGTCGAGCGCGGCGCGGCGGGATCGTGGATGTTGTCAGATCGTGGTCCGCGCATGCTGGAGGGGACAGATGTCTCGGTCTCCAGCGCCATCAACATCTTTGTCAAAGATAGCGGGTTAGTGGCAGAGGCGGCGACCGCCTGCCACGCTGAGGTTCCGCTGTTACAGGTCGCTCATGCTCGTTATCTGGCGGCAGCAGAAGCCGGATTGGGGCAACGTGATGACAGCAGAGTGATCGAGACCTGGAGCAAACCTGCAAATTAACCGCTCCATCACTGCTGCCCGAAAAATACGATAATACCGGGGTAACACATGAACACGACTTCTGTACCTGCAAACACCCGCGACAATGCGGCGAAAGTCTCTTTCGCCTCAATGATTGGCTCAGCGGTGGAGAGCTATGATTTCTTTATCTACGGCACCGCCGCTGCAGCCTGGTTTGGTAAGATCTTTTTCCACACGCAAGAGCCTATCGTCGGCATTCTGGCGGCATTCGCCACTTTAGCGGTCGGCTTCCTGATGCGCCCGTTTGGCGGCTACCTCGCCGGTCATTTCGGCGATCGCTATGGCCGAAAAACCGTGCTGTTCTGGTCATTACTGGCCATGGGCGGTGCCACCGTATTGATCGGTGCGTTGCCAACCTATGAGCAGGCTGGCGTGCTGGCACCGATCTTGTTGATCTTATTACGCATGATCCAGGGGATCGGATTCGGCGCAGAGTGGGGCGGCGCGGTGTTAATGGCATTTGAGCATGCGCCCGTGAAAAAGCGCGGTTTCTATGGTGCAGTACCGCAACTCGGGATACCGCTTGGCCTGCTGCTGGCGAATGGCTCTTTCCTGCTCTCTGCGGCACTGTTTGAAGGTGATTGGGTGTGGCGCATGCCGTTCCTGATCTCTTTTGTGATGGTGGCCATTGGCATCTTTATCCGAATGCAGGTCGCGGAATCGCCGGAATTCGAGAAAGCCAAAGCAGATAAGCAGATTGTGCAACAGCCCGCGCTGGAGGTCATTCGTCGCGACTGGCGCACCATCGTCAAAATTATGGGGCTACGCCTGGCAGAGACGGGTGGCTACTACATCACGACCAGTTTTATGTTGTCCTATGTGGTGCTGGCGGAAATCACAGATACGCGCCATGTGTTATGGGGCACGTTGATTGGTTCAGCGCTGGGGCTCGGCAGCCATCTGCTGTATGGCGCGCTAAGTGATAAGGTGGGACGTCGCCCAATATTCCTGATTGGCGCCATCTTCACCATTCTGTTTGGCATCCCCATGTTTATGCTGATCAACACCGGTGCAGTGATGATGGTGATCGTCGCTGTCGCTATGTCTCTGCTCTTTAGCCATGACCCGATATTTGCCGTAGAGTCGAGTTGGTTCTCCGAACAGTTTCCGGCTAACGTCCGCTCCTCGGGTATTTCATTGGGCTACAACGGCGCTTCCGTGGTCGCGGGGCTGTTGCCGTTCATCGCAACAGGCGTGTATGGCATGGTCGGCTGGATCGGACCGGCGGTGATGTTCTCGTTACTGGGTGTCATTTCAACCTGGGTCGCCTTCAACACACGGGAAACCGCGCCGGTGAAAGTGGGCGAGCCCTCTCTGCCAGCCTCATCAACCTCAACAGCCCCGACGGTGTGAGTGAAATAACGGGCGGCTGTGTCGCCCGTTATTGCTGTGGTATCATTGCGCAGTTTCTCGTCACTCACTAACTCCGGATTTACTGCGTTTCATGACCGATACTTTCTCTTCGCAACGTTTTTCTATCGCTCCGATGCTGGACTGGACCGATCGCCACTGCCGTTATTTTCACCGTAAGCTGAGCGGCGATACGCTGCTGTATACCGAAATGGTGACCACGGGCGCCATTATTCACGGCAAAGGCGATTATCTGGCTTACAGCGAAGAGGAGCATCCGCTGGCGCTGCAGTTGGGCGGCAGCGATCCGGCAGCCCTGGCGCAATGTGCGAAGCTGGCGGAAGCGCGCGGTTACGACGAGATTAACCTTAACGTCGGTTGCCCATCCGATCGCGTGCAGAATGGGCGCTTTGGTGCCTGTCTGATGGCTGACGCCGCGCTGGTTGCAGATTGCATTAAAGCGATGCGCGATGTGGTCAGTATTCCGGTGACAGTGAAAACCCGTATCGGAATTGATGAGCAGGACAGCTACGCATTTCTGTGTGATTTCATTGGTACGGTGGCCGATAAGGGCAACTGCGATACCTTTATTATCCATGCGCGTAAGGCATGGCTTTCTGGTTTAAGCCCGAAAGAGAACCGTGAGATTCCGCCGCTGGATTATCCGCGTGTCTATCAGCTGAAGCGTGATTTTCCGGCGCTGACCATGGCGATTAACGGCGGCATCAAGACGCTGGAAGAGGCGAAAACGCATTTGCAACATATGGATGGTGTGATGATGGGCCGTGAAGCGTATCAGAACCCCGGCATCCTGGCGCAAGTGGATCGTGAACTGTTCGGCCGCGATACGCCGTCTGTCGATTCGGTCGCGGTGGTGCGTGCGATGTACCCTTACATCGAAGCGGAGCTGAGCAAAGGCACCTATCTGGGGCACGTTACACGCCATATGCTGGGCCTGTTCCAGGGCATTCCTGGTGCGCGCCAGTGGCGTCGTCATTTAAGTGAGAATGCCCATAAGCCGGGTGCCGATGTACGGGTGCTGGAAGCGGCACTGGCGCTGGTCGCGGATAAGATTCCACAGGAAGCCTGATTGTAGGTGAGTCGCGGTGGGCCGGTGTGCCCGGCCATAAAAGGGCAGTCCGAACGCCAGGGAAAGCACCTCTGTGCCGATCTGCCGCGCGAACCTTCGCCCCATTTTTGGGAAACGGCCCGATGCTGCGCATGGCTGAAATCGCTCTCAGCGTATTTGTCTCTGGCGCGGAAGCTTTGCTTTTCTGACGGGCCATTTCTGTCCCTTCAGAGGAGCATCCCTGCCGTTAATACGGTTTAAAATGCACCAATAATTAGTGAATTTCATCACTGCTGAAATACCTCCTCTGAATATAACATCTTATTTTTCAATGTATTAACCGTATGCCTATATTGGCACGTATCTTGTAATACATTCTGTGTTACTTACACAGGAGAGCCTTCGTGGAAATTTTATTTGTTATCGGCTTTTTTCTGATGCTGTTACTGACTGGCGTTTCACTGCTGGGCGTTATCGCTGCATTGGTTGTTGCCACCGTTGTGATGTTCCTCGGCGGGTTATTCGCGCTTGTTATCAAGTTGTTACCGTGGCTGGTGTTGGCTGTGGTCGCCGTGTGGCTTTATCGCGCCTTTACGACACCGAGCGGTGAAGTGAAATTGAACAGACTGAAAAGAAAAATCAGTAAGTTAGAGCGGCGTGGTTGGCGCTAAATGCGGGAGCGATCACAGAGTCGGTAATTGCTTAGTACGAATCTGCAATTAAACATATTTTTTACTTATGTTTTCTGTCAGGATGCGTAAAGTAATTCAAAACGAATTCATCGCCGCTGACCCTACACCAGCGCGAACTATAAAAAGAAAGAAAAAAGGGCTTCCTTCGGGAAGCCCTTAACTTTTTAGGGAATCAGCAAGCTGGAACCTTGCGTGGCGCGGCTCTCAAGAACCTGATGCGCGCGCACCGCATCGCTCAAGGCAAATTTCTGCTCTTCTGGTACCTTCAGCTGAATCGCACGACTGGCAATTAACGAGAACAACTCGTTGCTGGCATTATCCAGTTCCTGACGATTGGTAATGTAACCAAACAGCGAAGGGCGTGTGACAAACAGCGAACCTTTCTTGTTCAGAATCCCAAGATCAACGCCGGTGACGGGGCCCGAGGCATTACCAAAACTCACCATTAAGCCATGACGACGCAGGCTATCGAGAGAAGGCTCCCAGGTGTCTTTCCCCACCGAGTCATACACCACCGCGACCTTTTCACCGTCAGTCAATTCACTGACGCGCTGAGCGATATTCTCCTCGCGATAGTTAATGGTCGCCCAGGCACCGGCATTTTTTGCAATCTGCGCTTTTTCGGCGGAGCCCACGGTACCAATCAGATGCGCGCCCAGCGCTTTAGCCCACTGACAGGCAATCAGTCCCACGCCGCCCGCTGCGGCATGGAACAGGAAGATTTCATCGGCTTTCACTTTGTAGGTCTGACGCAGCAAATACTGCACGGTTAAGCCTTTCAAAAACGAGGCAGCACCTTCTTCAAAGCTAATGCTCTCCGGCAGGATCACCAGGCGCTCTTCCGCCACGTTATGCATTTCGCTATAGGCACCCAGCGCAGCCTGACAATAGACCACGCGATCGCCGGGCTTAAAGCGCGTCACGCCTGAGCCAACGCGTTTCACCACGCCAGCGGCTTCAGTGCCCAGCCCGGACGGGAAAGCTGTCACCGGATAGAGCCCGCTGCGCACATAGGTGTCGATATAGTTGATGCCAATCGCCTTATTTTCGACCTGAACCTCATATTCGGCGGGATCGGCCAGCTCAAAATCGACCCATTGCAGTACCTCCGGGCCACCGTGTTGGTTGAACTGAATACGCTTTGCCATTCTGACTCCTGTGATTGTTCATCCTGGGACGGTATACTTGCGCGTCCCTTTCACGATCGGTAATGCATTCACTATGGCAGGAAATAAACCCACCAACAAATCCAACGAACCCCGCGATCGTCAGCTGGAAGGCGTGAAAATGCCGCCGCACTCTATTGAAGCGGAGCAGTCGGTGCTCGGTGGGTTGATGCTGGATAACGAACGCTGGGATAACGTCTCCGAGCGCGTGGTGGCGGATGATTTCTTCAACCGTTCGCACCGCATGATCTTCTCTGAGATGCAGCGTCTGCTGGAAATGGGCCAGCCGATTGACCTTATTACGCTCTCTGAATCGCTGGAAACACTGGGCGAGCTGGAGATGGCCGGTGGCTTTGCTTATCTGGCAGAGCTGGCGAAAAACACGCCAAGTGCGGCGAACATCGGCGCTTATGCGGATATCGTGCGTGAACGTGCCGTTGTGCGCCAAATGATCTCGGTCGCGAACCAAATTGCTGATGCCGGTTACGATCCGCAGGGGCGCAGCAGTGAAGATTTGCTCGATTTCGCAGAATCCAACGTCTTTAAGATTGCTGAACAGCGCGCCAATAAAGCAGAAGGCCCGCAGAACATTGAGCAAATTCTGGAAGCCACGGTATCGCGTATTGAAGCGCTGGTGTCGACCCCGCACGATGGTGTCACCGGAGTGGATACCGGCTATCAGGATCTCAACAAAAAGACCGCCGGTTTGCAGGGTTCAGATTTGATCATCGTGGCGGCGCGTCCGTCGATGGGTAAAACCACTTTCGCCATGAACCTGTGCGAAAACGCCGCGATGCTACAGGACAAACCGGTGCTGATTTTCAGTCTGGAGATGCCCAGCGAACAGCTGATGATGCGTATGCTGGCGTCATTGTCGCGCGTGGACCAGACGCGCATTCGTACCGGCCAGCTGGAAGACGAAGATTGGGCGCGCATCTCTGCCACCATGGGCATCCTGCTTGAGAAGAAGAACATGTTTATCGATGATTCTTCTGGTCTGACGCCCACGGAAGTGCGTTCGCGCGCGCGCCGCGTGTTTCGTGAGAATGGCGGTTTAAGCCTGATCATGATCGACTACCTGCAGTTGATGCGCGTGCCGGCGCTATCGGACAACCGTACGCTGGAGATCGCAGAGATCTCGCGCTCGCTCAAGGCCTTAGCGAAAGAGCTGAATGTTCCGGTGGTGGCGTTGTCGCAGCTTAACCGCTCACTGGAGCAGCGCGCCGATAAACGTCCGGTGAACTCGGATCTGCGTGAATCGGGATCGATCGAGCAGGATGCTGACTTGATTATGTTCATCTATCGCGATGAGGTGTATCACGAAAACAGCGATCTTAAAGGCATCGCCGAGATCATCCTCGGTAAGCAGCGTAACGGCCCTATCGGCACAGTACGATTGACCTTCAATGGTCAGTGGTCGCGTTTTGATAACTACGCAGGGCCGTCTTACGACGACGAATAATCCTTTCCAACGAGATGCATGCACGATTTGTGCATGCATTTCACGTCATCAGAAAATAGTGTTGGACAACCTTGGCTTTAATCAGGTTATCTGTACCAAAGCGCACCCTATAACGCTGTGGAAGCAGAATGACTCAGGTAGACGATTACGACCTTAAGATATTGACACTATTACAATCTAACGGCCGCCTTACCAATCAGGAACTCAGTGATTTAGTCGGTCTTTCGGCGTCTCAATGTTCACGCCGCCGCATCAATCTCGAACAGGCAAACCTCATCCTCGGCTATCACGCACGGCTCTCGCCGGACGCGGTGGGTCTTGGCATGGTGGGCTTGATTGAAGTGCGTTTAAAGAATCACACGCCAGATTATGAAGAGAGTTTCCATCGCATGGTGGCAGAGGAGGATGCGATTGTTGATGCCTTCAAAACCACCGGTGATGCTGATTATCTGCTGAAAGTGGCCGTGGCTGATTTAGCCTCGCTGAGTGCGTTGATCAGTCAGTTGGTGGCCGGCCATCAGAGTGTGGCCCATGTGAAAACCTCCGTGGTGTTGAGCCGTTTAAAAGAGAACGGCTTGATGATTATCCCCGAGCACAAAACGCGCCAAAAAAGTGCATGATGTGCTAATCTGGTGCAATTAACGCACATTGAATGCAAATAACGCGCACCAGAAAACAGATTTGTGCATGAATCAACGGTTGAATTTTGGTTTGATGCACAAAAACCTGCAATAAAAGCGCCTTTGATATCAATTGGATAATCGCTGGCACCCCATAGGTGGCGACTTAGCGCTGCCTATGTGGTGCGTTTTTTGCATTTGAACCGCATCATTTGCACTGAGATTACTCCATGGATAACGTTGTTCAACCCACTAAAATTCCTCATTCACGTATTGAAGATGCGCTGGCGATAGTGCTCGGCACGTTAATGGTTTCCTTTGGCGTGATGATGCTGAAACAAGCGGGCGCGCTCACCGGAAGCACCGCGGGTATCGCCTTCCTGATTAGCTATCTGACGCACCTCTCCTTTGGTAGCGCATTCTTCCTGATCAATCTGCCGTTTTACTGGCTGGCAGTGCGCCGCATGGGCTGGGAATTCACGATTAAAACGTTCTGCGCAGTGGGGCTGGTTTCACTGTTCACACACTTGCATCCGATGTTCATCCATTTTTCTGCGCTAAATCCGTTTTATGCGACATTGTTCGGTAACGTGGTGATGGGGATTGGGTTTATAGTGTTGTTTCGTCACAAAGCCAGTCTCGGCGGTATCAATATTTTGGCACTCTGGCTGCAGGACCGCATCGGTCTGCGCGCCGGCAAACTGCAAATGGCGGTAGATACCTGCGTGGTACTCGCTTCGCTTTTCGTGGTGTCGCTGCCGATACTTTTGGCCTCAATTGCGGGCGCGGTGATCCTCAATCTCATCATCGCTATGAATCATCGTCCCGGCCGCTACATGGTTTAATGACGCCTCTTTACCGACTATTTATGACCAATCATGGAGATCTGCACCGTGTTTCAAAACGTTGATGCTTATGCTGGCGATCCAATTCTGTCGCTGATGGAAACCTTCAAACAGGACCCACGCGACAATAAAGTGAATCTGAGCATTGGTCTCTATTACAACGAGGCGGGCATCATTCCTCAGTTGCAAGCCGTGGCTGCCGCAGAGGAACGCCTGCAGGCGCAGCCGCATCAGGCGTCACTTTACCTGCCGATGGAAGGCCTGGGCCCATACCGTAACGCGATTGCACCGCTGTTGTTTGGCAAAGAACACCCAATGCTGAAAGCGGGTCGCATTGCTTCTATCCAGACACTGGGTGGCTCTGGCGCACTGAAAGTGGGTGCGGATTTCCTCAAGCGTTACTTCCCGAACTCAAATGTTTGGGTGAGCGATCCAACCTGGGAAAACCACATCGCGATTTTCAACGGTGCCGGTTTCGACGCACAGACTTATCCGTGGTACGACGAAGAAACCAATGGCGTTAAGTTTGATGCGTTTATTGCCAAGCTGAAAACGTTGCCGAAGCAATCTATCGTGCTGCTGCATCCATGCTGTCACAACCCAACTGGCGCGGATCTGACCAACGCACAGTGGGATGAAACCACCGAAGTATTGAAAGCGCAGGAACTGATTCCGTTCCTCGATATCGCTTATCAGGGCTTTGGTGCCGGTATGGAGCAGGATGCTTACGCGATTCGCGCGATTGCGGCTGCGGGCTTGCCAGCACTGGTCAGCAACTCATTCTCGAAAATCTTCTCGCTGTACGGCGAGCGCGTTGGCGGCCTGTCCATCGTGTGCGAGAGCGCAGAAGAATCTGCACGCGTGCTGGGTCAGCTGAAAGCCACCGTGCGTCGCAACTACTCCAGCCCACCAAACTTTGGTGCGCAGGTGGTTTCTTGCGTACTGAACGATGAAGCACTGTTGAAAAACTGGCTGGCCGAGGTGGAAGCCATGCGCCTGCGCATCATCGAAATGCGCCAGACGCTGGTCAACGTATTGAGCACCAAACTGCCGGGCAAAAACTTTGATTACCTGCTGAAGCAGCGCGGTATGTTTAGCTACACCGGTTTAAGTGCGCAGCAGGTTGACCGTCTGCGTGATGAGTTCGGCGTGTATCTGATTGCCAGCGGCCGTATGTGCGTGGCTGGCCTCAACAGCCGTAACGTTAACCAGGTGGCTGAAGCCTTTGCTGCCGTGATGTAACGCACTACGCAGCAGGAGAAAAACCGTCATGCCTTCGGGCTGGCGGTTTTTTTATGCGCGTTATCTGGTGCCACCGCCTTTACCTTTGGCTGACTTGCTGAAAACTTAAACGTTGTCATGACGTTAGGGATTTTTCTGTGGTTTCATCAAATGTTACGGCTTGAAGGCAAAAATGCTGAGCATCGTACAGGGGCGCCCAATCAGTGTACCGGGCTGAAGCATTTACAATTGCAACACACCTTAGCGTTATTGCGTTGTTTAGGAATTGAACTCTACGATGCGCAGCGATATGGTGTGCGGACGTCGGCTAAAAGGCAGAAAGTAGTATGTAGATTTGATGAGATTTTGGATGGGGTAAGATCTTAAGATACTGGTATTCCGAAATTTATAAGTTTTTTTGAGTAATGTCTGTGGCGTAAAATAATCAGGAATGATAATGTATTAACGATGTTGAAATACTCTGTTACTTATCATTCAAGTTAATCCACCATGACATAATATCTACTAATGCTGGAATTTACTTAATTTGATTTCTGAGTTGTTTTAAATAGGCCTCATAATTATGACAAACAAAGCTGATGATTTACCTACTCAAAGTAGCAATAATTCTAAGCCTTTTACCGAAGGATTTCATGCAAGAAGCGTTACTTTCGCCACGATAATATTCTGTTGCCTTAGTACTCTACTTTTTTTGCTATTTTTCTTTCATTTAATATTAGGCCCTGCATTTTATAAATACATTGGCATGGCGGATAGTTATATACTTAAAAAGCCAGAGTCTATCAAAGATCCATTAATGTTACATAACATCGGTGAAATGGTATCTACAGGGACTATATTGAGCTTGGATGATTTTTGGTCATTTCAGAGTAACCTTTATCAGGTTATAATTACGGCATTAATTGCTATTAACGGAATTATTGCAGCATTTTCTTTCTTTATAATTAAAACATCTTCAATAAATAAAGCTAGAGAAGAGGCAAAAGCCGAAGCAGTTATCGAAATGAAAAAATATATTGATAGCACAATGTTTAGTAATTTTTTAATTGATGTAGTTAACAAAAAAACAGATCTTGTTATGAATCCTAAAATCAAAGATATGCAAGAGGATTTCTCAGGTTTAATTGATGCTGCGCAGCAAATATTAGCTCGCTTGGAAAGTGATGAATTCATAATAAAGAAATTGAAGAGTGATAGCTCAGAATTTAGTAGAAGTTTAAGAATCATTATGCAGGAACTTTCAGAAAGAGATGAAGTTGACAATGAAGGCGCAGATTTAGTTTTGGGAGACAGAACGTATGGCATTTCTTAAAGGAAAAATGAAGGAGAAAGTTAAATCACTTAACGAATCTCCGTTAAATGAATATACATTGAACTCGCCAGCTGAGTTGCTCGATTTTGCCGATAAAAACAATATCAGAGTAATACCTCTAGATGTTTCTTCTTTGACTAAACTGCTTGGTATTACCATGAGAATGGAACCAATGAAAGGAGATGAGTCAGGCTCTCTGAAACGTGGAAAAGATGGAGTATGGGTGATGACTATAAATTCTCTACATCATCCACATAGGCAACGTTTCACCATTGCTCATGAATTGGCTCATTTCATAAAACATACCATAATATCGGATGAATTCAATGATTCAGTATTTTTTAGAGATGGTAAGATAAATAAAATTGAAACTGAGGCAAATAAATTTGCTGCCGAACTACTAATGCCAGAGACTGATTTTCATAATTTTATCAATGAGAAGTCAAAAACTGTAGAGGATATTGCTTTATATTTTCAGGTTTCTTCCATGGCAGTTCGTTTAAGAGCTAAGCAGTTAGGCTATAAGGGGCATAATTTATAACATGGATAAATTTATATATTTTCCTCTACTTAAAACTCGTGATGCGGAATTGAAGGCTATCTCGAATTTAGATGATAGGACCTTTTCCCATACACTTCCAATATATGAATTAACTAAATCTCGTAAAACTACTGTTGCTCCTGATGGTGATATTCATCGTAAAATGTCATCCATTAGAGATGTTCAGAAAGATAGGCCATTTATTCTTGACTTGACATCTAATGAAAAATACATCAATCCTCAGATTGAACAATTACTTGATGAAAATGATGGGTTTAGGGAGTGGCGTTATTTCATTGGGCTATATTCAGATCTTAATATTATTCCAATGATACATATTTATGATGAGGATGATCTATCTGATACTGAAAAGTTTGTTAATTTGGTATCACAAGAAAAAAAATATTTAGCATTGCGTGTTCCTCATGATTTAGAAGATTATAAAAAATTTATAAATCCAATTGTCAATCAGTTAAGCTTGGGTTGTAAGCTAATTATTATATTCGATGCTGAGCAAGTTTCTTCTGAAAACATGGATGATGTTAGTGACTCACTTATTTATGCATGTAAAAATATCGAGGAATATTCTCATAAGATCGACACTATTGTCATAGTATCAACATCGTTCCCATTATCTCCTGCGTCAATTGGATATGATGATCATGGTGATGTTCCAATAGTGGAGGAAAGAATTTTTCATTCCGTTTCTAGGGAATATCCTGTTAAATATGGCGATTATGCTTCAATTAACATTGAACAAGTAGAAATTCGAGGCGGGACTTTTGTTCCTAGAATCGATATTGCGTTGGATGATAAGTTTTTTTATAAAAGATATAGACGTGACAAAGGAAGTTATTCACTTTGTGCGAAAAAAGTCCTTGAAGATAAAAGGTATGTAAATTTAGGATCTTGGGCTGATAGTGAAATAAACAAAGCTTCAAATGATGAACCCTCAGGGATTAGCCCATCTTTTTGGATTTCTGTTAGGATGAACTATTATATGAGCACGCGAGTTATGTTAAGAAATAAATTTTGATATCTTATCTGATGGCATCCTGGTGATTGTAAGGATGTCGTCGGAGGATATTTTATTACCTATCTCCGATTTAAAAACTTTAAAACGATTTTCTGAATATTTAAGTAGGCTTTTTCTAGATGTATCTCTTATAAATTTAAGGCTTTTTTGTGATGAAAGTGTTAAGCAAAGCTCATATTTTGATAGCTTCAATTTATATTTGGTTAAATATTTGAGTTCTTCAACTGATAGTGTACTAGCAAGCATTATTTTACTGTGATTTTTATTTTGAATTGGCTTTCTCACTGCTTTGCAGAAATTATCATAAACAACAATTATACCTATGCTACGAGGTAAGATATCTCTAATGGATTTCAAGTTCTCTTTTTCACAAACAACGTAGCAATAGTCGAAATAGTCTTTATAACTAAGTATTTGATAGTCAAGCCTAGAAGTGTTATCGGAAGTCCCTTTAATTTCATAGGATGTTGCCATGTTCTCATGCAATGAAATTAAGTCAGCTCTGCGAGAGCCAAAATTAAAACGGAACTCAGAGGATAAAATCGCATCTGTATCTCCGAATTCAAGAAGAAATTCTACTAAGCGAGTTTTTATTTCAATTTCTTTCATTTCACATAAACTTATTGAATTACCTATTCTATTATAACAAAATACTGTTTTTATGTACAGGGTGTTTTTTGAAGGTTTAAACTTTAAGATTGGTGCTTACTTTTAAATAAACCTCAAAGATATTGTGTTTTTTTAATAAATTTTTTCGTATGCGCATCTTCTGCGATATCATTTTCTAAATTAAACAAAAACTTCATGAGGCACTATTTATTCTGATTTTTTTGAGATTAGACGACTTATCTGGAGCGAATTGTTTTTTATGAGTCATACTAAATGTGTATTCATTATGTTGGCATTTTTTTGCCATTCCATAGGGGGAATAAAACAATGAACATTTCGGATCTCCTCACCTACTGCATGAGCAAGCCGGGTGCGGAGCAAAGCTATAAAAATGAATGGGATGCAACGCAGATTAAAAGCGAAGGCGTACTGTTTGCCATGGTGCATGAGGTGAAAGGGCGTCCGGCGCTCTCGTTGAAAACCTCGCCTGCGCTGGCTGATTTATTGCGCGAAGAGCACAATGATGTATTCCCGAGCGAGCATCTAAATAAGTCGCACTGGAGCACGCTGTGGCTGGATGGATCCCTAAAGGATTCGCAGATTTATTATCTGGTGGAGGCTTCCTGGCAACAGGCTGACGCCACGCGCGCGGCGGGCGTCAGCCATGATGAAGACGCGCGCTAATTAAGCCGCTGACTCTTCACGCAGGGTGTTGATATCAATCACGAAGCGGTATTTCACGTCGCTTTTCAGCATACGTTCGTAGGCTTCGTTAATCTGGTTCATGGCGATCAGCTCGATATCTGAAGTGATACCGTGCTTGCCGCAGAAATCCAGCATCTCCTGTGTCTCAGCGATACCACCGATCAGTGAACCGGCAATGCTGCGACGTTTGAAGATCAGATTAAAGACCTGTGGAGCCGGATGATCGTGCTCTGGCGCGCCCACCAGCGTCATGTTGCCATCGCGTTTCAGCAGGGCAATAAACGGGTTGAGATCGTGCTGAGCAGCCACGGTGTTGAGGATGAAATCGAAGCTGTTGTTGTGCTGCGCCATTTGATCAGCATCTTTCGAAATCACCACTTCATCAGCACCCAGGCGCTTACCGTCTTCAATCTTCGATGGTGAGGTGGTGAACAGCACCACATGCGCGCCCATCGCATGCGCGATTTTCACGCCCATATGGCCGAGGCCGCCCAGACCGACGATGCCCACTTTCTTACCTGGACCGACGTTCCAGTGACGCAGCGGTGAGTAGGTGGTGATACCGGCACACAGCAGCGGGGCAACGCCTGCCAGCTCAAGGTTTTCCGGCACGCGCAGCACAAAGCTTTCATCAACCACCATGCTGGTGGAGTAACCACCGTAGGTGATGGCGCCGGTTTCGCGATCTTCACCGTTATAGGTGCCAACAAAACCGTTTTCGCAATACTGCTCCAGTCCTTCCTGGCAGCTTGGACAGCTGCGGCAGGAGTCAACCATACAGCCGACACCGACCAGATCGCCCACTTTGTATTTGTGAGTGTGGCCGCCAACGGCGGTAACGCGTCCAACGATCTCATGGCCTGGCACCACCGGGAAGATGGTGTTTTTCCATTCGTTGCGCGCCTGATGCAGGTCAGAGTGGCAAACGCCACAGTACAACACTTCAATCTGCACATCATGAGCGCGCAGCTCGCGCGGCTTATAGTCGAACGGGGCGAGTTTAGTTTTCGCGTCCTGTGCGGCATAGGCATGCGTAATATTCATGGTGTCTCCAATCGGGTGTGTCGTGAGTGTTTTGCGGGATCCCGTTCAGCGAGCTGAAGGGACAAAGGCGTAACGAGCTACGCCAAAAAGGAACTGTGTAAGGATAGTCAGCAGGATGAGATGCGTATATGCCTGAAGTTGTCTGATTCTTGCCTGTTTCTGCATTTTGCTGCGGAATCTGACAGCGAGGTATCAGGCCCGACTGACTGCAATATTCAGCGAGTAAACTAGAGAGTGCGGCGTCTGTGGATTGAAAGAAATAAGAAGGCCCGCACTACGGGCCTTCAATTTTACTTCTTCTTCAGCATCGGCTTAAGGAAGCGTGCGGTGTGGGATTTTTCACACTCCGCCACGGTTTCTGGCGTGCCTGAAATCAGGATTTCGCCGCCGCCGCTACCGCCTTCTGGGCCGAGATCGACAATCCAGTCAGCGGTTTTGATCACGTCGAGGTTGTGTTCAATCACCACAATGGTATTGCCCTGATCGCGCAGCTGATGCAGCACTTCCAGCAACTGCTGAATATCAGCAAAGTGCAGACCCGTGGTTGGCTCATCAAGGATATAGAGCGTCTGCCCGGTGCCGCGTTTTGACAGCTCACGCGCCAGTTTCACACGCTGCGCTTCACCGCCTGACAGCGTAGTGGCTGACTGGCCGAGGCGAATATAGGACAGGCCCACGTCGATCAGCGTTTGCAGTTTACGCGCCAGCGCAGGGACAGCATCAAAGAACTCACGCGCTTCTTCGATGGTCATATCCAGCACTTCGTGAATGCCTTTGCCTTTGTATTTAATCTCCAGCGTTTCGCGGTTATAGCGTTTGCCTTTGCACTGATCGCACGGCACATACACATCCGGCAGGAAGTGCATTTCGACCTTGATCACGCCATCGCCCTGGCAGGCTTCGCAACGTCCACCGCGCACGTTAAAGCTGAAGCGTCCTGGATTGTAGCCACGGGAACGCGCCTCCGGCACACCGGCAAACAGCTCACGCACCGGAGTGAAAATGCCGGTGTAAGTAGCAGGGTTCGAGCGCGGCGTACGGCCAATTGGGCTCTGGTCAATGTCGATGACTTTATCGAAATGCTCCAGACCGGCGATCTCGCGATAAGGCGCCACCTCCGTGGTGGTCGCGCCGTTCAGCTGCCGCTGCGCAATCGGGAACAACGTATCGTTAATCAGCGTGGATTTACCGGAACCGGATACGCCAGTGATACAGGTAAACAGACCCACCGGGATCGTCAGCGTGACGTCTTTCAGATTGTTGCCGCGCGCGCCAGTAAGCTTCAAGACTTTTGCCGGATCGCCTTTCGCGCGCTGTTGCGGAATGGCGATTTCGCGCTTACCACTCAGATACTGACCGGTCAGCGAGGCTTCGTTAGCCATAATGGCATTCACGTCACCCTCAGCCACCACCTGACCGCCGTGCACTCCCGCGCCAGGGCCGATATCAATCACGTGGTCAGCGGCGCGAATCGCATCTTCATCGTGCTCGACCACAATCACGGTGTTGCCGAGATCGCGCAGGTGAATCAGCGTACCAAGCAGACGTTCGTTATCGCGCTGATGCAGACCAATTGAGGGCTCATCCAGCACATACATCACGCCCACCAAACCCGCACCGATTTGACTTGCCAGACGAATACGCTGCGCTTCGCCGCCAGAGAGGGTTTCAGCCGAACGCGACATCGACAGATAATTCAAACCGACATTAACGAGGAAGCTCAGGCGATCGCCGATCTCTTTCAGGATTTTTTCGGCGATCTGCGCACGCTGCCCGCTCAGTTTCAGATTGCGGAAGAAGTCGGTGGCATGGCCAATACTCATCTCAGAGATGGTCGGCAGGTTGGTATTCTCAACAAATACATGGCGTGCTTCACGGCGCAGGCGTGTGCCTTCGCAGCTGGTGCAGGAGCGATTGCTAATGAATTTCGCCAGCTCTTCACGCACCGCATTGGATTCCGTCTCTTTATAACGGCGTTCCATGTTGTGCAGCACACCTTCAAACGGATGACGACGTACTGAAGTGTCGCCCCGATCGTTGATGTATTTAAATTCGATACTCTCTTTGCCGGAACCGTACAGAATCACTTCACGCGCTTTGTCGCTCAGGCTGTTAAACGGCGCTTCGACATCGAATTCCAGATGCTCTGCCAGCGAGCGCAGCATCTGGAAGTAATAGAAGTTGCGGCGATCCCAGCCACGAATTGCACCGCCAGCCAGTGACAGTTCAGGGTTCTGCACCACGCGATCGGGATCGAAATACTGCTGCACGCCGAGCCCATCACACGTTGGGCAAGCGCCGGCTGGGTTGTTGAACGAGAACAGGCGCGGTTCCAGTTCACTCATGCTGTAGCCACAAATAGGGCAGGCAAAGTTAGCCGAGAACAGCAGCTCTTCGGCATCGCTGTCATCCATATCGGCGACGATGGCGGTGCCACCACTCAGTGCCAACGTGGTTTCAAAGGATTCGGCTAAGCGCGTTGCCAGGTCATCGCGCACGCGGAAGCGGTCCACCACGACTTCGATGGTGTGTTTTTTCTGCAATTCCAGCTTTGGCGGATCGGAGAGATCACAGACTTCGCCATCAATACGGGCGCGGATGTAGCCTTGCGCCGCGAGGTTTTCCAGCGTTTTGGTGTGCTCGCCTTTGCGTTCTTTCACCACGGGTGCCAGCAGCATCAGACGACGGCCTTCTTCCTGCGCCATCACCTGATCCACCATCTGGCTCACGGTCTGTGCCGCCAGCGGAACATCGTGATCCGGGCAGCGCGGCTCACCCACACGGGCAAACAGCAGACGCAGATAGTCATGGATTTCGGTAATGGTCCCGACTGTAGAACGCGGGTTATGCGATGTAGATTTCTGCTCAATAGAGATAGCGGGCGAGAGACCTTCAATATGGTCGACGTCCGGTTTCTCCATTAATGAAAGAAACTGGCGCGCATAGGCCGAGAGCGATTCAACATAGCGACGCTGACCTTCGGCATACAACGTATCAAACGCCAGCGAAGACTTACCGGAACCCGACAGACCGGTGACCACAATCAGCTTATCGCGAGGGATGATCAGGTTGATATTCTTCAAATTATGGGTGCGAGCACCGCGGACTTCGATCTTATCCATTCACCTTTCCCGGATTGAACAACACTCGCCATGCCTTGCCAGCATGACCAGCAGAAACGCGTTAGTATGGCACAAAAAATAAACTGAATAAATATCCAGTGTTTTTGCTATTCTGTGTGCCAAATAAAAATTGCGAGCCTGCTCTGAAGTGGGCACCGTCATTGTGACGTGATACAATTTTTGGCTTAGACTTTTAGCATCAACTCATCGGGAGACAGCAACATGGCCAGTCGTGGCGTAAACAAAGTGATTCTTGTCGGGAATCTGGGTCAGGATCCGGAAGTGCGCTACATGCCAAATGGTGGCGCGGTAGCCAACATTACGCTGGCCACGTCGGAAAGCTGGCGCGACAAGCAAACCGGTGAAAACAAAGAGATCACTGAATGGCACCGCGTTGTGCTGTTCGGCAAACTGGCTGAAGTGGCGGGTGAATACCTGCGTAAAGGCTCTCAGGTTTACATCGAAGGCCAGCTGCGTACCCGTAAATGGCAGGATCAGAGCGGTCAGGAAAAATACACCACCGAAGTGGTTGTTAACGTTGGCGGCACCATGCAGATGCTGGGTGGACGTCAGCAGGGCGCGAACGCAGGCGGCGCACCGATGGGCGGCCAGGGCGGCGGCAATAACAACGGTTGGGGCCAGCCACAGCAACCTCAGCAGCAGCCTCAGGGCGGCAACCAGTTCAGCGGCGGCGCACAACAGCGTCCGCAGCAGCAGAGCGCACCGGCGAACAACGAACCGCCAATGGACTTTGACGACGACATCCCGTTCTGAGTCAACGCTCACGCATAACTACTCGCTAAGGCCTCGTTTTACGGGGCTTTTTTGTATCTGGCTCTCAGGTTTCTCAATCAAAAGAAGGGACGCATTTCCCATCAAGGAGTGATAATGAAACAGCATCAGGCAGAAGTGTTATTAAAAACCGCACTGGCGGATGAGCAGGCTCAGTTTCGTCGTGGGCAGTGGGAAGCGATTGATGCTTTGGTCAATCATCGACAGAAATTATTGGTGGTGCAGCGCACGGGTTGGGGTAAAAGCTCCGTCTATTTTATCAGCGCCAAAATTTTTCGCGATCGCGGTATGGGTCCGACCATCATTGTTTCACCGCTACTGGCGCTGATGCGTAACCAAATTGAGTCGGCTCGTCGACTGGGTATTGTTGCTGAAACCCTCAATTCTTCGAACAGCACTGACTGGTCTTCAGTGACACAACGGGTGCTGGACAATCAGGTCGATTGTTTACTCATCTCTCCAGAACGTCTCGCCAATGATCAATTCATCGAAACCGTACTGCAGCCGATTGCCAACCGTATCGCGCTCATGGTGATTGACGAGGCGCACTGTATCTCCGATTGGGGGCACGATTTCCGTCCTGACTATCGGCGCATTGTCAGCATCCTGCGGCAACTACCGGCGAATACGCCAGTGCTCGGCACCACCGCTACCGCCAATAATCGTGTCGTTGCAGATATACAGCAACAGATGGGCGACATCGTGATTCAGCGCGGTGAGCTGATTCGTAAAAGTCTGGCGCTGCAAACGCTCATTTTGCCGAATCAGGCCTCTCGCCTTGCCTGGCTGGCGCAGGTCATTCCCTCTCTTCCGGGAACCGGTATCGTCTATACGCTCACCGTGCGGGATGCCGAGCAGGTTGCGGCCTGGTTACGCACGCAGCAAATTGATGCGCGCGCCTATCATGGCAGCGTTGAGGCCGCTGGTTTCGACAGCAGCAACGACTATCGTCAACACCTTGAGACCTTGCTGCTAACTAACCAATTGAAAGTTTTGGTGGCGACCACCGCACTGGGAATGGGATATGACAAACCTGATTTGAGCTTCGTGCTGCACTATCAGGCACCCGCTTCCATTGTTGCTTACTACCAACAGGTAGGGCGTGCGGGACGTGGCATCGACCATGCGGTTGGCGTGCTGATGTCAGGCGGTGAAGATCGCGATATTCACCAGTTTTTCCGGCAGTCTGCTTTTCCAGCAGAAACTCAGGTATATGATATTTTGCAAGTGCTGGAGGAGAGTGATGGGTTGTCGATTCGTGATATCGAACAGCAGACCAATCTGCGTCAGGGGCAAATTGAAAAAGTGCTGAAATTGCTCAGCGTTGAGAATCCTGCTCCGGTGATTAAGGTCAAATCCCAATGGCGGAGAACGCCGGTCGCTTATCTGCTGGATCGCGAACGTATCGTGCATCTGACGCAACAGCGCGAGCAAGAGTGGCAGGAGGTGCAGCGTTATATCTCACAGCGCGGTTGCCTGATGACGTTTCTGCGATTATCACTGGATGACACAGACCCCGTATCCTGTAGCAAATGTGCCAGCTCCTCGGTCGACCTTTGATTGACCCGCAGGTGGATGCGACACTGGCTCATCAGGCAGCGACCTTTCTACAGCGCGCCGAAACGGTGATTTTGCCCAAAATTCAGGTGGCTGCTCAGGCATTTGAAGAGTACGGTTTTCGCGGCAATTTACCTGCCGCTCTGCGTGCGCAGGAAGGTCGGGTGCTTTCGCGCTGGGGAGATGCCGGATGGGGATCTCGCGTAGTGGCCGAGAAAGCAGCCGGTCATTTCAGTGATGAACTGGTTGCTGCCATAGTGGAAATGATTGAACAGCGCTGGCAGCCAGCACCTGCTCCACGGTGGGTTTGCTGCGTACCGTCGTTGCGTCAGCCTCAATTGGTAGCGGATTTTGCCCGCCGATTGGCACAGCGACTCGGCATACCCTTTGTCGATGCACTGCAGAAAGTGAAAGATAACCCTCGGCAGCGTCTGCAAAATAATCGCTTCCATCAATGTCGTAATCTGGATGGCGCATTTGCCACCAGCGCTAATCTGCCAGCCACTGCCGTGTTACTGGTAGACGATATTGTCGATTCAGGCTGGACGATGGCAGTGACTGCAGCCCTGCTTCAGCAAGCGGGAAGCGGCATTGTCTATCCATTGGCGCTGGCAACCTCAACGGTGAAAGAGTGATGAATTTATCTCCTATTGCACAGGCAACGCTTTTGTTAACCAGCGACTTCTCGCGCCAGAGTGAGGATGAGGTGAAGCCGCTAGGTAATGCTGAATGGGGACGATTCGCCCTGTGGCTGAAACAACAATCTGCAACACCCGCCGATCTGCTCGGCTCTGGTGCTGATGTCATGCTAGCCAGCTGGGTTGATTCTCATATCACGCGCGAGCGTATTGAAGCGCTACTGAGCCGTGGACATAGCCTGGCGTTAGCGATTGAACGCTGGCAGCGTGCGGGGTTGTGGGTGTTAACACGTTCTGACGCTGAATATCCAAGGCTGCTAAAGCAACAGCTGCGCACTGACGCGCCGCCGGTGCTGTTCGGCTGTGGTGATATCACTCTGTTAAATCACCCAGGCCTTGCGGTGGTTGGGTCAAGAAATGCCAGCGAGCGGGATTTAACGTTCAGTCGTCAGGTTGCGGTAAGAATTGTCTCTGCGAATATAAATCTGATTTCGGGTGGTGCACGAGGCATTGATGAAGCCGCGATGCTGGGCGCTTTGCAACATAACGGAGCCGTCATTGGTGTCCTCAGTGATAGTCTGCTCACCGCTGCGACCAGCGCCAAATGGCGTAAAGGTCTCATGGCAGGAAAGTTATTGCTGCTTTCGCCTTTCTATCCGGAAGCAGGCTTTACTGTGGGTCACGCGATGGCGCGCAATCGATATGTTTATTGCCTGGCGAAGAGTGCGTTGGTCGTACACGCGGGTCACAAGGGCGGTACGCTGGCTGGTGCGGAAGAGAATCTGCGCAAGAAATGGGTACCGTTGTGGGTTAAGCCGACCGACGATGTACAGGCCAGCAACGCCCAGCTGGTCACACAGGGTGGGCAATGGTGCGCTGCTCACCCCGATGACATTGATGTTGCGCAATGGATGACGACTCACCGTCATCAGCCTTACCAGCAGGATGATCTATTGAGCGGCACATGGCACACGATGCCCGACAAGATCGCGGATGCTAATGTGGCTCAGGAACCAGAAGGAATCTGGCATCCATCCGATTTTTACCTGATTTTTCAGGCGCAATTGCCTGCACTGGCCGCCTATCCGGTCACGATTGAAGATCTGGGCTTGCGGACCGGTCTGCATCAGATTCAGCTGACTGAATGGTTGCAGCGTGCGGAGCATGAGGGGCTGATTGAACAGCTGGCAGGATCAAACCGTTATCAATGGAAGCGTAAAATCTAGCTGCTGAATGCCGCCCATAATGGAAGCCGGACAATTCTGCCCGGCAAAGTGACTGCTAATGCGGCCGCCACTCCCGCAGCAATACCTCAGTATCACGCACTAACACCGGGTTGCCCGGCAGAATCAAATCCGCCCAGATTTCATTGTGTTGATTGATCTGCTGTTGTGCGGAAACGTAAGTCCGGTCAGCGGTGGTATGCGCATCGGCGGCAACGGTGATGTGATAACCCAGGCTGGCACCCACCTTGATGGTGGTATCCACGCAGTAATCGGTCGCGCAGCCGCAAATCACAAAGCTCTCAATGCCATGTTGATCAAGCTGAGCCGCCAGGTCGGTTTGCCAAAAACTGTCACAGGCGGTCTTGTTAACGTAGATCGCGTTGGCTGGCTGATCCAATTCCGGCACGATTTGCCAGCCTTCGCTGTTCACTTCGAGGCCTGGCTCAACGTGTTGAATAAAAATCACCTGATCGGCCGCTGCCGTCAGTTGATTGATGCGCTGACAACGTCCGTCACGATCAAAACGTGGCGAAGCCAGCACGCCGTTTTGCATATCCACTACCACGACAACCCGATTAGCCATCACTGCCTCCTTTATATAGAGGATGACAGTATCGCGATTGTGATGCATGCAGGTAAAGCAAATCTGTTTTGCATTTCATCTCGCCGCCGCGCATGCTAATTAACCTGTTTTTAGGAGGTGTGACGTGAAGGTGGTTCCGGAAATCTTTCCTGATAAGTGCGATCAGGCGCAGTTCCAGCATTTTGCTGAACTGCCGGGTATCGAGCTGTATCAGGCGCACATCTCGCGTTACGCTTTTGAGCCGCATACCCATGAAGCCTTCGGTATCGGCACCATTGAATCGGGTGCACAGCGTTTTCGCTACCGCGGCACGCACTATACGGCACCGCAGCATTCACTGGTGATGATGAACCCTGATGAATTGCACACCGGGGAATCGGCCTGTGATGAGGGCTGGCGTTATCGCATGATCTATATTGATCCGCAGGAGATGGAGCGGCTTACCGGCGATCGTCACTGGTGGTTTAGTGAGGCGCTGCGCACAGATGTCCGCCTGGCGCAGCCCTTTTCCCAGCGACTGGCACAGATGTGGCAAGCCACAAGCGCGCTGGAACGCGAGAGTCTGTTGCTGGAACTGCTGGAGCTATTACGCCCGCTGGCACATCAGGGAAAATCCCGACCCGAAGAGGGCGCCCATCGCTTTGATGCGGTAAAAGCCTATTTGCGTGAAAACCTGGCGGAGCCGGTTCGTCTTGATGAGCTGGCCGCCCTGGCGTCATTGTCGCCGTGGCATTTTCTCCGCAGTTTCAAACAACACTTCCATGTTACGCCACATCAGATGCTGATGGCCTTTCGCCTGTTCGAAGCCAAGCAACGTTTAGGAATGGGAGAAAGCGCGGCTTCGGTAGCGGCGGCCGTTGGATTGACCGATCAGGCACACCTCACGCGCGCGTTTGCTCACCGCTATGGCATCACGCCAGGGCGTTATCAAAAGCAAGTTTTCCCCTCGCGTTAACCGCAATCTGCTACAAGCCTTTATTATCCGGTTACGCCACACTGCGACGGAAAAGTGATAAAGGAAAAGAGAATGTTTGCAGGAATCGTGTTTGCACTTGCCGCAGGATTAATGTGGGGGCTCATTTTTGTTGGACCGCTGCTGATACCTGACTATCCGGGTACCTTACAATCGGCCGGACGCTACGTGGCTTTTGGGCTGGTGGTATTACCGCTGGCATGGCTGGATCGCCGCCGTCTGAAACAGCTGGCACGTAAAGATTGGCTGGAAGCGCTGAAATTGTCGCTGGTCGGTAATCTGTTCTATTACGCCTGCCTCGCCAGTGCTATCCAGCGCACCGGTGCGCCTATCTCGACCATGATAATTGGCACCTTGCCGGTGGTCATCACCGTGACGGCCAACCTCTGCTACGGCCATCTTGAAGGGCGACTTTCCTGGCGTAAACTCTTTCCGGCGCTACTGATTATTGCTGCTGGCCTGGGCTGCGTGAATGCCGCTGAGATGCAAATGCAGGGACCGGAATTTGACTGGTCGCGCTACCTGACAGGGCTGTTACTGGCGATTTTAGCGGTCGCCTGCTGGACCTGGTATCCGCTGCGTAATGGCATCTGGCTGCGCGCGCATCCACAGCATAAAGCCGGTAGCTGGGCAACGGCACAAGGGTTGGTGACCTTACCGCTGGCGCTGGTGTTCTATTTATTCGTGTGCGGTCAGCTTTACTGGCAGCAGCCTGAGTTCGCTCTGCCATTTGGCCCACAGCCCACGCGTTTTCTCCTCATCATGCTGGCAATTGGGCTGATATGTTCATGGTTAGGCACGCTATGCTGGAATGCGGCCAGCCAGCGTGTGCCAACGGTCATCATGGGGCCGCTGATTGTGTTCGAAACGCTGGCGGGTCTGCTGTGGACCTTCCTCTGGCGACAGAGCTGGCCGCCGCTGCTCACTGGCATCGGTATTGGCTGTCTCATCGTTGGCGTAATCTATGCCATGCGTATTAAACCGCAGCCGAAAGTCAGCGCGCTTTAACATGAATTTCTGGCTGCTGAGTAGAGGGGCTCAGCAGCCCTTTCTTCAGTGTTTTTAGGAATTTGCCCCCTCTGTTTTGCGCTCCTCTTCGCCATTTATATCCTCAGTCACCACCGCGATATAACTTTCCCTCGCTTATCCTTGCCTGTTTTTACCCCACTTTGTCATAACCCATGTTGCATTCAGGGGGGCAATCCGGTCACTCCAGCGGGTGGAAACGAGGTGATAACCCGCGGGGAAGGGTAAAAAAGCCGGCGCCGGCAGGGTTAAAAAGGTGTTCTATCTGCATTTTTATTGCGATTTGGCACTGAAAATCACCGCTTTGAGCCACGATTTTCTCAAGATGCCGCTCAGGTGTTGAGAAACATCCGCTGAATTTGCATGAAAAAATGATTAAACACAGAGATGAATTACCGGGCGATATTTTCCAAAAGTCGCCATTTTTTACTGTTATTGTTTAGGTGTGATAACGTTTTTAATCCGGAATAATCCTGGTGCGGTTATCAGCGTATCGCTCTGGCCAGATGGCAATCCGTGATCATCACTTAAAGTGATAGGTCCAATAAAAATAAGAGTCATTGTGTGAGCGATTACATGCCGTTGTTCATGACTGCTTAACAGATTTATCTGTATTCAGTCCTGATCATTAATATCAGTTAAGTAATAAAACGAAGCACCAATCTCACCGTAATGAGACTGGGCTGCGTCTAAAAGGCTTGAATAGCGAGACTTTTGCTGATGTGAATCAATTTTACCGCAAAAAAGGAAGCAAATCCGCGATGATATTCATCAGGAAAAAATGGTGCGAATTGTTATGTTACGAACGCCGAATTAAATGATCTTCATCTCTTCTGGTAAGAACAAATCTCAGCATTAAGTCAAATAACAACGGTCTTAATGGTGTTAACGATTATCGGAGCCTGAAGGATAGTGGTAAACACTGCGGCTAATATCCAGCAAGCGGCAGCTGCGACGCGTTCCAATGTCGAAGGTGGTTTGCAGGAAGTTAACAGCTTGCCGCTTCTCATTTGTGGTGAAGAAGTTTTTCAGCACGCTTTGCAGCATCTCTTTGTCGGAACTCAGTGACTGTAGCTCACGGGTAAGGTTTTGTAGTTTATCCTCCAAATCTTTGATTTTTCTCCCTTCTTCTGAAGAAAGCCCAGAAAACTTTTTCTTCCAGCTGTAGAAGGTGGCCTCGGAAATGCCAAGCTCTTCACAAATCTCCCTGACTTTCACTCCCGTTTCAGAAGCTTTAATGGCATTTGTGATTTGCTCTTCGCTATATCGTGACTTTCTCATAAATGCTCTTACCTTTCTTATCAATTAGTGGATGAGAATTACTGTATTAATATCTGGTACTGCAAAAAGAGTATTAATGCAGTATTAAAGTGCGCGATTTGAATTGCGAGGTTTAAATTAAGTTATTTGGAATAAATATCATCATGGGATAAATCTTATTTTATTCTGAATGCCATTGAACGCCTTCCTGGCTTTGGGTTTTTGATATAGATTCATTTCATCCCAAATGCAGAAAAATACTACAATCATTGGAAATACGGCATAACCTGTTTGTGAAAATCACAGGGTGTGCCAGTAAACCTTTGCTTCGAATTCAGGCTGAAATCGTTTACATCCGCAGAGTTTCGCACCAGGTTTAATCGGAATTTTCCTGAATTCATTCAAAGAATCCTGACGGGAGTCTCATTTTTCGGACCAGTTTGGTTTGAAGTTATTAATTTAAGTCAGGCCCACTGAGCGCTTGTTAATTCATTTCAAGGACGTTGTACCGAAAGGCAGTTGCTGTAAGTAATACTAAGGATCAGTCGATGAAATTGAGCGTAATGTCTAATGCCGCCTGGATGATGTCTGAGAAGATCGTCTCGGTGTTCGGCGTCATATTTGTGACCTCCTACGTGGCGAAGTCATTTGGCCCTACCATATTCGGTCAGATGGCGTTTTCAACCTCGTTGTTCTCGATGGTACAGACCGTAGCGATTTTCGGTACCGAAACCATCCTGTTCAAACGCATCAGCAAAAGCGCGCCGAAAGGCCTGCGGCTGATGGCGGTGGCCCGCACCATGCGGTTGGTCTTGTTGTTGCTGACCTCTATCCCGGTGTTGATTTGGGTGTGGTACAACATGCAGGAAAATTTCCTCGCATTTGCCCTGGCCTCGTTTATCTCCTCCGTTTTTGTGACGCAGGATACGTTCAGCGTTTACAACAATGCGCGTCTGGCTTCCCGACTCAACACCGTGGCCAACTCGGTCGGCCTGCTGTTGGGCTTTACCCTGAGTTTCGCCATTGCCTGGCTGCATCTCAATCCCTTGTGGCTGACGCTGTCGATTGTCATGGTCACGCTGGTGCCGTACGTCATCAAACGGTCTAATTTTTATCGCGAAAACCAGGACATGGCGCCGCCACAGGAGAAGCGCAATACCTACCTGCGTTATCTGCTGTACGCAGGTTTACCGTTGGCGATTTCCAGCATCTTCATTTCTGTGCAGGTTAAGGCGGCCCAGATGTTTTTGGCGGGCATTGCCTCCGCTCGCGACCTCGGCCTGTTTGCTGCCGCCAATACCATTTCGGCGTCCTGGATATTCATTCCGGTTGCCATCATCACTTCCTGCTTCTCGGAGATATTCCGGGAGCGCGGAGCAGCCGCCATCAAGCTCACTGCGCGGCTGAACGGCTATGTCATGGGTGTTTCATTGTTGTTGTTAGCGGTGATTGCGCTGTATGGCGAGCAAATCATCATCGCTTTGTATGGTCACGAGTACACACAGTCAGGGAGTCTCATTACGTTACTGTCGTTAGCAACCTGCTTTTCGGCAATGGGGACCGTAGCGTATCGCTACATGGTGAAAGAGGGCGGATTTAACTATCTGCTGAAGAAGATCATCTGCCTGATGGTGATCAGTCTGCCGCTGTCGTGGTGGCTGATCCAGGGCTACGGCATCATGGGTGCCGCCTGGAGCGTCTTCATCTCTGAACTTCTGTCCCTCACCGTAATGAATTACTTCTTCAATAACGGCGTCATTCAGAAGATTCAAGTTTCCTCACTCAACTACAAAACCTACAAATGAGGTCCGATATGCTCAAGTTGAAAGATGAACTCAGAAGAAGTGTCCAGTACTTCATCAAGAAGATGCCCTGGGCTTACCAGGACCGCATCTATTACTTTCATAAATTCCGCAAACTGCCCAATTTGCGTCAACCGAAAGTGTTTAATGAGAAGGTGCTGTACCGGAAATTCGTTTTTGGCGATTACCAAATCTATGGCCGCCTGTCGGATAAATATTCGGTGCGCGAATACATCGCCGAGAAAGTGGGCAGCGAATACCTGATCCCACTGGTGTATGAGACCAGCGACCCGCACTCGCTGCATACGCTGCCGAGCTGGAAGAACACGGTAATTAAGCCCAATCACGGCTCCAATATGGTGGAAATTCTGCTGGAAGAGCCGGATGCGCTGAAGAAGCAGAAAATTATCAGTGACTGCCATCGCTGGTTGAAGACCGACTTTGCCAATGAAGCGCGTGAGATTCACTATCGCTACATCAAGCCGCGTATCCTGGTGGAGCAGTACATTGGTGATGGCAAAACCGCGCCGATTGATTACAAGTTTCACATGTTCAACAAGCGTGACGGCAGCTTTGAATATGTGCTTCAGGTAATTTACAACCGATGTAACCCGTTACTGTCGATGAATTTTTATGTGAACAACCTCAATGAGGCGTACCACAAAATTCGCGATACCGGGCTGGATGTGAATCCACAAATGGCGCAGTTACAGCACGCATTAGCGCTGAGTAAAACCCTGGCGAGCGATTTTGATTATGTGCGTGTGGACTGGTATATCGATGGTGATCGGATTTACTTTGGCGAGCTGACGTTTACGCCAGGTGCCGGGTTGGTAACCGGGTTGGACCGTGGATTAAACCAGATGATGGGTGATATGTGGATTCAAGACCGCCGCGGTACGCAGATACCGGGTGTGACGGTGCCGGAAGTCGCTATTCCAGCCGTATTGAAGAAAATTTGAGTATCACACAGCAAAATAAAAAACCCCGCTTAGCGGGGTTTTTTATTAGCTGCGATTAAGGCATCGGCCAATCAGCAGGCGTCTGGCTCATCACTTCAACGAAGGCGTTTTTGGAGATTTCCATGAAGTTGTGCAGATTTTCCATGCTGAGGGTAATGCCGAGCAGGCCGGTAACGAACCAGCATGACATGCCTACACCAATACCGCCGCACATCAGTGCCATCACGTGGTGACTGTTCTGACGCAGTTTAATTTTCATGGTGCTGGCAAAGAACATCATGATGGCGCTGAGTAGCTCCCAACGCATGACGATTAAACTGGTGGTTAACGTAGCCATCTGCAAAAACCTCTTCAAATCAGTAATATCCCTGACATTGATTGGACATCACTGGCGGCAAAGAAGGAGGGTCAGGGAGGCCCTTCTGGCCGTCTTACGCGGGGGTAAATCTGTGACTTGGGTCACATTATATCACCCGATTTGAAAGTTTGAACAAAATTTATACCTGGTATGGTAGAAAGATTTTTATCGAAGCGGGGGAGATGGCAGAGGCAAAGCGGGAAGGTGCGCCCGTGAAGGGCGCGCAGAATGTCACTGAACCGGGCAGCACTCGCCGGTTGTGCGCTGGGCAAAGCTGTTCATGTTTTCACTGCAATCGAAACTCAGCAGACGCGGACGCTGAATCATCGCCTGACGGCGCATGGTGTGACGATAGGCGGTCGGCGTCTGGGAAAACTGACGGCGGAACACGCGCGAAAAAGTTTGCTGTGAATCGTAACCGTATTGCATCGCGATATCGAACACTGGACGCTGGGTCTGGCGTAACGCTTCAGCGGCCAGAGTCAGGCGGCGCTCACGAATATAGCCACCCAGCGTTTGTTTCGTCACGGTACGGAACATACGCTGCAGGTGCCATTTTGAGTAGCCAGATTTTGCTGCCACTTCGTCGATCGACAGGGCCTTATCCAGATTTTCATCGATCCAATGTGTCAGTGAATGAATGATTTCCTGTTGCATCATAGCCTCATCCTTCTGAAAGGTTTATCGGGTTTGAAATTCGAAGTTTTGATGGGGTGCGAGTATAATTCCTCAAGTTAACTTGAGGTAAAGGCCCTAAATGAAAAAAGAACGCAATTACCCAAAACCGGTGTTAACGCCGGGTGAAGTGGCGAAACGTAGCGGCGTGGCCGTTTCCGCGCTGCACTTTTATGAAACCAAAGGTTTAATTTTCAGTTCGCGCAATGGCGGCAATCAACGGCGTTACAGCCGCGATGTGCTGCGCCGTGTGGCGATTATCAAGATTGCGCAGCGCATCGGTATTCCGCTGGCCACTGTCAGCGACAGTTTGATGCATGTACCAGCCAACAAGCGTATGTCGACGCAGGAGTGGGATGCGCTGACGCAGCACTGGCGTGAAGAGCTGGATAAGCGTATCGAAACCCTGACGCGCCTGCGTAACGATTTGGACGGGTGTATTGGCTGTGGCTGCTTATCGATGCGTGATTGTCCACTGCGCAATCCCGGTGACCGTCTGGCACAGCAAGGTTCGGGGGCGGTGTTACTCGATCCTGAGCAAGACGAGCACAAAGGTTAATCCGCTATACTTGCCGGGAGACTTTGACCGGCAAGGAAAACCGCATGATTACCGTTCACCATCTGGAAAATTCCCGTTCGCATCGCGTGTTGTGGCTGCTGGAAGAGCTGTCGGTGCCGTATCAAATTAAACGTTATCAGCGCGAAGACACGCTGCTGGCACCAGAGTCATTAAAGAAAATTCACCCGTTGGGGAAGTCGCCGGTTATTACTGATGGCAATCGGGTGATCGCCGAGTCAGGGGCGATTCTGGCGTATCTGCAGCAGAAATATGACAGCGAGCATTTGTTCGCCATCACGGACGAGGATGAACAGATTCAGGCGCGTTACTGGCTGCATTACGCAGAAGGGTCGCTGATGCCATTGCTGGTGATGAAGCTGGTGTTTGGGCAACTCGGGAAGAAGCCGGTGCCGTGGATTTTACGTCCGGCAGGCGTGGCGTTGAGCAAAGGGATTCAGAAGGCCTGGTTGAACAAGCAGCTAAAACTGCACGGCGACGTGATTGAGCAGCATCTTAGCCAGCATCGTTATTTCGCCGGGTCACGGTTTAGCATCGCCGATGTGCAGATGAGTTTCCCGCTGCTGGCGTTGCAAGTGCGGGGATCGCTGAATGAGATGCCGTCCACCGCGCGCTGGCTGGAAGCAATGCAGCAACGTGCTGCCTGGCAACGCGCGATTGAGCAGGGCGGGGTTATCTCGTTCAGCTAAGTTGGTTAGTTGCTGTTGATTGAGTGCTGTGGATTAGCCGCTGTGAGTTGGGTGTTGTGGATTATCGCTGTGGGTTGGGTGCCATGCCCAACAAAGGCCCGCCCGATCGCAAAGGAATAACGCATCCATGCAGATCGGCCGCGCCGTCCATGGCGCGGACGCTTTGCTCTTCGGGCGGGCCTTTGCTGGGCCTCGACTTGGTTATCGCTTCAAGTTGCAGCAACCTCACACCTCTGGTGCGGTGGGTGAGGAAAATTTTGCGATGAATGGAACATGCTTTGATATTCCACGCATCCATGGCGCGGACGCTTTGCTCTTAGGGTGGATATTTGCTGGACCCCAAGTTGGACATCGCTTCAAATTGTAGCAACCTCATACTTCGGGTGCAGTTGGTGAGGAAAACCAGGCGATAAATTGAAAAAACCAAGATTTTCCAGCCAGTTCCGACCCCTTAAGTTTCGCCAAAAGCAGTGTAACCACATTGTTAACCCGCGTCAGTCTGCGCTTTATCCTGCCTGATAATCGATTAGTAGTTGAAAACCCCATAGCAAACGCCAGATAATCGTTTGCCTTTTTCCGTGTCCTCCTTTTACGACCTGGAATACGCGGCCACGTAAACGTTTGCCTCTTTTCTCTTTGAGAACCTTCACCAGGATGATGCGCAAACGCGGGCCGTGGGGCTCATTACATCTTAAAAAACGCAGAGGATTTACTATGTCTGGCGATTCACGCCCGGCCAGTGGAAAACTGGACGCCTGGTTCAACATCTCGGCACGCGGCAGCAGCGTGCGTCAGGAAATTTTGGCGGGTTTAACCACCTTTTTAGCCATGGTTTACTCCGTCATTGTCGTACCGGGTATGCTGGGTAAAGCCGGCTTCTCGCCGACCGCTGTGTTTGTGGCAACCTGCCTGGTCGCCAGCTTTGGTTCGATCATCATGGGATTGTGGGCCAACCTGCCCATGGCGATCGGCTGTGCGATTTCCCTGACCGCCTTCACCGCGTTTAGCCTGGTGCTGGGCCAGCACATTAGCGTCCCGGTTGCCCTTGGCGCGGTATTCCTGATGGGCTTGCTGTTCACGTTGATTTCGGTCACCGGGATTCGCGCCTGGATTTTGCGTAACCTGCCGATGGGCGTGGCGCACGGCACGGGAGTCGGTATTGGCCTGTTCCTGCTGCTGATTGCGGCCGATGGTATTGGCCTGGTTGTGAAGAACCCGGCGCCGGGCTTGCCGGTGGCTCTCGGCCACTTCACCTCGTTCCCGGTGATCATGGCGCTGATTGGGCTGGCAGCCATCTTTGGTCTGGAAAAACGTCGTGTGCCAGGCGGAATTTTGCTGACCATCGTAGCGATTTCGGTAGTGGGTTTGATCTTTGATCCTGCGGTGACCTATCAGGGGCTGTTTGCCATGCCGAGCCTGAAGGATGCCAATGGCCAATCCGCGATGTTTAGTCTCGATATCATGGGGGCGCTGCAACCGGTGGTGCTGCCAAGTGTGCTGGCGCTGGTGATGACCGCGGTATTTGATGCCACCGGCACCATTCGTGCAGTGGCGGGCCAGGCGAATCTGCTGGATAAAGACGGCCAGATCATTAACGGTGGCCGCGCGTTGACCACCGACTCCGTCAGCAGTCTGTTTGCCGGTTTAGTCGGTGCTTCGCCTGCGGCGGTGTATATCGAATCGGCCGCCGGAACGGCAGCGGGCGGTAAAACTGGCCTGACAGCGATCGTTGTCGGTCTGTTGTTCTTGCTGATTCTGTTTATGTCCCCGCTGGCCTATCTGGTACCGGCCTACGCGACGGCACCAGCATTGATGTACGTTGGCCTGCTGATGCTAAGCAATGTGGCGAAAATCGATTTCAATGATTTCGTCGATGCGATGTCAGGTTTGGTCACTGCTGTGTTCATCGTGCTGACCTGCAACATCGTCACCGGCATCATGCTCGGCTTCAGCTCGTTGGTGATTGGCCGCCTCTTTGCGGGTGAATGGCGCAGGCTGAACGTGGGAACCGTGGTGATTGCTGTTGCACTGGTGGCCTTCTACGCGGGTGGCTGGGCCATCTGACTTTTAAACGCGCTTATTTCCAGATAAGTCTCTTTCTGGTTCACGCCGCACGCAGGGTTGCCCCTTTGTGCGGCGTTTTGTTTTACACTTTCCTGCGCAACAACATCGCTTTAATGAAATTGATTCGCCTAAGGAAAGCATGGAAATCTTCTTTACTATTCTCATCATGACGCTGGTGGTGTCACTCTCCGGCGTGGCGGCGCGCATATTGCCGTTCCAAATTCCCCTGCCGTTGGTGCAGATTGCCGCTGGTGCATTGCTGGCCGTGCCGAGCTTTGGCCTGCATGTCGATTTTGACCCCGAACTGTTCCTCGTGCTGTTCATTCCGCCATTGCTGTTTGCCGATGGCTGGAAAACGCCGATTAACGAATTCCTGCACCACGGACGCGAAATCATGGGCCTGGCACTGGTGCTGGTGCTGATTACCGTGGTCGGAATTGGTTATCTGATTTACTGGCTGGTGCCGGGTATTCCACTGATCCCTGCCTTCGCGCTGGCTGCGGTGCTGTCACCTACCGATGCCGTGGCGCTCTCCGGCATTGTCGGGGAAGGGCGCATCCCGAAAAAGATCATGTCGATTGTGCAGGGCGAAGCCCTGATGAACGACGCATCCGGCCTGGTATCACTGAAGTTTGCGGTCGCGGTGGCGATGGGCACCATGGTGTTTACCTGGGGTGGCGCCAGCGTGGAGTTCCTCAAAGTGGCGATCGGCGGTCTGGTCGCGGGTGTGGCGGTATGCTGGCTATATGGCCGCTCGCTGCGTCTGCTGAGCCGCTGGAGCGGTGACGATCCGGCGACGCAAACCGTGCTACTGCTGCTGCTGCCTTTCGCCTCTTATCTGATTGCTGAGCATCTGGGCGTGTCAGGTATCCTCGCGGCAGTTGCGGCGGGTATGACCATCACGCGCTCTGGCATTATCCGCCAGGCACCGCTGGCGATGCGTTTACGTGCGAATAGCGTATGGCAGATGCTGGAGTTTGTGTTTAACGGCATGGTGTTCCTGATGCTGGGCCTGCAACTGCCGGACATTCTGGAAACCTCCGTCGCGCAAGCCAATGCCGATCCGAACGTCGAGCTGTGGATGCTGTTCACCGATGTTGCCCTGGTGTATATCGCCTTGATGATCGTGCGCTTTGGCTGGTTGTGGATGATGCAACGTGCCAGTTTGCGTTTCCTGAAGAAGAAGCCGCTGGAATTCTCTAACTACTCTTTCCGCGAGTTGCTCATCGCCTCTTTTGCCGGTGTGCGTGGTGCCATTACGCTGGCCGGTGTGCTGTCGATTCCGCTGTTTCTTAGCAATGGCGAACCGTTCCCGGCGCGCTATGAGCTGGTGTTTATTGCCACCGGCGTGATTCTGTTCTCGCTGTTTGTCGGGGTGATTCTGCTGCCGATATTGTTACGCGGTATGGAAAGCACCGATAAATCGGGACATCGCCGTGAAATCCAGCATGCGCGTGCGGCAATGGCCAATGTGGCGATTGAGAGCCTGCACAAAATGGAGCAGCGGCTGGAAAACGATGCGGAAGAGAATATCGATCCGGAGCTGTTAAAAGAGGTCAGTTTGCGCGTGATTGGCAATTTGCGCCGCCGCGTGGTGGGCAAAGATGAGGTGGATCAGGCGCTGTTTGCCGAAAACCTGGAGCGTCGTTTCCGCCTCAATGCCCTGCGTGCCGAGCGCGCCGAGGTTTACCATCTGCGCGCGACGCAGGAGATTTCTAATGAGACGATGCAGAAGCTGCTGCGCGATCTCGATCTGCTGGAAGCGTTGCTGATTGAGAAAGAGGAGTAAGCACAGCTCAATAGCTGGCATATAGCGTCGCTACACTGATAACCGTGGCGGCGCGTCCGGCCAATGCTCGCGGCAGCAATCGATCCACGCCTGCGCACTGCGCGACAGATAGCTGCCTTCTCGCCAGATCAAACCCAGACTCCACTGCAACTCCGATTCCAGTGGCAACCACAGCAGCGATTGCTTATCCAGCCGCTGGCAAATCGGCTCGGGTAAAATTGCCAGTCCCATTTCGGCTTGTACCATTGCTGCCAGGAAATCCCACTGCGCACTGCGCACCGCAATCTCCGGCGTCAGTCCCTGACGCTGAAATGCCTTCATCAACTGACGATTAAGCGAGAACTCTTCATTCAGGATCAGCAGTGGATGAGCCGCCAGTTCCTTGAGACCCAGGCTGCTGCGATTGAGCCACTGCGCGCTGCGCGGCAGCAGCACGCACAAAGGATGACGCATCAGTTCCAGCGTATTGAGCGGCAAATCCGCATCGACCGGCAGCGCAGTGAGGGCGATATCCAGCCCGCCGTTCAGCACGGCCTGCTGCACCGTTAAGCCGCCGGACTCAACAATCTTCAACTGCACACCCGGATAGCGGCGGCGAAACGCGGAGATCGAACCGGCGATCTGCATCCCGACCATCGGCGGGATGCCCAGCCGCAGTTCACCGGTTTTCAATTCATTGATATCGCCAATCTGCGCTTCCAGTTGATGAAACTCCTGCAGAATCGCCAGCCCGCGTTGATACACCGCCTGACCGCTGTCGGTGAGATGCAGCTTGCGGCCCTCACGCAGCAGCAGCGTGCAGCCGAGTTCTTCCTCTAACTGGCGCAGCATTTTGCTGATGGTAGGTTGCGTGACAAACAGCTTCTCAGCGGCACGGGTGAAACTTTGCTGGCGTACCACCTCGGTGAAATAGCGCAGGGCGCGGACGTCCATCAAGCATTCCTTTTTGGCATAGTTTGAATAATTTTAATTCATTTCTTTCACAGTTTGACGCGGATTTATACTAAGCCCAACGTTTAATTCTGGGGAGAAGGAAAATGGCGCTTGCATTGAGTCCGCGCAGAACGGACATCCTGCAACGTGTTTTTGTGCCATTGCAGTTGGTGCTGTATATCGGCCTGTTTATGGCCAGCGACAAACTGGTGAGCTGGCTGCATTTGCCGCTGCCTGCCAATGTGGTGGGAATGGTACTGCTGTTGTTATTGATCATGACACGCGTGGTGCCGCTGCGTTGGGTGAAAGCCGGGGCCAACTGGCTGCTGGCGGAAATGCTGCTGTTCTTTATTCCTGCGGTGGTGGCGGTGGTCAATTACAGCGATTTATTGCGCAGCGAAGGCTGGCGCATCTGTGTGGTGATTGCGGTGAGTACCTTATTAGTGCTGGCGGCGACCTCGCTGGTGGTGGATCGTCTGTACCGCTTCGAACTGGCGCGTGCGGCGCGTAAGCAGGCACATCATGGCTGATTTCATCATTAGCCTGCTGTGTCTGGCGCTGACGCTGCTGGTCTATTACGTCAACAAACGCCTCTATCGCCGCAAACAGACATTGCTGCTGATGCCGCTGGTAATGACGCCGGTGGTGCTGGTGGCGCTGCTACTGCTGACACACGTCAGTTGGAAAGATTACATCGCGGAAAGCCACTGGCTTATCTGGCTGCTGGGCCCGGCAACGCTGGCGTTTGCGGTGCCGGTGTATGAGAACCTGGAGATCATCAAGCGCCACTGGCTATCGCTGAGTGTCGGCGTGTTAACCGCCACGCTGGTGGCGGTGTGCAGTTCGGTATGGCTGGCGCGACTGCTGATGCTGCCGGAAACCATCCAGCGTAGCCTCGCGGTGCGCTCGATTACTACGCCATTTGCATTGGCGGCTGCATTACCGATTGGCGGCCAGCCGGATTTGGTGGCGCTGTTTGTGGTGATCACCGGGGTGTTTGGCATGGCAGTAGGCGATGTGCTGTTTCTGCGTATCGCCATCAAACAGGGCGTGGCAAAAGGTGCCGGATTTGGTGCTGCGTCGCACGGTGCGGGAACGGCTCGCGCTTATCAATTAGGTCAGCAAGAGGGCGTGGTATCGAGCCTGGTAATGATGCTGTCAGGCGTGGTGACGGTGATTCTGGCACCGCTGTTGAGCCACTTGTTATGGGCGGCCTGATGGTCGCTTTTTGCGCACTGTCATCGATTTTTACGTAAAGGTTTCCAAATAAAGTTGTCTCCTGCTGCCAGGCTGTTACCCTTTGCGCCGACTTATTTGTCCTTCATGGAGTGGAATCATATGTTTAAGCAACTTGTTACTGGAAGCGTATTGGGTCTGGCACTGCTGAGCAGCGGCGCGCAGGCAATTGAGGGCAGTGTTGACGTGGGTGAGCATAGCACCAACCTGAACCTTGGCCTCGGCACCACCTCTCCTGGCCTGTTCCTGAAAGGCAACTGGCTGCGCAGCGATCACGATGGCAGCACCTACGGTCTGGGCGCGGGCTACAACATCGATTTTGGCGACTTCCGCATTGCCCCTACCGCCAAAGCACTGTTCACCCATCCGGAAGATGGTCGTGATGGCTTCACCGTGGCTGTAGGTGCCGGTGCACAGTACAACTTCAACAGCATGTGGGGCCTGTACGGCGAATACTACTACGCGCCGGAAGCGTTCTCCGATCGTCTGGACAGCTACAAAGAAGCGTCTGGTGGTCTGAGCTTCACCCCGATTTCACTGCTGAATCTGCGTGTGGGTTATCAGTACATCGAGCTGAACAACAAAGGCGATCGCAAAGACAACGTGCTGGTCGATGGCCCATACGTGGGCGCGTCACTGCGTTTTTAATGATGAAACCCGATGCACCTGATGGCGCGTCGGATTCATCATCGCACAAACTGAATGCCGCCCATTTGGGCGGCATTTTTTGTTTAGTGCGCTTTGCCCTGCGAAATGCCTACGCCCGTTTGTGAACGAATAAACTGACCACGGAATTTAGCCCGCTCTTCAGCACCCTGTCTGGAGTGATCGGTAATCGAGAACAGCCAGGTACCGATAAACGCTGCCGCCATTGAGAACAGCGCCGGATACTCATACGGATAGACCGGGGTGGCATGCCCCAGCACCTGCACCCAGATGGTCGGCCCGAGGATCATCAACACAACCGCCGTAATCAATCCCAGCCAGCCGCCAATCATCGCGCCGCGCGTGGTCAGCTTCGACCAGTACATTGAGAGCAAAATAATCGGGAAGTTACAGCTGGCCGCAATCGAGAACGCCAGTCCGACCATAAAGGCGATGTTCTGTTTCTCAAACGCGATACCCAACACAATCGCCACCACGCCAAGAATCAGCACGGTAATTTTCGACACCCGCAGCTCATCACGCTCAGTCGCCTGACCTTTGCGAATCACGCTGGCATACAGGTCATGAGAAACCGCAGAAGCACCGGCCAGCGTCAGCCCGGCAACAACGGCCAGGATCGTGGCGAAAGCCACTGCCGAGATAAAGCCAAGGAACAGGCTGCCGCCCACCGCATTCGCCAGATGCACCGCCGCCATATTGGTGCCACCAATCAGCGCGCCAGAAGCATCTTTGAAGGCTGGATTTGCGCCGACCAGCAGAATCGCGCCAAAACCAATGATAAAGGTGAGGAAGTAGAAATAGCCCATAAAGCCGGTGGCCCAGAACACGCTCTTACGCGCTTCACGTGCATCCGCCACGGTAAAGAAGCGCATCAGAATATGCGGTAAGCCAGCGGTGCCGAACATCAATCCAAGACCAAGAGACAGCGCCGATATCGGATCTTTCACCAGACCGCCCGGTTGCATGATCGCGGCACCTTTCGGATGGACCGCCATCGCTTCGGTAAACAGCGTGTTGAAGCTGAAGCCGGTGGCTTTCATTACCATAATCGCCATAAAGCTGGCCCCAAACAGCAGCAGCACGGCTTTGATAATCTGTACCCATGTGGTGGCCAGCATGCCGCCAAACAGCACATACATCACCATCAAAATCCCCACCAGTACCACGGCGATGTGATAATCGAGGCCAAACAGTAGCTGGATGAGTTTGCCTGCACCCACCATTTGCGCTATCAAATACAGCGCCACGACGACCAGCGAGCCACAGGCCGACAGGGTACGAATCGGTTTTTGCTGCAGGCGATATGACGCCACATCGGCAAAGGTATAGCGCCCGAGGTTACGTAAGCGCTCCGCAATGAGGAACAGAATCATCGGCCAGCCCACCAGGAAGCCGAGCGAGTAGATCAACCCATCGTAGCCCGAGGTGTAAACCAGCGCCGAGATACCGAGGAACGAGGCCGCAGACATAAAGTCACCCGCCATCGCCAGACCGTTCTGGAAGCCGGTAATATTGCCGCCCGCCGTGTAGTAATCGCTACGTGAACGGGTGCGTTTGGAGGCCCAATAGGTGATGCCGAGCGTCGCCGCCACAAACACCACAAACATGATGATGGCTTCGTAGTTGGTGGCCTGTTTTTGCACTGCGCCGGTAATGGCGTCGGCGGCAAACACGCTGGCAGGCACTATCGCTAACAAGGCTGAGAACAGGCGCTTCATGATTTCACCTCGCTCAGGATTTGTTTGGTCAGGCGATCAAATTCGCCGTTAGCGCGCCAGACATAGACGCCAGTGAGCAGAAACGACACCACAATGAGGCCAACGCCGATGGGGATGCCGCGTGTGACATTGGTGCCTTCATGCAGCGGCGTACCGAGCCAGCCAGGGGCAAAGGCAATCAGCAAAATAAATCCGACGTACAACACCAGCATGATGATACTGAGCAACAGCGCAAAGGCCTGGCGCTTGTGCACCAGTTCCTGAAAACGCGGGTTACTCTCGATTTGTTGCCAGACTGCTTCCGGTTGATTTAGGGCTTCGTTCATCACAGTTTCTCCAGAGGAAAGGCAGGCAGATATCTCACGGTTAAATGATTTAAACTGCTGAATATTCTAGTTATATAGGTTTTGCGATGGTGAAAAGCGTACGGCGTAAGGTAGGGATGACGGAGAGTAGCCTGCCGTGAACAGGCTGACACTCTCCGTCGCGTCGATGCCGGTTACGGCATGGTGATGGACTGCTTCTCCTCCAGCAATTTCTCTACCACGCCCGGATCGGCCAGGGTTGAGGTATCGCCGAGATTACTGGTATCGCCCGCCGCGATTTTGCGCAGAATACGACGCATAATCTTGCCGGAGCGGGTTTTCGGCAGTGAGTCGGTCCAGTGCAGCACATCCGGCGTGGCAATCGGGCCGATCTCTTTACGCACCCAGTTACGCACTTCGGTATACAGCTCTGGCGAGGGCTCTTCGCCGTGGTTCAGCGTGATATAAGCATAGATCGCCTGGCCTTTAATGCTGTGAGGAATCCCCACAACCGCCGCTTCCGCAATCTTCGGATGTGACACCAGCGCCGATTCAATCTCTGCAGTGCCGAGACGATGGCCTGAGACGTTCAGCACGTCATCGACGCGGCCGGTGATCCAGTAGTAACCATCTTCGTCACGGCGTGCGCCGTCTCCGCTGAAGTAGCGGTTTTTGAAGGTGGAGAAGTAGGTTTGTTCGAAGCGATCGTGATCGCCAAACAGCGTACGCGCCTGTCCTGGCCACGAATCGTTGATCACCAGATTGCCTTCAGTCGCCCCTTCCAGCGCATTGCCTTCGTTATCCACCAAGGCGGGCTGCACACCAAAGAACGGCTTGGTGGCCGATCCGGCTTTTAGCTCAATCGCGCCTGGCAGCGGCGTAATCATGAAACCACCGGTTTCGGTCTGCCACCAGGTATCCACAATCGGACAGCGGCTGTCGCCAATCTTCTTGTAATACCACTCCCAGGCTTCCGGGTTGATTGGCTCACCGACGGAACCCATGATGCGCAGGCTGCTGCGGCTGGTACCTTCAATCGCCTTGTCGCCTTCGGCCATCAGGGCGCGGATGGCGGTTGGCGCGGTATACAACAGCGTCACCTTATGTTTATCGACGACTTCAGCCATACGGCTCGGCTTCGGCCAGTTCGGCACACCTTCGAACATCAGGGTAGTGGCGCCGCAGGCCAGTGGGCCGTAAATCAGATAGCTGTGTCCGGTGATCCAGCCGACATCGGCGGTGCACCAGTAGACATCATCCGGATGGTAATCAAACACATATTTGAAGGTGCTGGCGGCATACACCAGATAACCCCCGGTGGTATGCAGCACGCCTTTCGGTTTGCCGGTGGAACCGGAGGTATAAAGGATAAACAGTGGATGCTCGGCTTCAACCGCGACCGGTTCGTGCTGATCGCTGGCCTTCGCCACCAACTCGTGCCACCAAAGATCGCGGCCTTCATGCCAGCCGGTGTCTTTACCGGTGCGCTTGAATACCACCACGTTTTTCACGCTGGTGACGCTCGGGTTGTTCAGTGCATCATCGACGTTTTTCTTCAGCGGAATGCTGCGTCCGGCGCGCACCCCTTCATCTGCGGTGATCACCAGTTTAGCGTTGGAATCCACTACGCGACCGGCCACCGCCTCCGGTGAGAAACCGCCGAAAATGACGGAGTGCACTGCGCCAATACGCGCACAGGCCAGCATCGCCACGGCCGCTTCCGGTACCATCGGCATGTAGATGGCGACCACATCGCCTTTCTTCACGCCAAGGCTCAGCAGCACGTTGGCAAAGCGGCACACGTCGCCGTGCAGTTCACGGAACGTGATGGTTTTGCTTTCGCTGGCGTCATCGCCTTCCCAGATAATCGCCGGGTGATCGCCACGCGTTTGCAAATGGCGGTCGAGGCAGTTGGCGGCGAGATTCAGCGCGCCATCTTCATACCAGCGAATAGAAATATTGCCCGGTGCAAAAGAGGTATTTTTCACCTTGCTGTAAGGTTTGATCCAGTCGAGGATTTTACCTTGTTCACCCCAAAAGGCGTCGGGATCGTCAACCGATTGTTGATACAGCGCCGCATACTGGTCGGCATTAATCAGGGCATTCGCTGCAACGGCAGCGGGTACAGGATGCTTATGTATTTGGCTCATGGCTGACCTCCTTGAAGATGTTAATCATATGTCAATCAAAGGTTAATTGAAGAGCGTGACTGGGCTTTGTTTCTGTTTTGTAGTCTGGATCACGACCTTTTGTATGCCTGAAAAGCGCCCGAATTCATACTGTTCATCACGGAAACCAATGAGGCCCAGTCTGGGATTTTTCGCGGAATCAGACGTTGTCTCTGGTTAAATAATCAGCAAACGCGCCAGGCGGTTTTTTGCCCGAAATTGAATAGCTATGCGGAAAATTATCGAATTAACACTTTTCATAACAGCGAGTTATGACTAAAAGTTAATGTCAGCATTTTATGCTACTCAGTTGCGCAGGATTTACGCTAACCCCCCAGGGGTTGCAATTACCGCAGTGAAAATGGTACTTATCTCGGCCCTGTTCAGCAGGTATCCACTCAGGCTGCATCATCGCGCAGGCGCAAAATGCTTACGCAGCAGTGTCTGATGCAGTCCACTATAACCCTCTATTTTATCGGGCTTTTGCTCACTTCCCTGTGCGTCATGTCTTCTGCAGCTTCGCAGAGGAGCAAAGGGGTTTTTACTGAGGAAAGTAACGCGTTATGAAAGGTTTTAAGCTCACCCTTGCCTGGCAAATCTTGATTGCCTTGATTCTCGGCGTTATCGTCGGAACCGTGCTGCATAATCAGCCAGACGATCGTGAATGGTTAATCACTAACATTCTCACCCCTGCAGGCGACATCTTCATTCATCTGATCAAGATGATTGTGGTGCCGATTGTAATTTCCTCCCTGATTGTCGGCATTGCTGGCGTTGGCGATGCGAAAAAACTGGGGCGTATTGGTGTCAAAACCATCGTCTATTTTGAAGTGATCACCACCATTGCCATTGTGGTCGGCATTACGCTGGCCAACGTATTCCAGCCAGGTAGCGGCATTGATATGTCTACGCTGGTAACGGTGGACATCTCTAAATACGAAGCCACAACGGAAGCGGTACAGGGGGCGCCTCACGGCCTGGTGACCACCATTCTGTCGCTGATCCCGCAGAACATTTTCGCCTCGCTGGTGAAGGGCGACATGCTGCCGATTATCTTCTTCTCGGTGCTGTTTGGTATGGGCTTGTCAGCGCTGCCTTCAGAACATCGTGATCCGCTGGTGACCGTGTTCCGTTCAGTGTCTGAAACCATGTTTAAAGTGACGCACATGATCATGCGTTATGCACCAGTCGGTGTGTTTGCGCTGATTGCGGTCACTATCGCCAACTTTGGTTTTGCCTCGCTCTATCCGCTGGCCAAGCTGGTGCTACTGGTGTACGTAGCGATTCTGTTCTTTGCCTTCGTGGTGCTGGGAACGGTCGCGCGCATGTGTAAACTGCGTATTACCACGCTGATGCGCATCCTGAAAGATGAGCTGATTCTGGCCTATTCCACCTCCAGTTCAGAAACCGTGCTGCCACGCATCATGCAGAAGATGGAAGCCTACGGTGCGCCGAAAGCCATCACCAGCTTCGTGGTGCCGACCGGTTACTCATTCAACCTCGATGGTTCAACGCTGTATCAGAGCATCGCGGCGATCTTTATCGCGCAGCTGTACGGTATCGACCTGTCGCTGACCGATGAAATCATTCTGGTGCTGACGCTGATGGTGACCTCGAAAGGGATTGCTGGCGTGCCGGGCGTCTCCTTCGTAGTGCTGCTGGCAACGCTGGGCAGCGTGGGTATTCCACTGGAAGGCCTGGCGTTTATCGCCGGTGTGGACCGCATCATGGACATGGCGCGTACTGCGCTGAATGTGATCGGTAATGCGCTGGCGGTGCTGGTGATTGCACGCTGGGAAAACCAGTTCGACACCAGGCAGGCCGAAGCCTACGAGCTGGAACTGCGCACACAGAAAGCCAGTTAAGGCACGATAAAGTGAGTGTTTCATCATCGCGCCGCTCAAGCCTCGCCATTTGGTGAATGGATTGTTAGTTAAGTAGAGTTCCTGTAAGGCTGCCATTTTCATAAATGGCAGCCTTTTTTGTTTGTACGTGGGTGCGGGCCTTAGCCCCTCTGCGGCTACAAGGTCAGTCCTCGCGCCGCTGACGCGGTGCCTTCGGCTTCCACGTCGTGCCGACGGATCGTTCGGGTAAGGCCATCCTGGCCAACCCGAACTGCCAGTCGTATCCCTGCGCCTGGCTCCTGGCCCAACGTAAAAGCCTCAGCGCTGCGGATAGTCCTTGCCGCCGCAGAGGGGCTACGGCCAGTTATATTGGTGCCTTTTTAGCAAAACGCACAAAAGTTCAGGAGCAGGCTGGGGCCGCTTAGGGACGGGCAATCCGCAGCGCCTAACAGAATAAGTCTGCCAGGATAGCCCGCAGGACGCGGGCGGAAGGCGGGGCGGCACATGGATGTGCCATCCCCCGCCGTTCCGTCAGGCAGACGAATGACGTGAGGGCACCGCGTTAGCGGCGTGAGGACGCCAGACCCTAAGCGGCCCCAGACTGCGTTATTGCACAATGCACGTCATTCAGCTGTTTTTTTACTATCCAAGACGCGTCCTGTATTTTCCATTGCCTGAATCATGCTTAATTTTATACCCACTATAACCACTCAAATATTCCTTTTTAGTGAGGACTGAACATGAGATTCCCCGTTTATCTGCATAGGACAGAGGACAACAGCTGGTCAGGTTTTGTGCCAGATGTGGAGGGATGTTTTTTTGCAGGCAAAAGCGTAGATGATGCGCTGCGCGATGCATTTAACGCGATTGATGTACACGTAGAATCTTTAGCGGATGCCAGCAAAGCCATCCCTAAAGCGGCAGATATTGAGACTCACATTCATGATGAAGCCTGTCAGGGAGGTTACTGGGCATTTGTGGAGATCGATCTGAGTGGCTATGAAGGTAAAGCGGTAAAGCTCAATATCACTTTGCCACAAAATCTACTCAGCAAAATTGACAGTTATGTCGAATCCCACCGCGAATATGGTTCGCGCAGCGGTTTCCTGGCGGAGTTAGCGCGCAGAGAATTAGCGAACGCGTAACCAACATAGCTAAACATCTACCCGCCATCCGGCGGGTTTTTTTTTGCCAGCCTCTGCAAAAAGTACAAAAACATGATGACCGATCAGGAATTAACAATTCAAAATAGTATATAGTTTTTCGAATAAATTATTCTTTTACAGGAGTGCGTGATGCAGATCGACCTGAGCCAGATGATCACCGAAGGGCGTAACCCAGCGAGCCAAAACATTGACGAGCTACCCACCGAAGCGATGTTGCGCGTCATTAATGATGAAGACAAAAAAGTGGCACTGGCAGTGGAAGCGATTGTGCCGCAGATTGCGCAGGTGGTGGATGCGATTACTGCAGCCTTCAGTAAAGGCGGGCGCCTCATTTATTGCGGAGCGGGCACGTCAGGCCGCCTCGGTATTCTCGATGCCAGCGAGTGCCCACCGACTTTTGGCACGCCGCGCTCGCAGGTCGTCGGTTTAATTGCTGGCGGCCACACCGCGATTTTGCAGGCGGTGGAGAACGCGGAAGATAACGTAGAACAGGGCGCACAGGATTTAAAGGACATCGATTTCAACGCTAATGATGTACTGGTGGGGATTGCCGCCAGTGGCCGTACACCCTATGTATTGGGCGCGTTAGCCTATGCGAAACAGCAGGGCGCATTTAGCGCGGCGTTAACCTGCAATCCTAACAGCCCAATGTCACAGGCTGCGGATGTGGCACTCACCCCGGTAGTGGGGCCAGAAGTGGTCACCGGTTCTTCGCGTATGAAAGCCGGTACGGCACAAAAGCTGGTGCTCAATATGCTGACCACCGGCGCGATGATCCGCAGTGGCAAGGTGTACGGCAACCTGATGGTGGATGTCGAAGCCACTAACCAAAAACTGGTGCAGCGCCAAATCAACATCGTCAAACAGGCCACTGACTGCGACGATGCCACCGCGCAGCAGGCGCTGAACGCGTGTCACGGTCACTGCAAAACGGCGATTGTGATGGTGCTGGCAGGATTGGATGCCAGCGAGGCCCAGGCGCTGCTGAAGCAAAACAGCGGCTTTATCCGTAACGCGTTGCGTGACGCAGGAGCGCAATAATGGCTGCCATCACCGAAGGATTACTGCGCGATATTCGGCAAGCGGTGGGAGGCGCACATAACATTGTGCAGTGCGGCAATTGCATGACGCGTCTGCGCCTGACGCTCGCGGATGCCACATTAGTCGATCATGCCCAACTGAAAACGCTGCCCGGCGTATTGGGGGTGATCGACAGTGATGCGCAGCTGCAAATCGTACTGGGGCCCGGCAAAGCGCAAACCGCCGCTGAGAAAATGCAGGGATTACTGGATAGCGATGAAACGGAAAAACCGCAGGATCTCAGCACTATTGCTGCTGCCCAAAAGCAGCAGATGAAAGCGAAGCAAACCAGCGCGCTGCACCGTTTTCTCTCCTGCTTCGCCACCATCTTCACGCCATTGATTCCCGGCTTTATTGGTGCCGGTTTGCTGTTGGGATTTGCCACACTGATTGAGCAGATTTTCCACCTCAACCAGCCCGGTGAACATGCGCAGTGGCTGCTGGATACCGTGGCCTACATGAAAGTGTTCGGCAAGGGGCTGTTCACCTTCCTGAGCATCCTCATTGGTTATAACGCGCAGAAAGCCTTTGGTGGCACCGGCGTGAACGGTGCCATTATCGCTTCACTGTTTGTGCTCGGTTATATGCCAAAAGCCACCGTGGGTTATTACAGCGGAATGTCAGATTTCTTTGGCATGGCGATTGACCCGCGCGGCAATATTATCGGCGTATTATTGGCGGCGATATTCGGTGCGTGGATTGAGAAACAACTGCGTAAAATTATCCCCGATAATCTCGACATGATTTTAACATCGTTACTCACGTTATTAATTACCGGCGCCATCACCTTTATGGTGATTATGCCGATTGGCGGTGAGTTATTTAAAGGCATGTCATGGTTGTTTATTCATCTCAATAACAATCCCTTTGGCTGCGCTATTTTGGCCGGTCTGTTTTTAATTGCAGTGATGTTCGGGATTCATCAGGGTTTCATCCCGGTCTATTTTGCGCTGATGGAAACCCAGGGCTTTAACTCATTATTCCCGATTCTGGCGATGGCGGGTGCGGGTCAGGTTGGGGCTTCTCTCGCGCTGTGGTGCAAGGCCGATAAGCACTCGCTGCTGCGTACGCAAATCAAGGGCGCAATAGTGCCGGGCCTGTTGGGCGTGGGCGAACCGTTGATTTATGGCGTTACGCTGCCGCGCCTGAAGCCATTTATTACTGCCTGTTGTGGCGGTGCGCTGGGTGGATTCTTCATTGGTCTGGTAGCCTGGCTTGGTCTGCCGGTGGGGATGAATACGGTATTTGGGCCTTCCGGATTAGTTACGTTGCCGCTGATGACCTCTTCACAGGGGATCTTTGCCGGTATGGCGGTGTATCTCGCCGGATTAATCGTGGCGTGGGTCGGTGGATTTGCCTTTACCTGGTGGGGCGGAACCAAAGGCGTCGATCTCAGCTAACGCCATTGTTATTCACCGTAGCAGCACACGACATTATGCCGCTACGGTGAAGCTGGAATGAAGCCTGATATGTCGTGCTGCTAGGGGGGTACGCCGGCAAAACCTTGATGATTGGATGATTTTAAATGTGATGCGTGTCACATTTTTGCGATTCGCCGTATCGCTTAGCCTGACGCGGATATCGCCGAACATGCCGTGCCATTCGTAAGTAAACTGCTAAAAAAAAATAAAGAAAATATTAATAAGATAGCAGGCTAATTATTGGAAACTCCTGGACTCAATTATTGCCAATAATTTACCCCGCCTCACAATTATTTCGCCATTATGACAATGGGTTACCCCTATTTACCTTTTGCGTCCGATGGCAGAAAAGTCTATACCTAAAGCCAATTAATCTATAAAAACAGTTTTAACCGCTTATTCGCTGCACCAGACTTTCTTCACACAGTGGCTCTCAGAAATTAATTGCTCATCGGGGTTGGTGTTATTCCTGCCGTTGCATCCCTCGCGATGAATTTAACGCTGTTGCAATAACAGCGTGGACGCTGCACGCCCACTGGAGGAAGTATGAAGTTTAAATTAAACCCGATTGCGTTCGGAATATTAGCCGCGCAGGCGCTGTTTTATCCGGCGATAAGTGCGCAAGCCATTACGTTGGGAAGCTATTCACCGAAAATTAATGACAACCTCTTTGGCGAGCAGCGTATTGACGTTAATGGCAGTAACGAAACGCTGGACGGCAATCCTGATTTCGCACCGGGAACGGACGGTTCAGTGAACTCCAGTCTCGGTCAGGTCAATATCACATCGGGTGCGCAGTTTCTGAATCAGACGCGTCTTGATCCCGGTCCGCAGAACTTCGCCATCACCGTTCCCGATTCTACCACGGGCGGTAACACCACCTTCCAGGTCTACAACTCCGCCAGCCTGGTGGCACAAACGCCAGTGACTTCCGATACCGCCGTGCCGGACGTAGTCAACGTTAACGGCGATCAATACATCAACACGCGCATCGCGGATGTTTCCAACGGTGGCCTGCTTGATGTAAATCTTGGGCAAGCGAATGCCGCCAGCAGCGCCAGCACCAACAGCTGGAGCATGGCAGCGAAGCAGACCACGCTGTTTCAGGTGGGCAGCAACAGCACGCTGAACTGGAATTCCAACAACCGCATCAGCTTCTTCGGCACTGCCGCGACACCGGATGGTGCAGGCGCCACGCAATCCTTTCAGGTGCAAAATCTGGCGACTTACAACGGCAGCGTGAATGTGCAAACGCTGGATGGCGTCACACACACCTTCACCGTCACCAGCGCCAGCGAATTGCAGACTTACAATAACTGGCTGATTGGTCAGTTGCAGGCGGGCAATCTTGATAAAGCCAACTACCTGACCGAATTCAACAAAGCGGTGACCGTCACCAATGGCAATATTGTGTACGACGTCAGCGCCACACCGCCGGATGAAGTCACGCAGCCGATTGGCAACCGCATCGTGGTCAATGCCGATGGCCCAGACGCTCGCGTCAATCTCGTGGCGGGCAACACACTGGAAGTCGTGGGTTCGACAGGCGGGGCGATTAAAGCCTCCAACGGCGCGCAGGCGGTGATTGATGGCAAGCTCGCCAGCCGCGGCACCCTCGCCAATAACGGCACGGCACTGGTGCTTTCTGGCAACAGCAACGGCAGTACCAGCACGACTGGCGTGATCAACGGTGGGTTCCTCAATCGCCAGGATGGCACGGGTATTGGCTCCACCGGCTACGGTGCCAATGGGGTGCTTGTGCAGAGCGGCAGTGCGTTTAACAACAACGGCATCGTCAATCTGGCGACGATCGGTAGTAACTCGCAGTATGGCGTAGCCGGTATTCGGTTGGAGGATGACGCTACATCCCGCAACAGCGGCAATATCAACGTCGGCGTGAACGGCTCCAGCGCGCGCGGTACAGCATCGGGCGTACTGCTGACATCGCCGACCTCCACCTTCACCAACAATGCCGATGGGCAGATTTATATTGGTCGTGGTCCTCAAAACAGCCTGACCGACAACGTGGCGGATACCGCCATGAATCAGAGCGGCCTGACCAGCGGGATCGCGCTGGTGGCAAACGGTTCTGCCACCAACAACGGCAACATCGTGATTGGCTCAAAGGTGCAGAACGCGGCGGGCATGTCGGCGACCGGTGCCAGCGGGGTCACGATGGTCAATAACGGCACCATTGATGTGAATGGTGCTGCCGCGACCGTGCCGCGTGAAAACGTCGGGATGTCGGTGACCAACAGCAGCGGCACCATCGATAACAGTGGCACCATTAACCTTAACGGCGTCAATGGCACGGGCGTGAAAGTCGTGGCGACCAGTGGCAATAACGCTTCTGCAAGTTCAACGGGGACCATTAACGTTGCCGGGGGGGCCGATCCCGCCAGCGGTACACGCAACTTTGGCGTGTGGGTAGAGGGCCAGGGCACCGGACAGGCCAGTGCAGACGTCAACGGCCCGGTGAATCTGAGCGGCACGGGCGCGATTGGCGTGCACGCACGCGGCAATGCCACGGTGGAAGTAGCGGCTAACGCAATACCGACGTTCAGTAACGGCAGTAATCAAATCGCTTTCTTCGCCTATGGCCCCAATGCGCGGATTAACATAGCAGGCAACAATCCCTTCAATGTCACCACCACCAACTCGACACTGTTCCGCGTTGAGCAGGGCGCGGATTTTGACGGCACCGATCTGTCACTCACCGCATCGGGCGCGGGTTCTGTGGCGGTGAACGGCAGCGGCACCGGCGGTACCGAAGTGAACACCCGCAATGCCACGCTCAACGTCAGTGGTGCAGGCGCCACTGGTGTGAATATTGAAGGCGGGGCAACGGGCACCATCGACAATGACACTACCATCAACCTCACCGGCAACAACGCGATTGGCGCGATTGTCGATGGGCAAAAGCATACGCTGGCAGGCAGTAATAGCGGTGCGCCGGTGACCAGCACGACGTTAAGTTCTGCTGCGGCACTGAATTCATCGCAAAGTGGATTGATTGGCTATCTGGCGCGCAATCGCGCACAGCTCAATAACACTGGCAACATTGCTTTCAGCGGCGCTAACGCCACTGGCATTCGCGTGGAGAGCGGTGCGACCGGTACTAACAGCGGTAACATCAGCATCAACGATGGCGGTACCGGCATTGCGGTGAACAGCAGCGGCAGCACGGCCAATACCACGGCCAACAACAGCGGCAACATCGACGTTAATGGCGGCAGCACCACCAGTCGCAGCCGGGGCGTGAGCGCCAGCGGTAGCCGGGCGATTGCTAACCTCAACAGTGGCAGCTTGAATCTTAACGGCACAGGTGCGATAGGCGCGGAAGCGCTCAACGGCGCATTGGTGAATATCGCGACTGGCTCGACGCCTAACTTCAACAGCAGCGATCAGATTGCTTATCACGCGGCGGGCAGTGGTTCACGTATCAACTCTGCCGCCAACGCGCTGGACGTGAATACGCTGAATTCCACCGGATACCGTATTGATGATGGCGCTGGGCTGAGCTTCAGCAACCCAGTGACGCTCACCGCCAGTGCTGCCAACAGCACCGGCGTGATCGTTTCTGGCCGTGGCAGCACGCTGAACACGGCGAATGTCAATCTTACCGCCAGCGGCCAGGACAGCACGGCGATCCGTGCCGAAGGCGGCGCCGCGGCAACACTCGATAGCGGCAGCAGCATTAACCTGAGCGGCAATCGTGCTGTCGGTGTGCTGGTCAATAATCTGCGCACCGATCTCAGCAACGCGCTGGATGGTACCTCAGCAGCCACCACCGTCACCAGCAATGGCAATCTCAACGGCGCAGGCAGCAACGCCATCGGCTTTGATGTCACCAACGGCGCCACACTGGTGAACAACGGTACGGTGGATCTTACCGGCAGCAACACTATCGGTATTCGCTCACGCGTGGGCAGCACGCTGACCAATAACGGTACGGTCAATGTGGCGAATGGCACCGGGTTGGATGTGTCTGGCAGCGGCAGCACGCTGGCCAAAGGCGGCGTGATCAATGTCGATAACGGTGTGGCAGGCGTGCGCATCAGTGACGGCGCACAGCTGGCGTTAACCGGCAGCGATACCGTGATCACCACGCGTGGCACTGCGCACGGCATCCTGGTCGATAACGGTGCCAGCGCGCTTAGCGCCAGCGACGCCACGGTCAACGTACTGGGCAGCGGCAATGGCATCGAAAACCGGGCAGAACTTAGCAATGTTAGCCTGAGCAACCTGACGCTCAACGTGGCGAATGGCAACGGGATCCGCACTGCGGTGCCGTTTGATCCGGCCTCAACGGTCACCACCAATGTGACCGGCAGCGGTACGGGTCTGAACATCGCTAATGCGGATGGATCGACCACCAGCGGCGATTTAACACTGGGCTCCGGCTATCAATTTAATGTCACCGGCGCGGGCGGCAGCGGCATCCGCGCCAACACCACCGGCAATGTCACTACCGCCGCAGATGTCACGATCGATAATCCGGCGGGCGGATCGGCCCTGATCTCCAGCACGGCGGGCACTATCGTCAACACCGGGACGTTCTCCTCCAACAGCCTGACGGCGCCGGTGGTGGATTTGCGCGGCGGTAAAACCCTCTTCGAAAACTTCGGTAAAATCATCACCGTCAATCCACAAACCGTGGCGGTGGCAGGCAGCAATGCTAATGATGAAATCCTGCTGACCGAAGGGGAGGTGCGCGGCGATATCAACCCCGGTGGCGGGGCCGATGTGTTCCGCTGGACGGGCGGATCGCTTAACGGCAGCCTGACCATGGGCAATGACAATAACAATAATGCGGAGGTCAGTAAGGTGGATCTCGGCACCACCTACCACCTCACCAGCGGCAGCGGAACCGGAAACACGCTGACGTTTAATCAGATCGATTCACGTGGTGGCAGCCTGGGCGCTGACGATCTCAATAAAGGGGTAAACCTCGGCAGCGGTTGGAGCACCATCAATTTTGCCGATACCCAATGGACGCTCACTGACAACCTCAAACTGGCGCACAGCACCATTAATATCGATGAGAATTCAACGCTGTATGCGGGCAACAATGTGCATCCGACGTTAGCGGGGGGCACGGCGGATTCACTTACGGTGAACAACGCCGGTATTCTCGACCTGACTAACGGCGCGGGATCGCCGGGCAACACCTTGAATATCAATGGTTCGCTGGCTTCCAGTGGCGGCCAGCTTAATCTGATCACTGACCTTAACGCAGGTGGCGCGCTGAACAACCAGTTCACCGACCATCTCAATGTCACGGGTAATGCCACCGGCACCACGCTGGTGAATATTAAACTGACCGACAGCAGTACCGGCGCGCTAACGGACCTGAATCGCAATGGCGGCATTGAAGGCAACGAGGGGATTTCTCTGGCACAGGTCGCGGGTAGCGCTGGCCCTGAGAGTTTTGCCCTTAAAGATGGTTATCTCGGCGCAGGGCCCTGGCAATACCGGCTCTACACCTTCGCACCGGGCAGTACCGATCCCAGCCAGCGTTTAGTCAGCGGCAGTGGCAACAATTACTGGGATTACCGGCTGGCGAATTATTACGTGTGTGAAGATGGCGCCAGCTGCCCATCGACCTTTATTACCGATGCGTTCGGCAGCGGGCAAAGCTACGATGCGCGTCCCGCTGTGGTGCCGCAGGTGCCGTCCTATATCTCCGCCCCGGTTGGCCTTGCTTATTATACCTCGGCGATTATCGACGATTTGCATAAGCGTCTTGGTGAGTTGCGTCATGAGCAGACACGACCGGAAGGCGATGGCGGCGAAATGTTCCTGCGCTACATCGGTTCCAACCTGAAATACAAAAGTGACCAGCGCTTCCGCGATTACGGCTATGACTTCGATCTGGATTACAGCGCGGTGCAGGTGGGTGGTAACGTGCTACGCCTCGACGGTGAGAAAGACAGCCTGCGCGGTGGCTTAGCCTATACCCGAGGTAACACGCGCATCCGTCCGGATGCCGCCGACGGTTACAGCAGCACCACCTTCGATAGCGATAGCCTGGCCTTTTACGGCACCTGGCAGCGACAGAACGGGTTTTATCTGGATGGCGTGCTGTCATTCGACTGGCATCGTGGTGAAACCGATATCGCACGGCAAAAACAAGAGGCGAAGCTAAAAGGTCATGGCTGGACGGCCTCACTCGAGAGCGGTTATCCGTTTGCTCTCGGCGATGGCTACAAACTGGAACCGCAGGCGCAGTTGATGTACATGAAGCTGAATATGAACGATTTTACCGATGAAGACGGCAACAAGGTGCGTTACGGCGATTACAACCAGACCATCGGACGTTTGGGCGCACGACTCGATCGCACCTGGACGGATGACAGCAACCGCCAGTACACCCCTTACCTGCGCGCCAATTACTACAAAGGTTGGGGCGGCACGGCGGACACCAACGTCTCCTCGCTGGAAAACCCGGCATTGAGCGCCACTTTCACCAGCGGCCACTTTGGTCAGATGTGGGAAGTGGGCGCAGGCGGGACCGCCACGTTGCAGAAAGATGTGTCACTGTATGCAGAGGCGGATTATCGCAAAGAGATCAGCGGCAACGGTGCCAAAGGTTGGCGCTATAACGTGGGCGTAAGGTGGCAGTTTTAAATGAGGACATTTCAAGCGTTGCCTTTAATGTCGTCATTAAAGGGCTGCGGTATTTGGACAAGTCGCGTTATATGGCGTTGTTAAACGGATACGGTATTCGGCCTGATCGCCATTAATTGCAGGATGGGCTGAGGTGCATATTGCTGTGCACCTTTCTCATCTTGCGCCTCGGCAAAACCTTGATTTCATATACTCTAAATAAAATTTTATCGATGAATTTCTGCTACAAAAAACAGGGATATTGTTCACTGTGGCTTTAATTCAAGATAAAAATTAATTCTCATCGCTAAAGACCGCTCCCTGCGCTGCCGAAAAGGTAAAAAAGTGTAATTGATTTTTTCCTTTAGCCTGCATTTTGCAAGGACAACACACATGCGGAACAACCAGCCTATCACTCAGCGTGAATTCATCTTTGACGATGACGCCACGCTGATGTCGACCACCGACCTCAATAGCCACATTACCTATGCCAACGACGCCTTTATTGAGGTCAGCGGCTTTGAGCCGGAGGAGGTTAACGGTCAACCGCATAACATGGTGCGTCACCCGGATATGCCGCCGGAAGCGTTTGCCGATATGTGGGCTACGCTGAAACAGGGCGAACCCTGGACCGCGCTGGTGAAAAATCGTCGTAAGAACGGTGATCACTATTGGGTGCGAGCCAATGCGATTCCGGTGGTGCGCGAAGGTAAGGTGCAGGGTTACATGTCGGTACGCACCAAACCTTCCGCCGAAGAGATCCGTCAGACCGAAGCGCTGTACCGTGATTTCCGCGAAGGGCGGGCCAAAGGCCGCCGTTTCCATAAAGGGTTGCTGGTCGGCACCGGCTGGCGTCGTCTCGGATCACTGTTAAAAATTATGCCGCTGCGCTGGCGTATTCGCTCTACTTTGCTGGCCGTACTGCCGCTGTCTGTTATCGGCGTCTGGCTGCTGGGGATGTCACCAATGGCGCTGGGCGGCTTTGCCGCAGGCATGGCAGGTTTATTGCTGCTGGCGAGCCTATGGCTGGAGCAGCAGATTTCCCGTCCGATGGAGCGCATCTGCCGCCAGGCATTAAGCGTCGCCACTGGCGCCAGTCATAAGGTGGATCAGTTAGATCGTGTGGATGAAATCGGCATCACGCTGCGTGCCATCGGACAGCTCGGCCTGATGTTCCGCTGGCTGGTGGATGATGTGAGCGGCCAGGCGATCAATGTACTCAGTGCCAGCGGTGCGATAGCGCGCAGCAACGACGAATTGAGCCGTCGCACTGAGCAGGCGGCGGCCAACGTGCAGCAGACCGCCGCCACCATGAATGAAATGACCGCCACGGTGAAAAGCAACACCGATACGGCTAATGAAGTAAACAAGCTGTCAGAAAATACCAGCCACGCCGCGCTGAAAGGCGGTGAAGTGATGCAGGAGATGGTGGGGATGATGGCGGAGATCGCCGACAGCTCGAAACGCATCGCCAATATTACCAGCGTGATTGACGGCATCGCTTTCCAGACCAACATTCTGGCGTTAAACGCCGCGGTGGAAGCGGCGCGTGCCGGTGAGCAGGGCAAAGGGTTTGCGGTGGTCGCGGGCGAGGTGCGCAGCCTGGCGCAGCGTAGCGCCAAAGCCGCCAGTGAAATCAAAACACTGGTGGAGACCAGCGCGGGTCGCGTGCAGTCGGGCAGTAATCACGCTGATGCGGCCGGGCGCACCATGCAGGATATTGTCGACCAGGTGCAAAATGTCACGGCATTGATTGCCCAGATCAGTTCTGCCACGGCGGAACAGTCCATCGCGTTAAGTGAAGTGAGTACTGCAGTGGAAGATCTCGACGATATCACGCACCAGAATGCCGCTCGCGTGGCGGAAAGCGCCGAAGCGTCCGGGCGCATGACGCGTCAGGCGAATCGCCTGGTGGAAGCGATCAGCGTGTTTCGTTAAAGCGTCTCGCGCGCTGCCCTTAATGCGCCGGGTGGTGAGCCGACAATGCGTTTAAACGCCCGGCTAAACGCCGCCAGCGAGCCGTATCCGAGGTGGAAGGCGACGCTTTCCACCGCTTCGCCCTCATTGACGATACGTTCCACCGCCAGCCGCATGCGCAGTTCAGTGAGGTAGCGCAGCGGCGTCATGCCGGTAGCCGTTTGAAAACGGGCGGCAAACACTGAGCGTGAACTGCCCGATTCGCGTGCCAGCCGCTCCACCGTCCAGTTTTCGCCCGGCTCACGATGCATGGCTGCCATCGCCAGGCTAAGACGCGGATCGCGCAGTGCCTGCACTAATCCACTGCCTTTGCCGCAGCCGTTTTCCACCCAGCCGCGCACAATCTGCGCCGCCACCACATCCGCCAGTCGGGACAGAATCCCGGCGAAACCGGCTTTGCGCTCGCGGGTTTCACGCTCCATCGCATCGAGAATCGGCTGGATTTCCGGGTACTGCGCCAGCAAGGTACTCACCAGCATGACATCCGGCATGGTGTGTACCAGCGGCTGCATGCCGCCGAGTTCAAACGCCATGCAGGCGCTAAATAAAATGACATCGCTGTCGTCCGGGCAACCTTCGCTGCTGTCAGCGATGTCACAGACGCTGCCACAGATCGGTTTGCTGTTGAAGGTGCCAATCGGTTCACAAATGGCGTCTTCGCTGGAGATCAACGCGTGCGCTTTGCCGTGCGGGATCAGCATCGCATCGCCTGCCTGCAACGGATAGATCACGCCAGACGCTGAGCGGATCATTAACGATCCACGGCCAACAAAGTGCAATTGTGCCTTGCCCGGCGCGTCATCGTATTGCAAACCAAAAGGGTTATGTAAGGCGATACGCTGATATTTCACGCCGTACAGGCGCATGCCCATCAGCAGTTCACTGGTCAGATCTTCATAGCGGCTCATACGAATCCAGACGAATTATCAAAAAACAAAGTTTTTGTATCATAGATCGTCTTGCGTCATCTCACTATGCTTACAACCTGAATTTTTGTGATGGGGATCGCAAATGAGTCTGGATACTGAAGTAGTCGAAACAAGTATAGCGGTGGATAAACCCGCATGGGGCGCGGTGTTTGCCATGGCGTTTGGCGTGTTCGGCCTGATCACTGCCGAATTTCTGCCGGTGAGCTTGCTGACACCGATTGCCGACTCGCTGCAGGTGAGCGAAGGGCAAGCGGGCCAAACGGTGACCGTGACTGCGCTGGTGGCATTGCTCACCAGTCTGGTGGTCGGCAACCTTACGCGTCGTCTCGATCGTCGTGTCGTGATGCTGGCCTTTACGCTGCTGCTGATTGCCTCGGCGCTGCTGGTGGCCTTTGCAGAAAATCTGCCAATGATCCTGCTGGCGCGCGTGCTGCTCGGCATGGCGATTGGCGGCTTCTGGACGCTTTCCACTGCCATCACTATGCGGCTGGTACCCAGCGATCAGGTGCCAAAGGCGCTGTCGATAGTGTTTAGCGGCATTTCGCTGGCGACCATCATTGCCGCACCGTTGGGCAGTTATCTCGGCGGCATTATTGGCTGGCGTAATATCTTCCTGCTGACCGGTGCATTGGGCGTGCTGGCGCTGTTCTGGCAGTTCTTCACACTGCCTGCGATGCCACCAGAGAATAAAGCGCGCAGCGGCGGCGTGCTGGATCTGCTGCGTAACGGCTTGATGCGCTGGGGCATGCTGGCGGTGATCATGATGTTCACCGGACACTTTGCCTTCTTTACTTATCTGCGTCCGTTCCTGGAAAGCAGCGCGCAGCTCAATATCAATCAGCTGTCGCTGGTGCTGCTGGCGTTTGGCGTGGCGAACTTCTTCGGCACCTCACTGGCGGGTTACCTGGTGACGCGCAGCGTGTCGCTGACGCTGACCGGCATGGCGCTGGTAATGAGTGTGACAGCGGTGGTGCTGGTGAGTTTTGGCAATCTGCCGTGGCTGGTCGGTGCCGGCGTGGCGATGTGGGGCCTGGCATTCGGTTCGATGCCGACCGGCTGGTCAACGTGGATCTCCCGTGCGGTGCCGGATGATGCGGAATCCGGCGGCGGTTTGCTGGTGGCGACCATTCAGTTGGCGATCACCGCAGGTGCTGCGGCCGGTGGCTGGATGTTTGATCTCAACGGCGCGGGCGGTGTGTTCCTCGCCAGCGGCGTGCTGATGCTGCTGGCGGCTATCACTATTTTCACCCGCGTTCGACATCACGGTTAATTGACCTGCGGCACCGGTGTTTAGTCACGCGTAATCACGCAGGCTGGGGCCGCTTTGGGACTGGCGTCCTCGCGCCGCTACGCGGTGCCCTCACGTCATTCGTCTGCCTGACGGAACGGCGGGGGATGGCACGTCCCTGTGCCGCCCCGCCTTCCGCCCGCGTCCTGCGGGCTATCCTGGCAGACTCATTCTGTTCGGCGCTGCGGATTGCCCGTCCCAAAGCGGCCCCAGCCTGCTTCTGAACACTTGTGCGTATTGTTAGCAATCTCTTTGAAATGCCTGCCTCAAGCCATAAACGGTGACAGATTGAAAAGCAGCTGTTTCAGACATAAATCCTGCACCACTCTAAAAAACCAGTTTTTTAACCCTTTGCACACAGGTTAATCCAAATGTGCTTTTTATATTCAAATTAATCGAATAACTACGGCAAATCTCTCTGCTTTTTTGTGATCGAATTCACGCCTACTATTTATCTCAACAAGGCGATGACGCCTTATCCGATAAAAAATCATTGAGGAATTGACCATGAAATCTATCAAAACTTTTGCTGCTGTTATCGCTCTCTCTGCTCTGCCATTCGCCAGCTTCGCGCAAAGCGTCACCGCATGTGCTTCAACGCTGGATGGTGCAGAAGCGCAAATCGCTGCTCAGGCGCACAAAGCTGGTGCTTCCTATAAAGTGACTGAAGCCAATTTCAACAACGGCGTGCACATGACTGCTGAGTTGATCAAATAAGTCTGCGTTAACGATCTGTGCTGACAGGGTGCCTTAGGGCGCCCTGGCGGCGTTGGTAACTGCATAAAATTCTGTTACTTTCCTACCTAAATGATTACTATTCTCAAAAACTAACATCCTTCGTCGGCTCGCCTCGGGCTGTCATTCTGAAATTGGTTGCATTGTCGGGCTTTCACTTCACTGCCATGAGGCGGTGGATTTGCTATGGAGAAGTTATGAAAGCGATTAAAACAACATGGGCGTTGCGTCCATTGCTGCTGGCAACGGCGCTGTTATCTTCCTCTGCGGTACTGGCAGCGGAGTCTCAGCCGCTGAACCAGGTGATTTCCAAAGGTGCTTACGAACTGGCATTCAGCAACAGCGATAACGCGCTGTTCCTCGCCACGGCGCAAAACGCCAGCACCAAAGGCGGCACCGTTTATCGTCTCGATCCGCAGGATCTGTCGGTGAAGCAGACCATCAATACCGATCTGCCGACCTTTGGCGCCGCCATCAACCAGAAAACCAACACGCTGTTCTTTGGCAATACACGCGATGCGGCACTGACCTCGGTGGATGCCAGCAGCGGTAAAGTGCTGAACTCGCTGGTGCTGGATGCACGTCAGCGCAGCGAAACCGTCCGTCCACTGCAGCCGCGTGAAGTGGTTGCGGATGCGGCCACCGACCGCGTGTATGTCACCGGCCTCGGTGAGCAGAGCGTGGTGTGGGTTGTGGATGGCAAAACCCTGAAGCTGGTTAGCACCGTACCGAACACCGGTAAAATGGGTACTGGCCTGGCCATCGATTCTGCGGCACAGAAGTTGTACGTAACCAACGCCGATGGCGAACTGGTGACCATCAATACGCGCCTGAACGCGATTGAAAAACGTCAGAAAATTGATGGCGACAAAGATCACTTCTTCCTGAATATTGCGCTGGATACCCAGGGCCATCGCATTTTCCTGAGCGACTCTAAACAGCCTCAGGTGCTGGTGCTGGATTCCCGCACTCAGCAGGTGATTCATAAGATTGATGTGCCAGAATCGCTGGCGGTGCTGTTCAATGCCGATCGCAACGAGCTGTACGTGACCCATCGCAAAGCGGGTGAAATCAGCATCATCGACGCCAGCTCTTATAAAGTGAAGCGCACGGTGAAAGCACCGGGCCTGCCAAACAGCCTGGCGCTGTCAGCAGACGGTAAAGCGCTGTTTGTTAGCATTAAGCAGCCGGGCACCCGTAAAGAGCCACCAAAAAATCCGGATAGCGTCCTGCGCATCGCGCTGTAAGCGGCAGTTATCTGAAACTCAAGGGCGGCGTGTGCCGCCCTTTGCATTTCCGCACTTTCCTTCCCCGCTCGCCCCGCGATATACGCTACCTTTTACCTCGACAACACCAATGGAGAGGAAGCAATGAGCCAGTTTTTTATGCATGAGAAAAACGATCTGGTGAACGAAGCCATCGAAGGGGTTTTGCTGAGCACGCCCTGGCATAACCTGAGCCGCCTCGATCTCGGTGATGAGATCCGCGTGGTGGTGCGCACAGATTGGGATAAGAGCAAAGTGGCGCTGATCTCCGGCGGCGGATCGGGCCATGAACCGGCGCACGCCGGTTTTGTCGGCAAAGGCATGCTCACGGCGGCGGTGTGCGGCGATATCTTTGCCTCACCGAGCGTCGATGCGGTGCTCAATGCCATCATCAATGTCACGGGCGATGCAGGTTGTCTGCTGATTGTGAAGAACTACACTGGCGACCGGTTGAACTTCGGGCTGGCGGCGGAGAAAGCGAAAAATCTCGGCTACAACGTCGAGTTGGTAATGGTGCAGGACGATATTGCGCTGCCCGAAAATCCTCAACCGCGCGGCATCGCTGGAACCGTGCTGGTGCATAAGATCGCCGGTTTTGCTGCCGAGCAGGGGCAATCGCTGGATGAAGTCAAAGCGCTGGCGCAGCGTGCCATCGACGCCACCTCATCGATTGGGCTGGCGTTTGCTACCTGCCATATCCCGGGCGAAAAGCGTGATGAACGTGTCGAAGCGGGCCACAGCGAGCTGGGCATGGGCATCCACGGCGAACCGGGCGTGGTGACACTGGATACCCAAAATAGTCGAAAAATCAGCAGTATTATGACCGATAAGCTGGCGCAGTCGCTGCCAGACGGCAAACAGGCGCTGCTGTTGATCAACAACCTCGGCGGCTTCTCCCAGCTGGAGCTGGCGGTGTTGACGCGCGAAGTATTGCAATCGCCACTGGCGGCGCGGGTTACCCACCTTATCGGTCCGGCGACCCTGGTCAGTGCCCTGGATATGAAAGGCTTCTCGCTGTCATTGCTGGCGCTGGAGGAACCCTTCCTTGAGGCACTCAATGCGCCGGTGCAGGTGCTGGGCTGGGTGCCGGTCTATGATTTCGCTCCGATCAGTTTGCAGAGCGCGGAAAAAGTCGGCAGCGTGCTGGATTTCGATCCGTCCGACAACGCTGAAGTGGCAAAACACGTTGAGCGCGTGACGCAGACGTTGATCGATCTGGAAAGCGAACTCAATGCGCTGGATGCCAAAGTCGGCGACGGCGATACCGGCTCAACCTTTGCGGCAGGTGCGAAGAAGATTCAGCGCGGCCTGCGTGACAAGCAGTTGCCGCTGGATGAGTTGCCGACCTTAATGGCGCTGATCGGTGAGCAACTGGCGACGGTGATGGGCGGTTCAAGCGGCGTACTGATGTCGATTCTGTTCACCAGCGCCGGGCAAAAACTGGAAGAGGGCAGCGCACTGCCGCAGGCCTTAATGCATGGTCTGGAGCGCATGAAGCACTACGGCGGCGCGCAGCCGGGACATCGTACGTTAGTGGATGCACTGCAACCGGCACTGGAAGCGTTAGTGGCGGGTGAGTCGCTGGCGTCGGCCGCGAAAGCCGCTCAGCAAGGCGCCGATGCCACGGCACAAATGCAGAGCGCCAAAGCGGGCCGTTCGGCCTATCTGAATCAGCAGAGTCTGGATGGGGTGAAAGATCCGGGTGCGTACGCGGTGGAGAAGGTGTTTGCGGTGTTAGCAGCTGATTGATGAGAAGGGTAGCGGCGCGATTTATCGCGCACACCTAGCGATATAACCGCTGACAGATGCGCAATAAATAACGCCGCTACAACAACCTTACTCCGCCGACTCGCGCATCATCTCTTGATGCGGGATATCCGACAGAATCTGCTCGAAACTGCGCAGACGTTTGTAGATCGACATCAGTTCGACCAGTGTTGACCAGGAGGAGATCAGATACTGGAACGATGAGCGCACCTGGTCAAACACATTAGTAATCTGGTTGAGCAAACCGAGTGTGATGGTCCCGGCAACAATCGATGGAAACAGCAGGAACAGCCCAAACACATTATCGACCTGCAGATAGAGAATGCGGGTGATGTTGAAATAGAGATAGTGGAAATAGAGACGGAAATAGTTAAAGCGCACGCGGCTAAACAGCTCATTCACCGTCGGCGGTGACGCGCGATCGGCGTTGTCTTCGCCATACACCAGCTCTTTACGATAGGCCGCTTCCACACGTTGATTGCGGAACTCCAGCCCTGGCAGCTTAATCCCGACGATTGCCAGCAGTCCGGTGCCAAACACCGACCACAGCACCGCCGCAATCACCAACGCATACGGGATATTGCCCAACAGCGGGATATCTTTCACGTGATGTGACAGGGTGATCAACACCGGCAGGAACGCTACCAGCGTCATGATCGCCTGAATAAAACTCACGCCCCAATCTTCCAGCGTGCTGGCAAATCGCATGGTGTCTTCCTGCACACGCTGAGCGGCACCTTCCACATGGCGCAGGCGCTGCCAGTTGTGCATGTAGTAATTGTTCATCGCGGTGCGCCAGCGGAACACCCAGTGGCTGATAAAGAATGAGTTCATCACGCCAATCACCACCGCAATCAATGCGATACCTAAAAAGGCAAGAACCTGCTGGTAAAATTCAGCAATCTGCACCGATCCGGCTTTGGTTAAGGCTTTTTGAATCAAGTCATAGAATGGACCATACCAGGCATTAACCGCTACGCCGACCTGCACACCAAACCAGGTGACAAAGATGATTAATGCTGCGCCCCACACTGACCAGCGCTGCCACGGATGGTTTTCGATCACCTTCCATGCAAGGGCGAAAATCGCTGCGACAATCCAGTAATAGGCATAAAACCACAGTTGGCTCGCATGAATAAAGCGGCTGGCATTGGTTGGCAATGGCTGCTGCATTGCGGCCTGTAGCGCAGGCCAGCGTGCTGGAAAATCATTGAAAAAGCCAAACCAGGCAAAAATCGCAATCAAACTCCAAATCGCGGCCGAGCTGAAAAACAGCGCTGGCCGCGGAAAGTAGGACTTAAACATAGGCACTCCGCTGTTGTGTGTACTCTTTTATACCGCGTCAGACAGTGCTTTGTCTGTTGTGGGTTGTATCTGACGATGACAGCATCCCTGCTGCGATGTAAAGCGACACCATGACTTGTTAAGTATTTTGTGCGCATTTGTTTCGAGAAACTAAATTAATAACAGTTGTGGTGTTACACTATGTGCACTGTTACCGGTAACAGTGACGCTGTATCCCTTAAGCCACAACTAAAAAAACAATACAACGCAACGAGTTAACTTTCATACCGCATTCATGTGGTAATGAGGCAATGTCATGTCAGAACAAAAAAATGGTCACAGTCGCAGGGACTTTCTGCTGAGAACCATCACCCTGGCGCCAGCCATGGCCGTTGGCGGTTCGGCAATGGGCGCGTTAGTGGTGCCGATGGCCGCAGGAGCAGCAGAGCAACCCGTCGCACCTCAACAAGCACGCGCTTATCAGCCAAGCTGGTTTACGGCGGAAGAGTTCGCCTTTATCACCGCGGCAGTGGCGCGCCTGATCCCCAATGATGAACGCGGGCCTGGCGCACTGGAAGCCGGTGTGCCGGAGTTTATCGATCGTCAGATGAACACGCCGTATGCCACCGGCAGCAACTGGTATATGCAGGGGCCGTTCAATCCCGATCTGCCTAAAGAGCTGGGTTATCAGTCTCCGCTGGTGCCGCAGCAGATTTATCGTCTGGGTCTGGCCGATGCCGATGGCTGGAGCAAAAAGCAGCACGGCAAAGTGTTCGCTGAGCTAACCGGCGAACAGCAGGACGCACTGCTGACCACGTTTGAGAGCGGTGAGGCACAGTTCCCGCAGCTCAATAGCAAAACCTTCTTCTCCTTCCTGCTGCAGAACACCCGCGAGGGTTACTTCAGCGATCCGATCCACGGTGGAAATCAGGGCATGGTGGGCTGGAAGCTGATTGGCTTCCCTGGCGCACGTGCCGACTTTATGGATTGGGTGGAGCGCGGTGAACGTTATCCGTTCCCGTCAGTGGATATTCGCGGGGAGAGGGCGTAACCGTGGCAAATGAATTGAAAAAAGTAGACGCGGTGGTGGTGGGTTTCGGCTGGGCCGGAGCCATCATGGCGAAAGAGCTGACCGAAGCCGGTCTGACGGTGGTGGCGCTGGAGCGCGGTCCACATCGTGATACCTATCCTGATGGATCCTATCCGCAGTCGATTGATGAACTGACCTATAACATCCGTAAAAAGCTGTTCCAGGATCTGTCGAAAAGCACCGTGACCATCCGTCACGATGCCTCGCAAACTGCGGTGCCGTATCGTCAGCTGGCGGCGTTTTTGCCGGGCACCGGCACCGGCGGTGCAGGTCTGCACTGGTCAGGCGTGCATTTCCGTGTCGATCCGGTGGAGCTGAACCTGCGCAGCCACTACGAGCAGCGCTACGGCAAAAACTTCATCCCGGAAGGCATGACCATTCAGGATTTCGGCGTCAGCTATGATGAGCTGGAGCCGTTCTTTGATCAGGCTGAGAAAGTATTTGGTACATCCGGCAGCGCCTGGTCGATCAAAGGCCAGCTGCAAGGCAAAGAGAAAGGCGGTAACCCTTACGCGCCGGATCGTTCCAGTGCTTTCCCACTGCCTGCGCAGAAGCGTACTTACTCGGCACAGCTGTTTGCCCAGGCTGCTGAATCAGTGGGTTATCATCCCTATGATATGCCGTCAGCCAACACCTCTGGCCCGTACACCAACACCTATGGTGCGCAGATGGGGCCGTGCAACTTCTGCGGTTACTGCAGCGGATATGCCTGCTACATGTACTCCAAAGCTTCGCCGAACGTGAATATTCTGCCCGCGCTGCGTCAGGAGCCGAAGTTTGAACTGCGTAACAACTCCTACGTGCTGCGCGTCAATCTGACCGATGACAAGAAGCGCGCTACCGGCGTGACCTATCTGGATGGTCAGGGACGTGAAGTGGTGCAGCCAGCGGATCTGGTGATCCTGTCTGCGTTCCAGTTCCACAACGTGCATCTGATGCTGCTGTCAGGCATCGGCAAACCGTACAACCCGATCAGCAACGAAGGTGTGGTGGGCCGTAACTTCGCCTATCAGAACATCTCGACCCTGAAAGCGCTGTTCGACAAAAACACCACCACCAACCCGTTTATTGGTGCGGGCGGTGCGGGCGTGGCAGTGGATGACTTCAACGCAGACAACTTCGACCACGGCCCACATGGTTTTGTTGGCGGCTCCCCGTTCTGGGTGAACCAGGCGGGTACCAAACCGATCTCCGGTTTGCCGACGCCGAAAGGCACGCCAAACTGGGGCAGCCAGTGGAAAGCCGCTGTGGCTGATACCTATAACCATCATATTTCGATGGATGCGCACGGCGCGCACCAGTCGTATCGCGCCAACTATCTCGATCTCGATCCGAACTACAAAGATGTCTATGGCCAGCCGCTGCTGCGCATGACCTTTGACTGGCAGGACAACGACATCAAGATGGCGCAGTTTATGGTCGGTAAGATGCGCAAGATCACCGAAGCGATGAACCCGAAAATGATCATCGGTGGCGCCAAAGGACCAGGCTCTCACTTCGATACCACCGTGTACCAGACCACGCATATGAGCGGCGGTGCGATCATGGGTGAAGATCCGAAAACCAGCGCGGTGAACCGTTATCTGCAGAGCTGGGATGTGCCTAACGTGTTTGTGCCAGGTGCCTCTGCGTTCCCGCAGGGCCTCGGCTATAACCCAACCGGCATGGTGGCGGCGCTGAGCTATTGGTCAGCTAAAGCTATCCGCGAACAGTATCTGAAGAACCCCGGCCCCCTGGTTCAGGCATAAGGAACACGGCGATGATCAAAAGCATTTTGGCCCTGTTTCTGGGCACGATGACGTTCGCCGCAGTGGCGGACGAAGCAGGTTCGGACGCTCTGGTGAAGCGCGGTGAGTATCTGGCACGCGCGGGTGACTGCGTGGCGTGCCACAGCACCGAGGGCGGCAAGCCGTTTGCCGGTGGCTTACCGATGGCGACGCCAATTGGCACCATTTACTCCACTAACATCACCCCGGATAAAACCACCGGTATTGGTGACTACAGCTACGACGATTTCCAGAAAGCGGTGCGTCATGGCGTGGCGAAAAATGGCGAGACGCTCTATCCGGCGATGCCATATCCGTCCTACGCGGTAGTCAGCGATGAAGACATGCAGGCGCTGTATGCCTACTTTATGCATGGCGTACAGCCGGTGGCGCAGGCCAACAAAGACAGCGACATTCCCTGGCCGCTGTCGATGCGCTGGCCGCTCTCCATCTGGCGTGGCATCTTCGCGCCAGACGTGAAAGCGTTCCAGCCCGCCGCGCAGGAAGATCCGGCGCTAGCTCGTGGTCGCTATCTGGTGGAAGGTCTGGGTCACTGCGGTGCCTGCCATACACCGCGTAGCATCACCATGCAGGAAAAAGCGCTGACCAACGGCGAAGGCAATGATTACCTGTCAGGCAGTAGCGCACCGATTGATGGCTGGACCGCCAGCAATCTGCGCGGTGACAACCGTGATGGTTTAGGCCGCTGGAGCGAAGACGATCTGAAGCAGTTCCTGCGCTTTGGCCGCAACGATCACACCGCCGTATTTGGTGGCATGACCGACGTGGTGCAGCACAGCCTGCAATATCTCAACGATGAAGATATCAGCGCGATTGCCAAATATCTGAAGTCGCTGGGCGCGAAGGACGCTAGCCAGACGGTGTTCACGCAGGATGATGCGGTCGCCAAAGCGTTGTGGAAGGGCGATGACAGCCAGCCAGGTGCTTCGGTGTATGTCGATAGCTGTGCGGCCTGTCATAAGACCGACGGCAGCGGTTATCAACGTTTCTACCCGGCACTGCGCGGCAACCCGGTCGTCATGGCGGAGGACCCGACCTCGCTGATACACATCGTATTGGTGGGCGGCACCTTGCCTGGCGTGCAGGGCGCCCCGTCAGCCATCACCATGCCGGCATTCGGTTGGCGTCTGAACGACAACCAGGTGGCGGATGTGGTGAACTTCATTCGCGGCAGCTGGGGTAATGGCGTGAAGTCGTCGGTGACGGCGAAGGATGTGGCGAAGCTACGCAAGGATGAAGCGGTCGAGTCGAAGCAGGGCAGCGCGGACATTAAGGTGCTGGAAGGGCAGTAAAGTGACATAAAGCGGGGCGCAAATTTGCGTACCGCTTTAACCAGATAGGGCCGCCATTTTCATCATTGGCGGCCTTTTTACAAAACGCCAGACCCTAAGCGGCTCCAGACTGCGTTATCACCCATTACTTACTGCTGGATATCAATACACCTTACGTCTTGTTAAATATTCTCCAAATCCAGCCCGCGCGTCTTCGGACCGAAAATCCCCACTGAAAGCATCACCATCAACATGCTCAGTACGATAAAGGCGATCACCCCTTCGCTGCCGGCGTACTGCAAAATAATACCGATCAAAATACTGCTGAATACCGTCGACAGGCGGCTGAAGGAGTAGCAGAAGCCGACTGCGCGAGCGCGAATATGCGTTGGGAAAATCTCTGTCTGATAAGCGTGATAACTGAAGGTCAGCCATGCGTTGCTGTAGGTGATCAGGAAGCCACAGATGATCATCAGCACCGGATTGGTTGCCAGCGCGAACAGCGTGCCGAACACCACGGTCATCAGGGAGGAGAAAACGATCTGCCATTTGTTCTCGAGCTTATCGGCGTAGCGACTGCAAATCAGTGAGCCGAGCGGATAAGCCAGGGTGATAAAGAACGCATACAGCAGGCTGTGGGTCACCGTTGCGCCTTTGCCGGACAGCAGTGCAGGCAGCCAGTTACCGAAGCCGAAGAAGCCAATTGCCTGGAAGAAGTTCATCACGACCAGCATCAGCGTACGCTTGCGGTAAGCCGGTGACCAAATCTCGCTGAAGCGACCTTTTTTTGGCAACGCTGCTGCGGCATCGCTGTCAGAGAAATCTTCGCCCGGCGCAATCCCGCAGCGTTTTTCCATCTCACTCAGCACCTTATGCGCTTCCTGATGACGGCCCTGCTGCGCCAGCCAGCGCGCCGATTCCGGCAGGTTTTTACGAATCAGCCAGATCACCAGCGAGCAAACCGCACCGGCGATCACCACCCAGCGCCAGCCTTCAAGGTTGAGAATAGTTTGCGGTACCAGCCACCATGACATCAGCGCCACGGCAGGCACCGACAGGAACTGGATAAAGAAAGAGTAGGCAAAGGCGCGGCTGCGCAGATGAGCAGGCACCCATTCGGACAGATAGGTATCAATGGTCACCAGCTCAACACCGAGGCCGATACCGACCAGGAAGCGGAACAGGATGATCATTTCAGCGCTCTGCTGGAAGGCCATCAACAGCGAGAACACGCCATACCATGCCAGTGCGCACATAAAGGTCAGACGGCGACCAAAGCGGTCGGCATATGGGGCTAGCAGGCTGGCGCCGACGAACAGGCCGAGGAAAGTGGCAGAAGCAAAGGCAGCCTGGTCAGCAATGCCGAAGACCCCTTCCGAGCCGGTATGAAACACGCCAGCAGCCAGTAGACCAGAACTGATATAGCCGGTTTCAAACAGATCGTAGAGCTCAAAAAAACCGCCCAGCGCCAGCAGCGTAATAAAACGCCATAAGCCTGCGGATGAGGGCAGTGCATCGATGCGCCCGGCTAAGGTGCGGCGATCCGCTGCGATGTGATCGTTCGCCATCCCTGTCGAAGTGATTGTTGTCATTATTGGATAAACCTCGGTGTTTGCAGAACTCGCACGGTTTTATGGGTTTTAAAAATAATTAACCGTTAGCAAGCGAAGGAATAGCAGGATAATCAATTCATCGCGGGTTGCCGAGAGGGGCAACGGTGACATTTTCGCAATCTACGTTGCAGTTCACAGAAGTGTGATCGCCGTCCATGGCGATGCGATTAATGCAGGCTGGGGTAAACGCCCGGTCCAATCGGTAAACCCAGTGCGTACCATGCCAGCAGCAGGATGATCCAGCTGATAAAGAACACCACCGGATACGGGAAGATCAGCACATAATAGGTGCCAAGTTGCGCATCTTTTTGGTATCGCTGCAGGAATCCGAGGAACAGCGGCAGGAACGGTGACATCGGCGCGAGGGGCAATACGGCAGAATCCGCGATACGGAAAATCATCTGCGCGAAGGCCGGATGGAATCCGAGCAGCATAAACATCGGCACGAACACTGGCGCCAGAATCGACCAGATGGCTGAGCCGCTGGCAATAAACATGCACAAGAATGCCGACAGGAACATCAAACCGAGGAACGCGGGCGCGCCACTGATGCCGGCACTTTCCAGCATATCGGTCAGACCGATCGCCATGAATTTGCCCATGTTGCTCCAGTTAAAGAAGGCGACAAACTGCGACAGCGGGAACACCATCACAATAAAGCCCGCCATGCTCTTCATCGGATCCACCAGCAGCTGCGGGATGTCATCGGCCCGACGGATTTGCTTTGTCACGGCGCCGTAAGCAATCGCCACCACAAAGAAGAACAGGATGATGATCGGCACAATGCCCTGAATAAACGGCGAAGGAATGATGCCGCCGGTTTTCGGGTTACGCAGGGGGGCATGTTCTGGCACCACCAGCAGGGCCATCAGGGCGATAAACACCAGCGCGGCAATGCCCGCAGCCCGCAGGCCCCGGTTCTCCAGCGCGGTCAGCGGCGGCAGGCGATCGTTGTTGCCGCCGTTCCACGCAGGAAGACGCGGCTCGACAAACTTATCAGTAAGGATGGCACCGGCAATCGTCAGCACAATCACCGAGCTGGCCATAAAGAACCAGTTATCGATCACACTCACGTGCACGGTATCGCTCACCGCTTTCGCCGCTTCGGTACTGATGCCGGAGAGCAGCACGTCGGTGGTAACGATCAGCAGGTTGGCGGTAAAGCCGGAAGCGACACCCGCGATAGCCGCCAGTAAACCCGCCACCGGATGACGACCCACGGCGAGGAAGATCAGCGCGCCCAGCGGTGGCATCACCACCAGTGCGGCATCCGATGAGATATGGCTGAAGAAGGCGATAAACAGCACCATATAGCTGGCGTAGCGGCGGCTCACGCGTGAGGCCATCTTCACCATCAGCGATTGCAGCAGGCCGACTTTCTCCGCCAGACCCGCACCAATCACCAGCGCCAGAATCGAGCCCAGCGGGGTAAAGCCGCTGAAGTTTTTGATGATGTTAGGCAGAATCCATTGAATCCCGGCCACGCTCAGCAGGTTGTTTACCCGTACCAGTTCGCCATTGGTGGGATTTTTCACTGCCAGATCGAAGTAGCTGATAATCGCGGTGGCGACCATCAATATCACGATCAAATAGACAAACAGTAAGAACGGGTTGGGCACTTTGTTGCCGACCCGCTCAATCCAGCTAAACAGCTTCCCTGGGCTGCGGTTCTCCGTGGTCACTTCCATCGGTTATTCCTCGTCATGTCTGTTGTATTTGCGCCCGTCATACTTCAAGCCGCAGATGCGTTGTCTGCGTGCGGGCACCCCCGTCACTGACTGATGTCAGCTCCTGGAGCTGCCCGCACTTGCCGCCTTACTGCGACTCGAATTATTTGGAGCTTTAGTTTTTATTTTTGGGTTACTGCATCCGGGTTTGCGCCGGATTGAATCTTTTATGCCGCTAAGGCTTTTATAATTTTGATGGCGTCACATCTGCCGGAATCGGGCAGCTGTAGGGCTGTTCGCGGCGCACGCGCTGGAACTCTTCGCGGCAGCGCGCCAGTGCTTCTTCATCCTGCAACAAGGTCAGCGCGGTGGCGGCCATCACTTTGGCGGCCAGACACATGCCTTTGTGGCCCAGCGAAGTGCGGCCCTGCGCCACCAGTTGCCAGGTGTGCAGCGGGGTACCAAAGGCGAAGCAAGGCGCAAAGCACTGCGCGGTTGGCGTCACCCAACTCACATCGCCGACATCGGTTGAGCCATACAGCAGCTCGCGCGTTATGGCATACGGTGCCACTTCATCCATCAAAATTTTGTCGCCCAGCGCCTCGGTCCATGCCACGCCTGCCTCGCCGCCGGTGCGCGCTGCGTTCAAACGCGCATTGCGCAGATCGTCCTTCGTTAGCGTGGCACGAATCTCGGCGGCGAACTGCTGCTCCTCCGCGCTGTACTCGGGCAAGCCAAACTGATGCAAGTTGCGCTCCATCACCGCTTCCAGCGCGCGATTCGGCACATAGTTGGAGCAGGCTTTATCGAAGCGCACCGTCATGGTGGTGTCGGTCATCAGGGCCGCGCCTTTGGCGATATTGATCACCCGCTGATAAATATCCTGTGCCTGATCGAGTTCTGGCGCGCGGATCAGATACAGCACTTCGGCATCGGCTTGCACCACATTGGGGGAAACGCCGCCGGTGTTGGTCACGGCGTAGTGCACGCGCGCTTCCTGCACGATATGTTCGCGCAGGAAATTGGCACCGGTGTTCATCAGGGTGACGGCATCCAGCGCACTGCGGCCCAGATGCGGCGAGTTAGCGGCGTGCGCGGCCACGCCTTTGAAGTGAAATGCGGCCTGGATATTGGCCAGCGTGCTGAGGTTGAACATGCCGCTGAAGCCTTCAGGATGCCAGGTGACAGCGGCATCCACGTCATCAAACAGCCCTTCGCGCACCATAAAGGTTTTGCCAGAACCGCCTTCCTCGCCTGGGCAACCGTAAAAGCGTAGCGTGCCGCGCTGGCTGTTCTCCGCCCACCATGCCTTGATGGCGAAGGCCGCGGCCAGTCCGGCGGTGCCCAGCAGATTATGGCCGCAGCCGTGCCCGTTGCCGTTTTCCACCAGTGGTTGTGGTGTGGCGCAGCCTGATTGCTGGCTCAAACCGGCCAGCGCATCAAACTCACCGAGGATAGCAATCACCGGTTTTCCACTGCCGATGCTGGCGATAAAGGCGGTGTCGATATTGCCGACGCCACGCTCGACGGCAAAGCCTTCCTGCTCCAGCGCATCGGCCAGAATGGCGGCGGATTGCGTCTCTTCAAAGCGGGTTTCCGGTACATCCCAGATGGCATCGCTAAGGGCGGTGAAGCGCGGCTGGTTTTCGTTGATGTAACGATCGATAAAATCGTGATGGCTCATCGCTGACCTCCAAACTGTGCCTGGTTCAGCGCCAGCGTCGCAAGGGTTTGCACCGCCGTAGCCATGATCGCTTCGTCAAAATCGAACTTCGCGTTGTGGTGGCCTGCCGCCAGATCGCAACCAAAGATCACATAGGATGACTGACCGCCACGCTGCTGCACGCGCTCCAGCATGTATGTGGCATCTTCCGAACCCGCCGCCTGCTTTTTGGTATCCACTACCGAGGTGAAAATCCCCATGGCATCGGCCTGCTGGTGGATAAAATCGACCCACGGCTGGCTTGGGGTACAGCTGCGTGCGCCACCCATTAGTTTGATGTCGTACTCAACGCCATACATCGCCGCCGCGCCGGAAATCACGCGCAGGGCTTGCTGATAGATGTCATCGTTAACCTGATTGCTGACGCCACGGGTTTCCACTTTCATCAGGGCGTAATCGGGTACCACGTTGCGTCCGGATCCCGCCTGCAACACACCTACGTTGACGCGTGCGACACCGCCGCTGTGTTGTGGCAGGTTGTGCAGCGCCAGTGTAGCTTGCGCGGCGGCCAGCAAGGCGTTACGACCCTCTTCTGGTTTACCGCCCGCATGCGCGCCGACGCCAGTGAAATTGACGTCCAGTTTGGTGGTGGCCAGGAAGCTGTCGCTGCCGCAAACGATTTCGCCAGCAGGTACGCCTGTGCCGAGATGGATAGCGGTAAACAGATCCACATCATCCACCACGCCTGCGGCCACCATCGCTTTAGCGCCACGCACGCCCTCTTCGGCAGGCTGGAAGATAATTTTAATCGTGCCGCTGAGCTGATCTTTCATCTCCATCAACACGCCCGCCAGCGCCAGACCGATGGTAGTGTGGCCATCGTGACCGCAGGCGTGCATCATGCCGGGGTTGCAGGAGGCAAATCCTTCACGGGTAGGGAGGTGGTCGGCATCACGGCTTTCGTTCTGGTCCAGCGCATCCATATCGACACGGAAGCCCATCACCGGGCCGGGACGACCGGTCTCCAGCGTGGCGACTACGCCGCAGAAGCCGCCTGAGAAATGTGAGATCCACTGTGGCAGTGCGCCTTGTTCCAGTGCGCGGGCTTCCTGCTGTGCCAGCACCTCGTCAGAAGGTAAGCCCATGCGCGCATCGGCATCGATCACGTCGCGGCCGAGCTTGAGCTGATAACCAAGACGATGCAGCTCTTCGGCCACTATCGTTGCAGTACGGAACTCCAGCCAGCCCGATTCGGCAAAATGGTGGAGGTCGCGACGCCAGCTTTGCATCTGCGGAATCCGCGCGTTGACGAGGTCGGAGAGGTTTTTCATCGGCATATCCTTTGTGTTGGTTTTTTATGCATTATCCCGAATCTACACAATGGTATTGGTGCGCATAAGATGCGAATATCTTGTCACTGATAAACAACGGTTATCACAAAAATCATGCCTGCCAACCTCAAACTTCATCAGCTGCGCGCTTTTGTCGATGTGGCCCGCCAGGGCAGTATTCGCGCTGCCAGCCGCTTATCGGGACTTTCACAGCCTGCGCTGACCAAAGCGATTCAGGAACTGGAGCTGGCGCTTGGCGCACGTTTGTTCGAACGTCGTCAGCAAGGCGTCACGCTAACGGATATCGGTGATAACTTTTTTCGTCATGCCAGTCTGGTGCTGGAAGAATTGCGCGTGGCGCAGGAGGATATTCAGCAGCGATTGGGATTGGCAGGGGGGCGGGTGAATATCGGCGTGGGCGGCAGTATTGCGCGCACTATCATGCCGCAGGTGATCACTCAGTTTCATCGTGAATACCCGCTGGTGAAGGTGCGTATCGTTGAGGGGCAACTGGTGTCGATGGTGCATGAACTGCGTCAGGGCGCGCTGGATTTCACCATTAATACCTACGATCAACATCATCTGGATCAGGAGCTGATTTTTGAGCGGCTAATGGAGCGTGACTATCAGGTGGTGATGCGTAAAGGCCATCCGATGGCGCATGCCCGCTCACTGAATGAGTTGCAGCACTGCGACTGGACCATGCCGACCCCGCAGGGCAGTTATTACCGCTTGCTGCACGATCTGTTTGGCGAGCGCGGTATGGCACCGAAGATCGTGGTGACCTGCGAAACCTTTATGGCCTGCACCAGTTTGGTCGCCAAAAGTGATTTTGTCAGCATCATCTCGCGCGATGTGATCGAAGATCCGACGCACGGTGGGCAGCTCATTGCCCTCGATCTTGACGATCCGCTACCCAAAGCCACCTTCTATTTGATCCAGCGGAAAGACACGGCGCTGACCCCAATGAGCGCGTATATGGCTCAGCTGTTCCGCCGCTATTGTCAACAAAGGTAAGAGTGCGGCCTGGCTCGCAGCTGATTACTTATTGCGCACTACACTTGCACTGGACGTTCCAATTGTGGAGAACTGACCATGCAAATTACACCTTATGTGTTTTACAACGGTCGCTGTGAAGAGGCGATAGCCTTCTATCTTGCGGCCACCGACGGCGAACTGCTGTTTAAAATGACCTTTGGCGATATGCCCGATGAAACCACCGTCGAAGATGAAGGTTGCCCCTCTGGCGTGACCTTCTCGCCTGAACAGATCATGCATGCCCATCTGCGCATCGGGCAGGGTGAATTAATGATGAGCGACGGTGCACAGCAGGCAAGTTATGCCGGATTTTCCGTGAGTCTATCCACGCCAGATGAAGCGCAGGGTAAACGTTGGTTTGACGCGTTGTCAGAGGGTGGGGAAGTGACGAAAAAGTGGGAACCGACGTTCTGGGCGCACGGTTTCGGCATGTTTACCGATAAGTTCGGCGTGCCGTGGATGGTGAATGCCTATAAGCCGCAGATTTGACGGGCAGGGTTTTACAGCCGGTCAGCCTACGTAGCGGCACAATTTAATGCGTTTCTGATAGCGATATTGCCGTTTCAGTAACGCGCGAAAATTGCGCCGCTAAGGATCTAGCTAATTAGAAGTTGTAACCCACGACCAGGTAGTAACCCCAACCGGTTGATTTCACTTCAAACGGACCGTTGCCGAAGTTCAGCTCTTGTCCATCCGCCCACTGACCGCCATTGTGGAAATAACGTGCCACGGTAGAAACGTGCCAGTGATCGTAGTTCAGCGACAGAATGTGGCTGGACGCGATCGAGTTGCTGGTACGTGATGGACCGGTCTCATCGCGCAGGTCTGAACCCCAGTCGAAGTTGGTGAAGCCGATGTAGCTCAGCTTGCCGCCCCACAGATCGGTAATCGGCACAAAGTATTTCACTTTGAAGCGATAACCATCCCAGCTGTTTTCGTTCGCTGCACCGTAGTTCTGCCACTGGTATTTGGCATACACGTTCAATGACAGACCGATATCGCTGTGGGTATCGATGTCGGTACCCAGACCCATGTACCAGGTGTTCTGACGCTGTGAAGCGTTGCGGCCCATGTCATAGATATAGTTGTTCGCGAAATACCACTCTTTAAACGGACCAAACGCCAGGCTGGTGCCGGTCAGTTTATCGATAGAGAAACGTGGCTCAATTTCCATGAACAGCGGCGAACCGTGGTCAAAAATGCCGTTAGCGTTGCTGTTACCCACGCCAAAGAAGTTGGTCAAGTCCGCATAGCCGTAGAAATCGAACCAGTCTTTTTTAGCAAAGGCTTCGTATTCGAGATACACGTCATTGTTGAACTGCGGCCCGAAGCGGGTGTGCGTACTGCCCACGACGTTAACGCTCTGATGCCACCAGTCTGAAAGATACTGCGGATCGCTGTCTGCCGCTTGTGCCGCGCCGGTCCAGCTGCTGGCCAGTAAGGCCCCTGCTATCAATGCTTTAAATTTCATTATTTTATTAACCACATGCTAGTGATTGCTGCGGTTGCGCCGCAATCGAGTGAAATCGATCCCAGGGGATGGGCCGTGTGTTGTTTTTATCCGGTCTGAATCGCCGAATTTTCAAATGTGCGTAATGTGCCTGTAACAGAGCGATAGGAAATAGATTTTGATCACGTTTGTCAAAATGTGTTGCATTTTGATTCACTGAATATGTGATTTTGATCACATAAATACCGTGTGGCGAACGGAACCCCGCAACCGTTTACGTTGTCGCGTACAACCGCAAAAATGTCAGATGCAGAAAAAGAACGTAGCGGCACGATTTATCATGCGCCTTTAAAATTTGGCGGCGAAAAATGCGTGGTTCATCGTGTAGGGCGATTTAGATGAGGAAAAGACGCAATACGTTGTGCCGCTACCGCGCTGGATATTCAAGGCGGTAGCGACACGTCGGTTATGGCAAGGTCACACGCACCTGCAGGCCGGAGATTTGTCCCTGGGCGTTATGGCAGTTCGACAGCGCGACCTGCATCTGATGCTTCTGCGCTACGCTGCGCACAATCGACAGACCCAAACCGCTGCCTTGCGCCTGTACATCTGGCGAACGGGTGAAGCGATCAAAGGCGCGTTCGATAAAGGACTCCGGCATGCCCGGCCCGTTATCGACGATATCCACCACGGTGTGATTGCCCACGCGATGCAGTAGCACATCTACCAGGCTGCCTTCCGGCGTGTGCAGCATCGCGTTGCCGATGAGGTTATCAAACAGGCTACGCAAATCGGAACGGCTGGCGTGCAGGCGATAGTGCGTGGTGCCATTAAAACCGATATCAATGCCGCGTTTATCGGCGACCACCATCAACTGCTCGATGCTCTCTTTCAGCAAATCATCGAGCTGGATGGTTTCCACCGTGGCCACCACCGACTGATCTTCCTGGCGCGAGATATTCAGCAACTGCGTCACCAGATGGCGGGTGCGCGTGACGCCTGCTTCCAGCTGATCAAACTGGCGACTGGCTTCACCAGGCTGAATATGCTGGCGCAGATTTTCCAGCTGCAAGGTGACGGCGGTAACCGGCGTGCGCAGTTCATGTGCCGCATCTTCAAGGAACTGTCGCTGCGATGACCAGGCTGCCCGTAGCTTATCGAGCAGAGAGTTATAAGCAGCCACCAGCGGTAGCACTTCATCCGGTAAGCCATCCGGCGATACCGAGTGTGGATGCATTGTTTCTTGTGCGGCAATCTGTCGCGAGGCAACGCGCAAATCTCGCGTGATGGCACGTACTACCAGCCAGATCACCAGCAGTGACAGCGGCATCATCAGCATTAAGGGAATGATGGCGGACAGCACCCGCTTCACCATCAAACTTTTCATGTAGCCGATGTTGTGTAAAACCTGAATATTACCGATTTCACTGCCCAGTTCGCCGGGACGGGTATACACGCGCCAGTCACAGTCATCGCCACAGTCGCCGACTTTTAAATCGGACCAGCCTTTTTTTGCCTGCAGCGGCGCCTGTAAAGCAGGCCATGAGCTGGCACGCAGATGATTATTGGTGTCCCACAGCTGAACGATGTAGGTGCTCTTCAGCTTCTCTTGCTGCATCACCATTGGCATCAGCGCAGGCATACGCTGGCTGGAGGACCAGGCATCAGCAATCTTGGCGAGCTGATCGTCCTTCATGGTGCCCATCATGTCGCCATAACAATGGTAGAAATACCAGGTGACGCCGCCGATCATCGCCAGGTGCAGCAGCACCAGCGTGGCGAGCAGTTTGTTACGCAGGGAGCGCATAAAAGTGAAAGGTTTCATATTGCCGGTACTCGCCAGCCCAAACCGCGCACGTTGCGAATCACTTCGTTATCGAGCTTGCGGCGCATGCCGTGGATCAGTACATCAACGGCGTTGCTGGTGACTTCTTCACCCCAGCCGTAAATGCGGTTCTCTAATTGTTCGCGTGACAGTATGGCACCTGGTCGCTCCAGCAGAGCGTAGAGCAGGGCATATTCGCGTGCAGTCAGCTGTTCGCGTTGGCCTTTGTACAGCACTTCGCGCGTCATCATATCCAGCTGCACATCGCCACTGCCTAACAGGGAATCCGCCGCTCCGTGACGACGTCGGGTGATTGCACGCATGCGCGCCAGTACCTCTTGCAGATCAAAGGGTTTAAGCAAATAGTCATCGGCGCCGCTGTCGAGTCCCTGAATGCGTTGTTGCACCGTGTCACGCGCAGTCAGCACCAGCACGGGCGTCATATCGCCACGCGTACGCGCACGCTTCAATACGTGAATACCGTCTTCACGCGGTAAACCGAGATCGAGCAGCACGCAGGTATAACCGCCTTCGGCCCAGGCATTGGTGGCAAATACGCCATCGCGCACCCAGTCCACCGACCAGCCCGCCGCTTCCAGCGCCTGCTGCAAGTTGGCGCCAATCATTTCATCATCTTCTACCAGCAGCACACGCATAGTGTTCTCCCAAACTGATGGACGCAGTGTAGCGCCAGATAATTAGGCCAGAATTACCCTCCGTCATACTTCCCGCTGCAGAGGCGTTAGCTGCGAGCATTCACCCCCGTCACTGACTTATATAAGAGCCTGAGGATTCACGCTCTTGCTGCCTTTCTGCCGCTGGACTTATTAAGGCGGAGCACCCATTTCCCCTCTTGCTAATTCTGCGCTAATTTTCTGCTAATTAAGGGATAAATTTAACGCGCTACAGTGACTGCACTGGACATATTGTCGAAGCAGGAGGTTCCCATGAATCAGCGCGAATTTATCCGTAGTTTGCTGGACTGGATTGAAGACAACTTAGGGCACGATTTGCATCTGGATGAAGTAGCACGCCGCTCGGGATACTCCCGCTGGCATCTGCAACGTCTGTTCCGTCAGCACACCGGTTTTTCTCTGGCAGAGTACATCCGTCAGCGCCGGTTGACTGAGTCCGCGCTCACGCTGATCAACAGCGATGAAGCGATTCTGCAGGTGGCGATGAGCTACGGGTTTGATACGCAGCAGGCGTATACCCGCACCTTTAAGAACTACTTCAGCGTCACGCCGGGTCAATTGCGTCGTCAGCGCCGCGTTGAACAGGAACGTTTGTTGTTCCCGCTGGCGGTGGCCAGTTGATTGATGACGCTGATAGTGATCTGCAAAGTAGACGTAGCGGCGCAATTTATTGCGCAGTAAATCGCGAAGGGATTGCGCGATAAATTACGCCGCTCCACCCCGTTCGCTGATTAAATTCGGTGCTTATTGCGGCTTTTACTTTTAAGCTGCTGTTCTCAGTTTGTTAACCACCAGAGAACATGGACAACAGCGATAATCTCACCGCCATGATGCTGTTTGCGCGCGTCGTTGAGCGGCAAAGCTTTAGCGAAGCCGCGCGAACCTTAGGTGTCTCTAAATCGCATGTCAGTCGCGAAATCGCGCGGCTGGAAGTGCGACTCGGCATCAAACTGCTGCAGCGCACCACGCGGAAAGTGGCGTTGACCGAGCTGGGTCAGGCTTACTATCCGTTTTGTACCCGCATGCTGGAAGAGATGCACCGCGCCGATGCGTTTGTGCAGCAGGTTCATCAACTGCCCGCGGGTAATGTGCGCTTACAGGCGCCAATCACCTATGGCTGCCAGTGCGTCGTCCCCACTCTAAATGACTTTATCCGCCGTCATATTCATATCAATGTCGATCTCGACCTCACCACCAGTGACGATCCGCAGCCCAGCGCGGATGTGGCAATCGTGATTCGTGCGCGTGCGCCGGAAGTCGCTAATTATCGCGAACTGAGCACCATCGAGTGGGGACTCTATGCCACGCCGGATTATCTGGCAGCGCATCCCGCTATCGACCATCCAGAGCGCCTGACACGTCACGATTTGTTGCTGTTCCACGGTCCCGCGCATACTGCCGCACTGCCGTTTCGCCGCGATAAACAGCGGCTGGCGTTGGATGTGCATAGCCGTTTCCGCGCCAATAACAGCATGGCGCTGCTGAATGCGGCGCTGGCCGGCACCGGCATCGCTTATTTGCCAGCGTATATGACGCAAGAGGCGCTGGGGCGCGGCGAGATCCAACAGGTGTTGCCTGAGTGGCAAATGGATCGTTTACACAGTTATCTGCTGCTCAAAGAGCAGCCGCAACCTTCATCCCCCGTGACGTTGCTGTGTGATGCGTTAATTAATGCCTTGAGCGGCAGTTAATTGTTGTTGCCTGACAACAATATTACGCTGTTTGGCAAATATCTCTCTCTCCCTGTTTTATGTCGTGCTCCGCTGTTAGCCTGCTAAAAAAGCAAAAACAGGGAATGACTATGTCGCAATCATCAACAGTGTTAGCGCCTGAGCAGCAACACTGGAAACGTAATTTGTTTGTCTGCGTGCTGGGTTCGTTCAGCACCATTGTGGCGATGACGTTGCTGCTGCCGTTTCTGCCACTCTATGTGCAGCAACTTGGCGTGCAGGAACCTGCCGCGATTGCGCGCTGGTCGGGTGCTGCATATGGTGCCACTTTCCTCAGCGCCGCGTTAACCGCACCGTTGTGGGGCAAACTGGCGGATCGCTATGGCCGCAAACTGATGTTGATTCGTGCCAGCCTCGGAATGGCGATTGCCATGCCGCTGATTGGCATGGCGACGGCGCCGTGGCAACTGGTTGCCTTGCGTTTGCTGGCGGGATTATTGGGGGGCTACGCATCGGGTTCAACCATCATGGTCGCGGCGCAAACGCCAAAAGAGCAGACCGGTTGGGCGCTGGGCGTGTTGTCTTCCGGCATTATGGCGGGCAACGTGGTGGGGCCACTGCTGGGCGGGGTGTTGCCACCGCTGATTGGCATTCGCCATACCTTCTGGCTGACCGGCGCCGTGATTTTCCTCGCCTTCCTTGCCACCACCTTTTTATTAAAAGAAGCGCCGCGTCAGCCGGGTAAAAAGACGGTGCAAACTCACGATGAGAGTGAGAAGCCGGTCAATCTGCCACTGGTGCGACTGATGTGGTTATCAGGCATGCTGCTGATTTTTGCCAATATGTCGATTGAACCGATTATCACGCTGTATATCGGTCAGTTCGTGCAGGGCGATCATGCGATTACGGTGACGGCGGGCGTGGTGATGGCGGCGGCTGCGCTGGGCAGTATTCTCTCTGCGCCGCGTTTGGGGCGCCTGGCGGATCGGGTAGGGCATGGCCGCGTGCTGGTTTACGGCCTGGTCGTTTGTGCCCTGTTGTTAATCCCGCAGGCGTTTATTACTCAAGCCTGGCAATTAGTGGTGCTGCGTTTTCTGATGGGCATGGCGTTGGGCGGTTTGATGCCGTGCGTGACGGCGCTGATTCGCCACAATGTGCCGCAAGGGCAGGTGGGGAAAATGTTGGGGTATTCGACTTCGGCCCAGTATGTCGGTCAGGTCTCAGGTCCGTTATTTGGCGGGTTTGTCGGTGGTGCTTTCGGCATGCGGCCAGTGTTTCTGGCGACCTGTGTGATCATGGCGCTGTGCGCGCTGTTAAATGCGCGGGTGTTAAAGAAGCCGTAACGGCGACAGGTATGGCGCTTCGAACAACCATTAGCTTCTTCATAACGATGCGATACGCCAGAGTGCAGGCAGTGAGACAATAAAAAAGGCGGGCTTCGCAGCCCGCCTTTGTCACATCAAACCAGAAACTTATTTAGCATCTGGCAGTGCGTAGGCAATGACGTAATCGCCCAGCTTAGTACCAAACGAACCGTGACCACCTGCAGCAATGACAACGTACTGCTTGCCATCCACTTCGTAGGTCATCGGTGTTGCCTGGCCACCGGCTGGCAGACGTGCCTGCCACAGCATTTCCCCGGTGTTGGTGTCGAACGCGCGCAGATAGTTATCGGCAGTCGCACCAATAAAGAACACGTTACCGGCCGTGGTAATTGGGCCGCCCAGCATTGGCATACCCATTTTGAACGGAACCGGAACCGGCGCGCTGTCGCGAACGGTACCGATACGTTTTTTCCACACGGTTTCGTTGGTTTTCAGGTCAACCGCTGAGACATAGCCCCAGGCCGGTTGTTTACATGGCAGACCCAACGGAGACAGGAACGGATTCAGCTCGACGCCGTACGGTACACCGTACTGTGGCTGGATACCGGTTTCAGTACCTGAACCGCCTTTGTCATCGGCTGGTGGCTCGATCGGATTACCCGGACCGCGTGGCACCAGTTTAGAGACAAACGGCAGCGCCATTGGGTTAGCAATCGCGATCTGGCGATGTGGATCTACCGCGATACCGCCCCACTCGAACATACCGAGGTTTCCAGGGAACACCAGCGTACCTTGCTCAGACGGCGGGGTGAACGGACCTTCGTAGCGCAGACGCTTGAAGATCACGCGGCACACCAGTTGGTCGAACATGGTTGCGCCCCACATGTCCTTGTCCGTCAGATTGTTCTTCGGACGGAAGGTCAGTTCGGAGTACGGCTGAGTTGGGGATACGTGATCACCTTTCGCAGCGCCCTGTGGCACTGGAGTTTCCGGTGCGGGGACAACTGGCTTACCGGTACGACGATCCAGGACAAAGATGTTACCGGTTTTGGCCGGGGCATAAATCACCGGAACGGTGTTGCCATCTTTGTCAGTGATATCGGCCAGCGTCGGTTGTGACGGCAGGTCCATATCCCACAGATCGTGATGCACGGTCTGATACGACCACACCAGCTTGCCGGTGGTGGCGTTCAGTGCCAGTACGCTGCTCGCGAAACGTTCCTGGTCAGGCGTACGGTTACCACCCCAGATGTCTGGTGTGGTCACGCCCATTGGCAGGAATACGGTATCCAGTTTTGGATCGTATACTGCCGGTGCCCAGGAGTTCGGCGAGTTCATGGTGAAGGTATGTTCATCATCTGGAATCGCGTTGGGATCTTTCGCGCCCGGATCAAACACCCACAGCAGTTTACCGGTATTCACATCAAAGCCACGAATAGCGCCTGACGGTTCACGGGTTGAGTAGTTATCGGTGACCGCACCGGCGATCACGATAGTGGTATCCGTGATGATCGGTGGTGAAGTCGGCTCATACTGGCCTGGGGTCAGTACCGGCTGTTTGTGCTGCAGATCCAGCTCACCGTTGTTACCAAACGCGGCACAACGTTCACCGGTTTCGGCATCCAGCGCGAACAGACGACCGTCGTTCACTGGCAGATAAATGCGACGTGAACACAGCGCAGGCTGGGTGTTAGACGCATCCGCTGCTGCTGGCATTTCATGGTAAGAGACACCACGGCAGGTCACATGCTGGAAGGTTGGATTCGGTTTTAAGCCCGGATCAAATTTCCACTTCTGCTTACCGGTTTTTGCATCCAGCGCAAACAGAATCTGGTGCGGTGAGCAGAGATACAAGGTGTCGCGGATTTTAATCGGCGTCACTTCGTCGGTGATTTCACCTGGGTCGTTCGGGGTTTTCAGATCGCCCGTCTGGAACTGCCAGGCTACCTGCAACTCTTTCACATTACCGGTGTTGATTTGCTTCAGTGGAGAGAAGCGCGTGCCTTGCTGGTCACGCGCGTACGCAGGCCAGTCAGCATCCTTGATGTTATCCTTGATGTTGCTCAGCGGCTGCGCTTGCGGGGCATTATCTGCCGCCGCTGGGATTTCACCGTTCAGCTCCTGCGGATCGTGGAACACTGCCCACGCCAGCACCAGCACGCTGGCAATCAGCGCAACGGCCATCAGACCCAGCGCGCCTTTACCTGCATGATTCAGACCGCGATACACAAACGGCAGAATCAGCCAGATGCCGAAGATCACCAGCACATCGGTACGTGGTGCCAGCGCCCAGAAGTCGAAACCAACTTCCCAAACGCCCCACACCAGCGTTGCCAACAGCAACAGTGCATACAGCATGATCGCTGCACCGCTACGGCGCCACAGCAGGATAGCGGTGATCAACATAATCACACCGCCAATAACGTAGTACCAGGAACCACCAATTGCGGCTAGCCATACACCGCCTACCAGCATAAATGCGCCTGTGAGCAGTGCGAACAGCACCGTCAAAAAGCGAATCACGCCAAAAGATGAGGAAGCTTTCCCCATAATATTAACCTCTTTCTTTGCCATAAACTTAAAAGGAAACAACGCATTAGGTTGTTTCCCGACATAGAGTACGAAGTGACTTAAAATGTTCGATCGCAGCGCTTCCGTTACGCAAGATGATCCCTTTGCGTTAAATTTTATCTTAAAAACGTTAACGGGTTTGATTTTTTTAGTGCTTTGCGCTTGTGGAATGGTAGTAGTGCGACATTTTATGAGGAGATTCTAACGTTATGCCCGAAGAGATCGGGACATAACGGCAAGAGGCGGCATTTCGTGTAAGCGTTTACACTTCAAACAGGGTGTTGCTGGTGCGTTGTTCCTGCCAGCCAGAAAGTTGCAGGTCTTCATAGACAGACAACGGCAGAGTTAATTGCGGAGTGCGTAATATCACCTCTGCTTCTCTTTCCCGGCAGGATCCGAGCAAAAAGGGAAAGCTGAACTTGAGATAATTATCATTGAAGAAATCATCGTTCAGGACAATTCCCCTGAAGGGAAAAGAGGCAATATTCTTCCAGCACGTTCCTGGCGGAGCCAAATCATAAAGCCAGAATGCGTGATGCTGTGCGGCTTCTCGTAATGCCGCTTCATGCTTAACTAAACTGGCACAATTGATAGCAAGGGAGACATTTTTCATTTGCAGGCTGGGATAATTTTCTGGCGCCTTTAAAAAGCGCGCAAGACTATTTCCCACTAAAGGGATAATTATTCGTTCGGGCGCATCGGGCAACTGATTGTGCAGTGAAATTATGTTGCTTCCGTTAAGTAATACTGTGCTTTCCTGTTCACATTGCATAAAGGGTGCTGAATAACACACGCCCATCAGTGCCCCGTCGAGGCGACGGATACGCTCAGTAACATAAGGATTGTATGAACTGTTTTCCATTTATCTCTATGAATAAATTAATTAACTGGAACGTCTTAATTATTATAAGGACGGCAAGGTTGCTGTGATCTTTACGCTTCCAATATAGATCGAAATGTTTGTTAAGGTCACCTTTTTTAGCTGTCTCTGATAGAGAGATATGGCGGCTAAAAGATGTATTTAATATTGAGTTATTGGAATTTCTGGAATGATTCAGATATTTTCAGGTGAAAACAATCAGCCTGCTAATATTCAGAACTCTATGCTTAGTTAAATTTTAGATAAGCAACTGTTTTTAAAGCGCACGGCTAGCCATTGCTTGCCAGCGTCAGATGTCGCACTCTGTGGCCGCAAGATGATAATGAGAGTCGGTAAACGGCTTTTCACCAGGCTGGTGCAATGATGCTGGCCGGAAGATGATTTAGGATGGGATAAAATATGGCTTCACCGTTATCCGCAGCAGAAGACTCTCTGTTGCGGCACAGGTCGTTTGTCGCCTTCTGGCTGGCGCGCACCTGTTCATCGTTTGGTTTCCAGATGTTCTCCGTGGCGGTTAGCTGGCAAATCTACGCCCTTACGCACAGCGCGATGGCGTTGGGGATGATTGGCCTGATGCAGTTCCTGCCTTCGGTATTACTGGCTCTGCCGGCCGGCCATCTTGCCGACCAGTTTGATCGCCGCCGCATTGTGCTGGTCGGGCAATTGATTGAATGGCTAGCTCTGCTTGGCCTGGTGGCACTGACGCTGATGCACTGGGCGGATAAAATTGAAATTTGGGGATTGGTGTTTCTGATCTCCGTGGCCAAAGCGCTGGAGTGGCCGTCGATCACGTCGATGCTCCCTGCGCTGGTTCCTCCACCCATTCTTGCGCGTGCCATGGCGGCGAGTTCAGTGGGCGGTCAGGCAGCGGTGATCGTCGGCCCAACCTTGGGTGGCCTGCTGTATGTGGCCGGTCCCGAGGTGGTTTACGGCGTCTCCGCCCTGTTTTATCTGTTCTCTCTGGTGCTGGTCAGCCGCCTTCGTTATGAACGTCCGCCCCAAACGCGGATGCCGATGAATCTCACCACCATGTTTGCGGGCGTGCGTTTTATTCGTGAGCGCAAAGATGTGTTGGGTGTGATCTCTCTCGATCTGTTCGCCGTGTTACTGGGAGGTGCCACCGCGCTGTTGCCGATCTTCGCGCAGGATATTCTGCATACCGGCCCCTGGGGATTGGGCATGCTGCGCGGTGCACCTTCTGTAGGGGCGCTCATTGTTGGCGTGTGGCTGAGCCGTCACAAGCTGGAAAAACACGTCGGCATGATTATGTTTGGTTCGGTGGCGGGCTTTGGGGTCGCCACGCTGGTGTTCGCGCTCTCCACGCAATTATGGCTCTCTCTGCTGGCGCTGGCCGCGCTGGGTGGGTTCGACATGGTGAGCATGGTGATTCGCGGTGCGCTGGTACAGCTGGATACGCCGGATGATATGCGCGGTCGCGTGAATGCGGTCAACGCCATCTTTATTAACACCTCAAATCAGCTGGGTGAGTTTGAGTCAGGCTTGCTGGCGGCGTGGATGGGGGCGGTGCCTGCCGCAGCACTTGGCGGGATCGGCACGCTGGTGGTGGTGGCGGTGTGGATGACGATTTTCCCGCATCTGCGCAAACGGCAGAAGCTGGAGAATGAAAACGCAGGTTAAGTGCCAACAAAAACCGGCTCGCGGGCCGGTTAATGATGTCACCACTCTGCACTGCCATGAAAAGCCCCGCGCAAAGGGGGATCTGCGCGGGGAGGTTGACCTTATACGGTCGCGGTTTTCCCCAGGCTGGCGTCAAATTGTTTCCAGCTGTCTGTCATATCCACCACGGTTTTCGATTTTCGTGCTTCATCGATTTTGATCGCGGTCAGACCCGCTTCCAGTGCATCCACCACGGATACTTTCAGTGGCGTTCCCTGTTTAATGTGTTTGACGATCTCTTCAGCCATCAACGCATCGGCACCATAGTGACCGTCATAAGCATTGCCGCTGTAGGTGGTATCGACTTCGCGCTCGCCGGTACGGGCGTTGTGTACGCGGAAGTAGTTACGCACAAAGTCGCCCTCGGCCATGCCGTCGGTGCCCATCACGCAGAAACGACGAAATTCATCCGGCACGTTGAGGTTGGCGTGGAAGGCGAGAGTTGCGCCATTGGCGTATTCGATCAGCGCCGTCTGGTAATCGACGATATCGGCGTCGCCGTCAAACACCGCATCCGTGCTCGACCAGCCGCTGGGCTTCACGTGATACACCTCTGATTGCGGCGTGACAGCCCCGGTGGGTGCATGCTGCGGGGTGAAGTTCTTACGTCCACCAAAGCTGGCAACGCGCACCGGGCGTTCACCGACCAATCCCTGATAGAGGTCGATGTCGTGGCAGCATTTTTCCAGAATATAAGGACCGGCGTATTTTTCCAGACGTCGCCAGTCGCGCTGGAAGAAGGCGCCGTGATAAGGCTTGATGTGTTCAGTGGCTTCGATTGAGGTGATTTCACCGAGACGATTTTCATCGCGTGCGTTCAATAGATCGTGATACAGCGGTGAGTAACGCAGCACCAGGCCGACCAGAATGCGCTCATGGCCATATTGTTGTACCAGTTGCGCCATCGCCATCGTCTGCTCTTCATTGATCACCACCGGTTTCTCGGTAAACACGGTGTAACCGGCGGCCAGCCCCTGACGGATATGCTCGAGGTGCATAAAGTTGGGTGACCCCACCAGCAACAGATCGAAACCACCGTGCTGGAGCAGCGCATCCACGCTGTCGAACGCCTTCCCGGCATCAATACCGAAGGTGTGAAGATTTGGCAAGCCAGCGGGAGCCGGATCGACGTAACCCACCACGGAGAACTCTGCGTCAGCTTTGTTGAACTCTTTCACCACATGGGAAAGACGAAAGCCCAGACCAATAATGCCCACTTTCATGTTGTACCCCTGAAGCCCGTTGCTTGTTAGCTGCCCGACCCATCAGGCTGCTGATAATCTGACCATTAACTTATTACGGCAGAAAAACTAATGTCAATCCGTAACGCCGATCTCAAATTGGTACTTTTTGTTATCTTTATGTTTTAAATGAATATTAATTAACTATACGGAATGCGTATTTATTTGTGATTGCGATTTAAGTTTTTTTCCCCTATCTTTCGCACATCTATAAGCATCATGCCGTTCGTGGCAGGCAGGAGGAAGCGCGTGCAATCACTTTTGCTGGGTATTGATGGCGGTGGTACACACTGTCGCGGGCGCCTGACGGACCACGCTGGCCACGTGCTGGCGGAAGCAACGGGCGGGCCCGCCAATGTCTGGTCGCAGTATGATGCCGCCATCAACGCCATTGAATCGGTCATCGACACGCTCTTTCAACAAGCGGGGCTGGCTGCTGATGCGCGTGACCGCACCCTGCTGGTGGCGGGTTTGGCGGGGGCCAATGTGGCATCGGTGCATTCACGGCTGCAAAGCTGGCAGCCTCGTTGTCAGGCGCGTTATCTGTTTACCGATGTCGAGATCGCCTGCGCGGGTGCGCACGATGGTGCACCAGGCGCGGTGCTGATTGTCGGGACGGGCAGCCAGGGCGCAGCCTGGGACGGCGCGCAGTTTACCCTGCTGGGTGGCTGGGGTTTTGCCCTGTCGGATGCCGGTTCAGGCGCCATCCTTGGACGCCGTGCACGGCGCTTAGCGTTGCTGGCGCACGAAGCTATCGTGCCTGCTTCAGCGCTGACTGAACGTATTATGGCGTTGCATCAACACAGCCCGGAACAGATGTTACTCTGGTCACAGCAGGCAACACCCGCCGAGTGGGGCAGCGTGGTACCTGAAGTCTTTGCCGCTGCACAGCAGGGCGATCCCCATGGCATTGCGCTGGTGCAGCAGGCCGCTGCCGATATCGTGCAGATGGTGCAACCCTTGCTGGCACGCAGTCACGGCAAACTGGCCCTGATGGGGGGGCTTGCGGTGCCGATTCAGCCCTGGTTACCGGCCGAGATTGCTGCACAGCTTGTGCCGCCGCAGGGCGATGCCTTAAGCGGCGCACTGCGCCTTGCCAGCCAGTTCAGCCAGCAACCGGCTTAGCCTCTTCTAACTTAAAAAAGAGATCCATGAGCGCTCCCAACGTAACTGCACGCATTTTGCGGCTGATTGTCGAAAATGCGCCAATCAGCCAGTCTGACCTCAAAGTCCGTAGCGGCCTGAGTATGTCCACGGTTTCGCAGGCCACCAACCGCTTGCTCTCCGGCGGTATTGTGCAGGAGCTGGGGTTGCGTCGTGTATCAATGGGACGACCGAAAACCCTGCTCGGCCTCAACCCGGATCACGCCAGTGTGGTGGGCATTCAGCTTAACGCCGAACGTAATTTGATCGTCTTAACCGATCTCAGCGGCAACATTATTGGCGAACAGCAGATCCCTTCAGGCGCGATGACCCCCAAGCAACTGGGTGATGCGCTGGCGAAGTTTTTGCGTGGTGTGGAAGGAAAGAAAGTCGGTGCCATTGGGCTTGCACTCTCGGGGCTGGTGGATGCCAGCAACGGCGTTTGCGTCTTGTCACGCGCGCTGGGCTGGAACAACGTGCCGATTGCACGCCTGCTGGAAGAACGTTTTTCACTGCCGGTCTTTATCGAAAATGATGCCAATGCCTTAGCCATGGCCGCGCTGGTATTTGGTCAATTGGGCCATGCGCAGTCAGCAGTGATCGCCACCTTTGGCAAAGGGATTGGGGCCGGAATCTTGCTGGATCGCCAGCTCTATCGCGGCCGCCATGGCAAAGCCGGTGAGATTGGTGTGTCATTGCTCGGTGATGGCTCCGAACGTTTGCTGGAAGATGTCGCCTCGTCACAGGCGATTTTGCAGCGTGTGGCAGTTTCACTGAAAGAGGCGCTGCCGCAGACGTTACGCGATCTGGATAGCCAGCCCACACCTGAAGTGCTTAGCGCGCTGGCGGAGGCCGGGCAGCATCTGGGCATGTCGCTGGCGAATCTGTCGGTGGCTTACGATCCTGACGTGGTGTATCTGGCGATGGAGCCGCAGATGGCCTCGCGCATCCTGCTCGACCACATTACGCAGAGCTTCCAGACCTATCGCCTGAAGATCACGCCGCAGATGACGCCGCTGCAGTTCCTCACTGAGTCGAATCGGATGTGGGCACAGGGTGCGGCAGGTTTTGCGGTGAATAAGCTGTTGGATTTACTGGCGGCGCAGGCTGATGAAGAGACGGTGTCTTAAAGCAGCAATAGCTGTAGTGGCGCGATCTGCATCGACGTTGTTCACTCGTTATAAGGAGAGCGCCGTAGCATAACTACGGCGCTTGCTTCGTTCAGGCGCTTAACGCAGGCGCAATCCCTGCTCATCAAACAACATTCCGCGCTCAGCATTGATCTGATAGCTGACGCGGTCGCCAATCTCATGTTCTGCCGCGTTACGCTCCTCAATCACCAGTAACTTCTCCTCACCGATATCCAGGTAAAGATAGTTGGTGTGCCCCAGCATCTCGCTGAATGACAAATCAGCGCTAAAGCTCAGCGCATCGGTATCCTGATTAGCCGGCGAGAAGTGTTCAGGTCGAATTCCCAATGTGACTTTTTGCCCTTCATGACAGGCTGCGTCGATCTTCATGGTCAGCGTGTGAATGCCTAAGGCAGGCACGCGCAACTGCACGGCACCTGGTGCGATCGTGGCAATTTCCGCCTGCAGGAAGTTCATCTTCGGAGAACCGATAAACCCGGCGACAAACAGATTGTCGGGATCGTGATACAACGCCATCGGAGCACCCACCTGCTCAATTTTGCCCTGGCGAAGTACGACGATGCGATCGGCCAGCGTCATCGCTTCCAGTTGGTCGTGCGTGACATAAATCATGGTGTTGCCCAGTGAGGCGTGCAGGCGAGCAATCTCAATGCGCATCTGTAACCGCAGCTCAGCATCCAGATTGGAGAGCGGTTCATCAAACAGGAAAATACGTGGATGGCGGATAATGGCACGACCGATGGCCACACGCTGACGCTGGCCGCCGGAGAGCGCACGTGGCAGGCGATCCAGCAGTTCCGTCAGATGCAGACGCGCCGCCGTCTGGTTAATCGCTTTCTCAATTTCCGCTTTGGATTTCTTCATCACTTCCAGCGGGTAAGCCAGATTGCCGCGCACCGTCATATTCGGATAGAGCGCATAGGACTGAAACACCATGGCAATGCCACGCTCGGTGGCGGGCTGGTGCGTCATGTCTGCGCCTTCAATCAACAGCTTGCCGTCGCTGATCTCCTCCAGCCCGGCAATCATGCGCAGCAAGGTCGATTTACCGCAGCCGGAAGGGCCGACAAACACCACGAACTCGCCGCTGTTAATGGTGAGATCGATACCGTGAATCACATTCACATGGTCGTAGGACTTTTTAACGCTTTGCAGATGCAGGCTGGTCATGGTGATGCCTCAATCAGAGTAGTTGGCCCATGTAGATGGCGTTGCTGCGCATAATGGGCGTGAAACCGAGACGTTGATAAAAGCCGCACACCTTCTCGTTTTGCAGGCTTACGCCCAGATAAACACCCGCTACGCCAGCGGCGCGTAGGTCCTGCAGCAGTTGCTCAATCAGTTTTCGTCCCCAGCCGCCTTGCTGGGCTGGCGGCAGCAGATTGATATGCAGATGTGCAGGCCATTGCGCTACCAGTTGTTCTGCAGCGGCATCTGGCTGGAGGATGGCGTCCAGCACTTTGCTGTCGAGGGGGGCTCGCGGCGTGTAGTCGCGATATTGTTGTTGCAGTGGCGGCCACCACTGCGCATCCAGTTCTGCTTCGAAGGCGCGTGTATCCGGTGCTGCCACCGCATAACCCATCACTTCACCCTCTATTTCAAGGGCATAAGCAAAGTCAGGCGCAAAGCGCGCGTAGGGAATGACAAAGCGCAGGCCGGGCAGTGCCGGGTCGGAATAGAGCGCGGTGGCATCAGTGCCCGCATTGGCCGTTTCTAAGCAGATGCGCGACAGGGCCGGAAAATCGCTCTCGCTGGCGCGGCGAATAACACCTTTAGCCGTCATGGTGGTGCCTCTGTGGTCATGAGATGAACAGATTTTACGGTAAATAAAGCTGACTTAGTTTTCAAGGTGTAATAATTGCGCTACCGCACAACATCGAGGTAAATCCTGAGGGCGGACGGTGGCGTGAACGGCCACGTGAAGCGGCGCAGAGCCTGTGGTGCCTGTGTTCTGGGATGATTTTGCCGCAAAGGCCTCTCACATCTCTCAATAAGTATAGAATTTTCATATGGTCTGTCAGTGGGTTAATGCGGCTGAATGGCGTAAGTGATTTGTGCTGTCGGCAGAGGCATGTCTTCTTATGGTGTGCGCTTCAGCGGCTGTCTTGCAGAATTCTCTACTGCATAGCCCGCTTTTCTTCTCACAGTTTGCACTGTATCACAGAGCAAAAATTCCGCAGTGAGGGTGTTTGACTTTCTTTTGTTCATAAAGTAAGTATGAATTAACGTCGTTATTACTGCTGCTGAATCAACCTGCCAGGACATGCAGGTGTCGCGATGAAGGGATGCCAGTCATCTGTTGGAGAAACCGAGCATGATGTGTGATTCAACCAAACGTCCGTCCCGTATGAAAAGCTCACTGCGCAGTGTGTCGCGTCTGGTTTCAGCCGGGATTTTGCTCGGTGCGACCCTGGCGACGGCACAAGCGGTCACGCTGAACGAATGGGATATTTATAACTATCCGCAGCAAACCGAAGCCGTGGATGAAGCAGTTAAAGCGTTCCAGCAGAAGAATCCGGGCATTACCATCCAGCGCTCGGTTCACTCTTTTGAAGACACACGCATTCCACTGAAGCTGGCGCTGACTGCCGGTGATGGCCCGCAAATCGCGCAGGTCAATCAGGGCGGTGGCGATATGGGTTCGCTGGTGAAAGACAAACTGCTGTGGCCGCTGGACGATTATGCCAAAACTTACGGCTGGAGCACGCGCTTCCCGGATTCGATCCTCAAGCGTAACCGCTGGTCTGATAAACAAGACTTTGGTAGCGGCAAACTGTATGGCGTGGCGAGTCTCGGTGAAATGGTGGGGCTGTATTACAACAAGGCGCTGCTGGACAAAGCGGGTGTTGCGGTACCGAAAACCCTGCCTGAACTCGAAGCGGCAATGGAGAAACTGAAAGCCGCGGGTACGCCGCCGATGATGCTCGGCCTGCTGGATGGCAATATGGGCCAGCAGCTGCTGAGTACGGTATGGGAAGCACAGATTGAGAGTAAAGATCGCAAAGCCCTCGACGATCTGATTTACGACGTCGGCGGCACCTTCAAAGACGACAAGCTGGTGAAAGCGGCGAGCATGATGAAAAGCTGGAAAGATAAAGGCTACTTCTTCCCTGGCTTCGAAGGCATTGGCCATGATGATGCGGCCACGCTGTTCCAGAATGGTCAGGCCGCGTTCCTGGTGAGTGGCACCTGGTATCTCGGTCAGTTCAAAGACAATAAAGATGTGCACTTCGCGGCGATGCCGATGGGTGAGGGTGTGCAACATGCGCTAATGGTGGGCGGTACCGATCTGGCGTTCTCGATCACCAATACCGCGAAAACCAAAGAGCAGCAGGATGCGGCGGCCAAATTTATCGATTACATCGTATCGGATGAGATGGCTAACCGCTGGTTGAAAGTGGGCTTCCTGCCGGCAGGCACCAGCAAGAATGCACAAATCCCGGCGGATAACCCGTTGCTGGCAGAGACATATCAGGTTTGGGTGACCCTCAACGAGCATGATGGCCTCGGCCATTATCTGGATTGGGCCACGCCGACCATGAACGCCGAGCTGAATCAGAACGTGCAGCTGTTACTGGCCGGAAGACAGACGCCGGAGCAGATGGTCACCAATTTCGACAACAACTATCAACGTTACCTGAAAACCCTGAAGCACTGATGATGTCCGGCCCGACAGCAATGCCGGGTCGTGAATTAGCCTGCAAGCGAGTAAGGTTATGCTGAACAAATCTGCCTGGCGCAATGCGCTCTATCTTCTGCCTGCCGTACTGGTCTATGCGGTGTTTTTACTCCTGCCGCTGCTGGCCTCGCTCGGCATCAGTTTCACCGAGTGGGATGGCACCTCCTTGCCGATTTTCACCGGTATCAGCAACTACGTGCGCATGTTCCAGGATCCGGTGTTCTGGGTGGCGCTCGGCAACAACGCGCTGCTGATGTTGTTTTACACCTTGCTGCCAATTGGCGTCGGTCTGCTGTTGTGCAGCTTCCTGTATGAAACGCGCAACGGCAAAGAGCGCAGCGTATTGCGTATTCTGTTTTTCCTGCCTTACATCATGCCGATGGCGGTATTGGGCGTGGTGTGGCGCTGGCTGTATAACCCCGCGTTTGGTCCTATCGATCAGTTCCTGCGCGCGATTGGCTTGCCGCAGTTGGCTCTGTCGTGGCTGGGGGATTTCACCTGGGCGTTACCGGCAGTGGGTTTTGTCGCCACCTGGTATTTCTTTGGATTCTGTCTGGTGCTGTTTATGGCTGGATTACAGCGCATGGATCCTTCGCTGTTAGAAGCCGCCGATTTGGATGGTTCTTCTCGCCGCCAGAAGTTTATGCGTATCACGCTGCCCTCGCTGCGCCCGGAGTTGCGCATCGCGCTGCTGCTGACGGTGATTGCCAGCCTGAAGGCCTTTGATCTGGTGTATGTGATGACGCAAGGCGGGCCGGGTACGTCGACTATGGTGACCAACATCTTTATGTATAAGCAGGGCTTTGATCTGCACTACTTTGGCTACGCGTCTGCGGTTGCCGTGTTCAGTATGTTGATTGTGCTGATGATCAACGCCTGTATTCATTTTGCTATTCGGGAGCGTCACTGATGCGCGGTACGCCTGTTGTCTCACGCGCACTGATTTGGATTGTCGCGCTGATGACCATCCTGCCGTTTTTAATGGCGCTGATGACCTCGTTCAAAACCCAGATGGAGCTGTTTCAGGGCGTGTTCACGCTGCCTTCATCGCTGAACTTCAAAAACTACGTGACGGCCTGGCAGCAGGGGCACTTCAACGTCTACTTTATGAACTCGGTGCTGGTGGTGATTCCGGTGGTGATCAGCAGCATTTTGTTAGGGATTCTGGCGGGATTTGGTTTTGCCTGGCTGAAAATCCCTGGTAAGAAGGTGATAGCGGCGATGCTGGGTCTGGGCATGGTGCTACCGAGCGAGGCTTTCATTATCCCGCTCTACCACGAACTGCGCTGGATGGGGCTGACGAACACGTATCTGGCGCTGATCCTGCCACAAATTGCCTTATCACTGCCGTTCACCACGTTGATGATTGCCACTGCACTGCAACAGGTGCCACGTGAACTGGTTGAAGCGTCAGTGATGGATGGTGCATCCCGGCGCAAAATCCTGTGGGGCATTCTGGTGCCCGCCATCTGGCCGACGCTCTCGACGCTGGCGCTGCTGCTGTTTATCTGGACGTGGAATGAGTTCCTGATTCCGCTGATTCTGGTAAACAAGGATGAACTGCGCACCTTGCCAATCGGCATGATGTTCTTCCAGAACAAAAACACCATTGATATTCCGGTGCTAATGGCGGGCGCGATGATTGTGATCATGCCGCTGGTGGCGGTGTTCCTGGTGTTCCAGCGCAAGTTTATCAGCGGAGTGACGGAAGGGGCGGTGAAGTAGGGGTGCGCCAGAGCACGACTCTGTGAGCACCTGCAACTGCGAACATTACAGGCCGTGGCCATTGGGGCGCCCGAGTTGATAGCGGGCGCATCCGTTAAGCCTATTTAAAGCGCTGCTGCGATCGCCGCACCCAACTCTTCCGTTGAGGCGCTGCCGCCGAGGTCGCGCGTCAGGCTATTACCGGCGGCCAGGGTGCGCTCAATGGCATCCAGCACGGCGGCACCCGCTTCGGCGTAACCGAGGTGCTCCAGCATCATCGCACCACACCAGATCTGTCCAATCGGGTTTGCCACGCCTTTGCCCGCGATATCCGGCGCTGAACCATGCACTGGCTCAAACAGGCTCGGGAATTTCCCTTCCGGGTTGATGTTGGCGGAGGGCGCAATACCGATGGTGCCGGTACAGGCCGGGCCGAGATCCGACAGAATGTCGCCAAACAGGTTGCTGGCCACTACCACATCAAACCAGTCCGGATGCAGCACGAAGTTCGCGGTCAGAATATCGATATGATACTTATCTACTTTCACTTCCGGATAGCTCGGTGCCATGGCTTCGACGCGGCTGTCCCAATATGGCATGGTGATAGCAATGCCGTTCGATTTGGTGGCAGAGGTCAGGTGTTTTTTCGGACGCTTCTGCGCTAACTCATAGGCAAACTTCAGGATGCGATCGACGCCCGTACGCGTCATCACCGTCTCCTGAATCACCACCTCGCGGTCGGTGCCAGGGAACATGGTGCCGCCGACGGACGAGTACTCGCCCTCGGTATTTTCACGCACCACGTAGAAATCGATATCGCCGGGCTGACGATTGGCCAGCGGCGCTTTGACGCCCGGCATCAGGCGAACCGGACGCAGGTTGACGTATTGATCAAATTCGCGGCGGAACTGCAGCAGCGATCCCCACAGCGACACGTGATCCGGTACCACATCCGGCCAGCCCACCGCGCCAAAATAGATGGCATCAAACTGGCTGAGGGTGGCGAACCAGTCATCCGGCAACATCTTGCCGTGCTCTTGCCAGTATTCAGCGCTGGCGAAGTCAAACCATTGCCACTCCAGAGAAATATCGAATTTCTTTGCCGCTGCATCCATTACACGGATGCCTTCTGGCATCACTTCTTTGCCAATGCCATCGCCAGGGATGACGGCGATTTTGTAGGTTTTGCCGCTCATAGGGTTCTCGCAGGTTGCTGTTGATGTTCTGAACGCAGTATAACCATGCATCACCGGGAAATAATTAGCCTGAGCGGCAAGCCAATGTTGAATAAAAGTAGAGAATCGCGCACCTCCACCGACGATCTGGCCTTCTTTGTGCGCGTCGCCGCGCTGGAGAGTTTAACCGCTGCGGCGCGTGAACTGGGGTTGTCGCTGCCCGCCGTCAGCAAACGTCTCAGCCACCTTGAACAGCGTCTGGGGGTGCAACTGCTTAAACGCACCACGCGGCGGCTGGAGCTCACCGCTGAAGGAAAACGCTATCTGGAAGGGGCTCGCCCGTTGCTGGATCAACTGGCAGAACTGGAGGAGTCGGTGAGCAGTCAGGCGGCGGTGCTGCGTGGCAGCCTGAACATTAACGCCTCGTTTGGATTTGGTCGCCGCCATGTTGCCCCCTGCGTGTCCCGTTTTGCTGCGCTGCATCCTGAAGTCTCGTTATCATTACAACTCAGCAGCCAGCCACTGAATTTCATCGATTCGCACATCGACATTGATATCCGTATTGGCGAACCGCCCGATGCGCGACTCATCGCGCGCAAGTTACGCACCAATCCCCGCGTGCTATGCTGCGCCCCGATTTATGCGCAACGTCACGGCCTGCCTGACAGTATTGCGGCGCTGGCGCAGCACAACTGTATTTTGCTACGCCAGTACGAAAGCGATTTCGCATTGTGGCGATTGAGTGATGGCCAGCAGCAGGTGACGCAAAAAGTGCAGGGCAGCCTGATCACCAACGATGGCGAAGTGGCGATGCAGTTAGCGATGGATGGGCACGGCATTTTGCTGCGTTCCTGGTGGGATGCCCAGCACATGATTGAACGCGGCGATCTGCTGCATGTGCTGCCCGCATGGAGCAGCGCGGACGGGGATATTTTTGCCGTATGGCGGCCACAGCGTCAGTTACTCGCCCGCATTAGCGCCTTTGTGGATTTTTTGCAGTCCGCCTTGTAACTATTAAATAATATTTGATTATTTATAATCATCATTGACTGTTTGTGAGCATGATCAAACAAATCATTGGCTATTTAGCCTATAAATTGCCCTGCTTATGCGTGAATTCATTCTCATGTGAGTGAAATAAATCAATGAGCATAAACAGGGTTGCCTTTGTGCACAGACACTAAAATAACAAAACAGGCAACCTCATTAACGGCAAGCGTGAAGCCCAGCGCAGGCCACGACCCTACGTTATCAATGAGGCTAAAATGAAACAGTTTTCTGCAGAAGGGATGATGATTATTGTCGGGATCGTCATCGCGTATATTCTGTTTACCACCTGGCTGACCTGGCATCTGCGCAGTAAAAACAGCGGCGACTTTATGGCGGGATCCAACGTGATGCCGGCTTTTGTTGTGGGTGTGATGTTAATGTCTGAGTACATTGGCGCAAAATCGACCATTGGTACCGCCCAGGCGGCGTTTGAAGGTGGGTTTGCCGCATCCTGGTCGGTGATTGGTGCCGCGATTGGCTTCCCGCTGTTTGGATTCCTGCTGGTTAAGCGCATCTATAACACTGGCAAAATCACCATTTCGGGTGCGATTGCCGAACGGTACGGCAACTCAACCAAGAACATCATTTCCCTCATCATGATCTATGCGCTGCTGCTGGTGAACGTGGGGAACTATGTGAGCGGCGCAGCGGCGATCTCGACCGTGTTGAACCTCGATCTCACCACGGCGGCCGTGATCACCGCAATCGTCAGTACCTTCTACTTTATGTTCGGTGGCATGAAGGGCATTGCCTGGGTCACGCTGCTGCACAGCGGGCTGAAATATATCGGTATCCTGATCATTCTCGGCGTCGCACTGCATATGACCGGCGGCGTTAGCCCGATGATCAAAGAGATGCCGCATTTCTACTGGACGTGGGACGGTAACATTGGGGCCAGCACCATATTTGCCTGGATGATTGGCACCATCGGTTCGATTTTCTGCACCCAGTTTGTGATTCAGGCCATCGCTTCCACCAAAAGTGCCGCATCCGCTAAGCGTGCAACCTGGGTTGCCTTCTTCTTTTGCATGCCGATTGCGATTGCCATTGCGTTGATTGGCGTGGCGGCGAAGTACCTGCATCCGGATATCAAAAGCCTGTATGCACTGCCGGTGTTCCTGCAGGATATGAGCCCATGGCTGGCCGGGATTGTGACCACCTCGCTGGTGGCCTCCATCTTCGTCAGTGTTAGTACCGTGGCGCTGGCGATTGCCTCGCTGGTGGTGAAAGATTTCTATGTGCCGTATCGCAACCCAACGCCAGAACGTGAATTCCGTATGACGCGCTGGCTGTCGCTGCTGATTGGTTTCCTGCCGTTAATCCTGGTGCTGTTCGTCCCCGAGGTGCTGAAGCTCTCCTTCTTCACCCGCGCGATTCGTCTGTCGATCTCGGTGGTGGCGATTATTGCCTTCTACCTGCCGTTCTATAAGAGTACCCGCGGGGCGAATGCCGGTCTGATTGGGGCCTGCGTGGTCACCACCGTCTGGTATCTGCTCGGCGATCCGTTCGGCATCAACAATATGTACGTGGCGTTGATTACGCCTGCAGCGATCATGGTGATTGATCGCCTGATCCCTTCGGCACAAACGCACGACAAAAAAGCACCAAAATCTTCAATGCAAAACAGTGGAGCCTGATATGACCGATTCAACGATTACCGTCGAACGTAACGGTAACCTTCATCCGCACGCGCGGGATGCGCAGCAGCTCACGGCGATGCTGCCTTCGGTCTGTCCGCAGAATCATGCCGCTAATCTGCTGCCGCTGCCCAACGGCGACCTGCTGTGTGTCTGGTTTGGTGGCACGCAGGAAGGGATTGCCGATATCTCCGTGTGGTGCTCGCGCCTGGAACAAGGTGGCAGCCAGTGGAGTGAGGCGCAGAAACTTTCTGATGATTCGACGCGCTCTGAGCAGAATCCGGTGCTGTTCCTCGATCCTGACCAGATATTGTGGCTGTTATGGACAGCGCAGAAGTCCGGTAATCAGGACACGGCGATTGTGCGCTATCGCCAGTCACGCGATTTTGGCCGCAGCTGGAGCGCCATCGACACGCTGCTCGATCAGCCCGGCACCTTTATTCGCCAGCCGATTACGGTGTTACCGAATGGCAACTGGCTGTTGCCGGTGTTCTATTGCCGCACTCAGCCGGGCGTAAAATGGGTCGGTAATGACGACATTAGCGCGGTAAAAATCTCCAGCGATAAAGGCAAAAGCTGGCGAGATGTGGCGGTGCCGGATAGCCTCGGCTGCGTGCACATGAACATTACTTTATTGCAGGATGGTAGCTTACTGGCGCTGTATCGCAGCCGTTGGGCAGACTTTATCTACCAAAGTCGTTCTGTTGACGGTGGTGAAAGCTGGAGTGCGCCGGTGGCGACGGAACTGCCCAACAACAACTCCTCAATTCAGGTGACCACGCTGAACAACGGCCATCTGGCGCTGGTGTTCAACGCCATGAGCGCCAAAGATGCCAGCGAGCGTCGCCTGTCACTGTATGACGAAATCGAAGATGAGGATGACGATGTGGCGGTGGCCGCTGAACCGGTGGTGCATAGCGGACGCACCGCATTTTGGGGCGCACCGCGCGCACCGATGACGCTGGCCATCTCCCCAGACGGCGGCAAAAGCTGGCCGTGGCAGCGTCATCTCGATGAAGGCGACGGCTACTGCATGACCAACAATTCGCAGCAGAAACTCAACCGTGAGTTCTCCTATCCCAGCATCAAGCAGAGTGAGGACGGCGCACTGCATATCGCCTACACCTATTTCCGTCAGGCGATTAAGTACGTCCGCGTTAACGAAGCGTGGGTGAGGGGCGAAAAATGAGTCGACACGCGCTGGTCACGGGTGTCAGTTCAGGTATTGGCGCGGCGATTGCTGATCATCTGCTGGCGCAGGGCTGGCAGGTGACGGGGTTCAGTCGCACACTGGTCAAGAAAGATCATCCGGGCTTTACCTCGGTGAGCGTGGATCTGTTCGATGCCAGTTTGCTGAAGCAGGCGCTGGCCGCTTTGCCAAAGGTGGATGCGCTGGTGCATGCCGCAGGCATGATGGCGGCAGCGCCGCTCGGCGATCTCGATGAGGAGCAGAGCGCGCGCCTGTGGTATCTGCATGTGCAGGTGGCGCAGATCATGGCGAACGCGTTGCAGCCGCAGATGACGCAGGGCGATCGTATTTTGCTGATCGGCAGTCGCACTTCACGCGGCGCCGCTCATCGCAGCCAGTATGTCAGCACCAAAGCGGCAATGGTTGGGATGGCGCGCAGCTGGGCGGCTGAATTAGCGCCGCAGGGGATCACCGTGAATGTGATCGCGCCCGGTGCCACTGAAACGCCCATGTTGCTGCAACCTGGCCGTGCCAGTTCACCACCCAAGCTGCCGCCCATTGGGCGCTACATCAAGCCGGAGGAAGTGGCGGCGCTGGCGGGTTTTGTGCTGTCCCCCGCTGCTGATGCAATAACCGGGCAGGAATTGGTTATCTGCGGTGGAGCGTCGTTGTAGATAGCGATTCGTGTTGTTATCCGCAGCTGATGCAATCACCGGGCAAGAGTGAATGATTTGCGGTAGAGCGTCATTGTAGATAGCGGTCAATATGCTCCCCCTCATCCGTCTTCCCTGAATCCCGTCCGGGATTCAGGGAGTGTTGGGACGAGAGCGGGTGGGCTAAAGGAAGCACATGAACCCTTTTTAACCTATCTCCTTCGCAAGGCCGTGACATCCACCTGCCAGACATTCAGTTTGTTATACAGCGCGGTACGTGAAATCCCCAGTTGCTGTGCTGACTGGCGCAGGTTGCCTTTCTGCTCACTCACCACCTGCAATACATGCTGACGCTCATTCTCCTGCAATGATGTTAAAACGCTGGATTGTGGCGGCGAGACGCGCTGCGTCATCTCTTCCGGCAAATCCGGCTTGCCAATCTCCAGCCCTTCACACAAATTCACCATGCGTTCGACCAGGTTCTCCAGTTCACGCACGTTGCCCGGCCAGTGCCACGTCTGCAAGCAGTGCATGGCTTCAGACGACACCTGCGGCGCGATACGTTTCAAGCGGGTACAGAGCGCCTGAATAAACGTATTCACCAGACCTGGAATATCTTCCTGACGTTCTCGCAACGGCGGAATGGCTAATGAAATCACGTTAAGACGGTAATACAGGTCGCGGCGAAAGGCGCCTTTTTCCACCGCATCCAGCAGATTACAGTGCGTGGCGGCAATAATGCGCACATTGACCTTCAGCGGATGCGCGGCGCCAATACGCACCACTTCACTCTCTTGTAATACGCGCAGCAGGCTGGTTTGCGCCTCCAGCGGCATTTCGCCAATTTCATCCAGAAACAGCGTACCGCCATCCGCCAGCTCGAATTTTCCCGCTGAGCCGCCGCGCCGGGAGCCGGTGAATGCGCCATCGACATAACCAAACAGTTCGCTCTGCACCAGGTCACGCGGCAGGGCGCCGCAGTTGAGGGCGATAAAGGGCTCCTGATGTCGTGGGCTGGCGTTATGGATCGCCTGCGCGAACAGCTCCTTGCCGGTGCCGCTTTCACCGCTTAACAGCACGGTGCTATCTGTGCGGCTGCTGGCGCGTGCCTTCTGAATGGCTTGCTGCACGCGCGGAGCGTGGCCGCGAATCATCTCAAAGGTATAACTGGCGCTGACGCCCATTACCTGCCGCGTAATCGCCCGGATGCGCTGGTTCTCGCGCAGAGACAGCACACGTCCACCATCGGGTGCCGGCATCAATGAAATCAGACAGGAGAGGGGCTGCACGCCGTCCGGGATAAACTGCAACTCACGGTCATTACAGAATGGCATGGTCAGCAGCGATCCTCCCTGGGGTTGCAGTAACACATCAATCGGCCCGGCTTGAGGATCGAGACCACTAAAGATCTGCCGCGCATAGCGGTTTAACGTTTTGATCCGTCCGTGGCGATCGCAGACGATCACGCCCTCATTCAGGGTTTCCAGGATCGACTGTTGTTCTGCCAGCAAACTGCGCAACATTAATTGTTGTCCCACCGCTTCTGCAGCGGCCTGTACCGTGCCCAGCGTGTGCGCATTAAAGTTATCCGGTGTGGCGGTGAGTGTGAGCACGCCGAGCAGTTGGCCGCTGGCATCTCGAATCGGCGCGGCTGCGCACTGGTAGTGGCGCTTACGCAGATCGATCTTCCAGTTTTCACCGCTCAACACATACACCAGCCGTTGCTCAATCAGGCAACGAGCTGTGCAGTTGGTGCCGAGCACCTCTTCGCTCAGGATGCTACCAATCGGCGTCAAATCAGCGCCGCAAAAATGCAGCGTGACACCTTGCGCGTCGGTGAGGTTGATATGGCCATCCGGGTTATAGGCCAGCAGGTTTTCCATTACGTTACGCGCCACCGCAATCAGCTCGGCATTGTGCGCCAGGATGACCTTCAGCTCATCCGCAGGAGGCGAAGTGTAGATGAAGGTGTGTGGATCGATGGCGCGCTGCTGCGATCGCTGCCATGACTGCAAGATACTGCGCCGCATCCAGCCCGGTTGTTCCCCCCGGACAAAGCTGTGCCAGCCCTGCCAGAGCAAGGTATCCCATTCGCCCGCTTCAGCCCCTTCCGGCAGGCTGAAAATCGGGTCGCTTTCATCTTTAAACGGCAAACGTTCGCTGGCGCGCATCAGAGGCTCCTGGTCAATCTGGAATGTCAATTTTATTGACATGTGAAGTTGACATGTAAAGTTTATGACCAATTCAAAGCGCAACGCTGTGTGGTTCCTCACATAAATTGCCCCTTTTTAGTTGGCATCTGGATTGCAATGAAATGCCTATCTCACCTGTCCCGAACGGACATATCCAAAACAGTAAGGAATGATTTATGACATTTCATCTTCAACCGGTACGTGTTGGTCTGATTGGCGCAGGGCGAATGGGCAGCTTCCACGCCGAGAATCTGGCATATCGCGTCCCCGGCGCCACGCTGGCAGCCGTCGCCGATCCGCAGCCCGGTGCGGCGGAAAAGCTCGCCAGCAAGCTGGGTGTCGCGAAAGCCTATAGCGATTTGCATGCGCTGCTACTCGATCCTGAAATTGATGCGATTGCCATTGCGGCGCCCGCTCGCACCCATGCCGAGTGGGTGATTGCCGCTGCGAATGCCGGTAAGCACGTATTTTGTGAGAAGCCAATGGCGGTCACGCTGGAGGAAGCTGACCGCGCGATTGCCGCCGCCAAAAGCGCAGGCGTAGTGTTGCAGGTGGGCTTTAATCGCCGTTTCGATACGGGTTTTGCGGCGGCGATTGCGGCAGTGAAGGCAGGCGAGAACGGTATTACGCAGTTGAGCCGTTCTGTAACGCGCGATCCGGCGCTGCACGATCCGTCGCGCATCCCGCAGTGGACCATTTATCTCGAAACGCTGATCCACGATTTTGACACCCTGCTGCATTTCAACCACGGGGCGAAGCCGGTGGAAGTGTATGCCATCGCCGATGCGCTGGTGCGCCCGGACTTCAAAGATAAAGGCTTACTGGATACTTCGGTGGTGACCATTCGCTTTGATAACGGAGCGATAGCCATTGCGGAAGCCAACTTCCAGGCAGTGTACGGCTATGACGTGCGCGGCGAAGTGTTTGGCAGCAAAGGGATGCTGCAGGCGGGCCATATCACCTCTTCTAACTGTGTGCGCTACAGCGCCAGCGGCATCAGCATGGAGACCTCGCGCATGGATTCGGATCTGCTGCGCGAAGCTTATGTGGCGGAAATGATCGAGTTTGCCCGCTGTATCCGCACCGGTGAAACACCGCGCGCCACCGGCGAAGACGCGCGCAATGCGCTGGAGATTGCGCTGGCCTGTATTGAATCGGTCACCCACAACCTGCCTGTCAAAGTGGGAGCGCGCTAATGGCTGCTTATCAACTCTCAGTTTGTGCCGAGATGGTGTTCCTCGATCTGCCTTTCGTCGAGCGTGTGAAACGCATTCACGCGCTGGGGTTTGGCGTCGAAATCTGGGGATGGGCCAATAAAGACATTGATGCGCTGGTCGCCACAGGTGCGCGATTCACCTCCATGACCGGCTATCTCACCGGCAATCTCACCGACGATGACGAGATCCAGCAGCTGCTGCAAAGTGCTGAAGCCTCGCTGGCGGTGGCTGAACGGCTTAACTGCCCGGGATTAAATCTGCACGGCACCGGGCTGGATGACAAAGGCTTGCCGGTCAAACCTGTGGAAGTGGTAACCGGTGCGATGTGGCTGAAAGCGGTCGATACCTTGCGCAAAGTGGCGCAACTGGGCGAGCGCGCCGGGCGCGTGTTCACCCTCGAAAACCTCAACCTGCCGGTCGATCATCCCGGCACCCCGTTTGCGCTGGCTGCCGATACCCTGGCACTGGTGGAAGCGGTCAACAGCCCGGCGCTGAAGATGAATCTCGACCTTTATCACGCGCAGATTGGCGAGGGCAATTTGATTGAGCTGATTCGCCGCAGCGGTTCCGCGATTGGCGAAGTTCAGGTGGCGGACGTCCCGGGCCGCCAGCAGCCGGGCACCGGCGAGATCAACTATCGTGCTATCGCGCGCGCGCTGCAGGAAGTGGGTTACGGCGGCACGGTAGCGATGGAGGGCTGGGCCAGTGGTGACAGCACCGCTGCGCTAGAGCAGTTCCGCGATCACTTCACGATTTAAGCGTTTTACCGCCGGGTATTTGCCTGTTGCCCGGCGTCATAACAATAAAACCTCAACCTACAGGAATCACCTCATGAACATCCGAAACATCGTGCTTTGTCTGTGCTCGCTGCTGCTGAGTTTGAGCGTCAGTGCGAAAACTTTCACCGTCGGCGTCGCGCTGGCTAACTTCGACCTTAACTTTGTCTCGATTCTACGTACGCAGATGCAGGCAGAGTTAATGGCCAATCAGCTCAACGGCCAGTTCGTGGATGCCAAAGGAGATGTGGCACTACAAGTGCAGCAGGTTGATGATTTTATTAACCAGGGCGTGGACGCCATCATCCTTAATCCCGTCGATACGCAGGGCGTGTTGCCGATGATCACCGCCGCGAAAAACGCCAATATCCCGCTGATTTTCGTCAATCGTAAGCCAGAAGTGAAACTGCCGGGCGACATGGCTTATGTGGGTTCTGACTCTGCATTGGGCGGTGAGATGCAGATGGAAGCGTTAGCGAAGAAGATGAATTACAAAGGCAATGTGGCGATTCTGATGGGCGCACTGTCCAATGAAGAAGCGCGTGAGCGCACCCGTGCAGTTGAAGCGGTGATCGCCAAATATAAAGACATGAAAGTGATCGAGAAGCAGACCGCCAAGTGGCAGCGCAATGAAGCCGTGGATGTGGTATCGAGTTGGTTGCTGAACCAGCGTCCGATCGATGCGATTGCCGCTAACAATGATGAAATGGCGATTGGTGCCATCATGGCGCTCAGTCAGGCGAAAAATGAAAAGATTCTGGTCGCGGGAATCGATGGCACGCCTGATGGACAGCAGTTTGTGAAGAACGGCAAGATGACACTGACCATTTTCCAGGACGCTAAAGGTCAGGCAACCGGTGCAGTACAGGTGACGAAGGCACTGCTGGATAAACAGAAAGTGCAGGAGTACAACTGGGTGCCGTATCAGACCATCACTCCGGAAAACTACGCGCAGTTTGCTGCAAAGTAAGTTGAGCGTCATGGCACAGGCGCACGACGTTGCGCCTGTGCTGCCCGGGAAATCATCGCATTCAAGTGAACCTGCTCACATCCTTCTCTTTCAATTATTCACGGTCCTAAACTTTCCCATTAACGCGCCGATAATTTCACCACTCAGTCTGAGCATTTTGCCCTGACGTTTGGGCATCTTAATCAACCTCTGGTGTGGAAAATTGCCATGATCGCAACGCCCTTGTCAGGCCCGGATGCCGCGCCGGTGGAGATGGTTTCGCTGCGACGTATTGCACAGCGCGCAGATAGCCTTGCGGTGATCCTCAACTGGGGATTGTGGCCGATTGCACTCGGCGTTGGGTGGATGAATGACAGTTTAACCGTAGCGCTGATTGCTGGCCTTGCGTTGGCACTGCTGTCGACCTTCTTTGGCACCGTCCTGCGCGGCACGCTGACTTCAAGGTTGGTGCTCTCAGCCCTGTTGATCGGCTGGGCAGGTTTACTGATTCAACTCGGCGGTGGTGAAACCGAATATCACTTCTCAGTATTTGTGTTGATGTCGGTACTGCTGGCGTGGCGCGACATCCGCCCGCTGCTGATGGGCGCGGCAGCAGCGGCCACGCATCACATTCTGTTTAATTATCTGCAGGAAAACGATCTGTTTGGCGTGGTGGTGTTCCATCATCCGGGCTGGGATATGGTGCTGTTCCATGCCCTGTTTGTGGTGGCGCAGACCGCCATCTTGCTGGTGATTGCGCGTCAGATGGCCGCCGATGCACGTTCCGCAAGCGAAGTGGCAGAGCTGGCATCACAGATCAACCGGCAGGCCGGATATCTGACGCTGAATGCGGATACCCAGCAGAGCGAAACCCCGTTCGCACGTACTTTCAGTACCACATTAGGCACCATGCATGGCACGCTCCATCAGGTGAGCCTTGGCGTGAGTGCCTTGCTGACTGAGTCTGAGAGTATTTTGCAACGCAACGCCGCCCTTTCAACCCGCACCGATGAACAGGCGCAGGCACTGGAAGTCGCGGCCAGTGCGATGACGGAAATCAGCATCGCCGCCAGCTTAACGCGTGATAAAGCGCAGAGCGCAAGCGCGTTAGCGCGGGACACGCGCGCGGTGGCGACGCGCGGAGAGGAAAATATTCAGTCGGCGATGGGCTCAATGGCGAAAATCAGCGAAGAGTCACAGCGGGTGAAAGTGATTTTAGCATTGATCGACGGTATCGCTTTCCAGACCAATATTCTTTCACTGAACGCCTCAGTAGAAGCGGCGCGCGCCGGAAGTCAGGGGCGCGGTTTTGCCGTAGTGGCAAGCGAAGTGCGCAACCTGGCGATGCGCAGCGAGAATGCCGCCCGCGAAATTCGCCAACTGATGGATACCAGCAGCCAGAGCACCGAGCATGGAAGGGTGCAGATTGAGCATGCAGCGCAGACCATGTGCGCGATTCACAGCAGCATCAGCGGATTGTCACAGCTGGTCACCGAACTGTCTGAGATGAGTGAGCAGCAGAATTTAAGCATCGAGCAGATTCAGCAGAGTATTAATAGCATCGATCACAGCGTGCATCACAACGTTCAGCATGTGGCCGAAACCTTGCAGGTGGCGCATCAGCAGCAACAGCAGGCCAACCAATTACAGCAGGCGATTGCGTTATTCAGGCTGGAGTGATCACCGGCGAGACGAATAAATCACGACTTCTCTGGCTGGCAGGGCGCACCGAATGAAGTGCGCCCCTGTTGGCAGGTTAAGCCACACCCTTGACCAGTAACACGCGATAGTTCGCGCCTTTGACCCGATGGGCTTTCGCTTCCTGATACGCCGGGCTGTGGTACCAGGCTTTTGCTGCATCAATATCCGCAAATTCCAGCACCACTACGCCTTCCGCCTCACGGCCTTCCAGCACTTCAAGATCGCCATAAAATGCCAGCGGCGTGATCTGATGATCGCCGCGTGCCTCATCGGCTTTCTGCGCGTAGGTCGCCAGCTCATCTTTATCCAGCGTTTCGTCTTTAATCATCACCACATAAGCGGCCATTACTGCTCTCCTCGCGCCTGACGTTTGTCTTCGGTGTTGGTATCGAAATCAGAGGCATCGTGGCGTTCCAGCAGTTGATCCTGTGGTTCGGCACCAAATGCCTTATTCACTTTGCGACCCCGAATCACCGCTGGACGCTCAGCGATCTCTTTAGCCCAGCGCACCACGTTTTTGTACGACTGCACATCAAGGAACTCGCCGCCGCCATAGATGTTGTTCAGCACCAGGTTGCCGTACCACGGCCAGGTGGCGATATCGGCGATGGTGTATTCCTCACCGGCGAGGAATCGGTTATTGGCGAGCTGACGATCCAGCACATCCAGCTGACGCTTGGCTTCCAGCGTGAAGCGGTTGACGGCGTACTCGATTTTTTCTGGTGCGTAGAAATAGAAGTGACCATAGCCGCCGCCTAGGTAAGGTGCAGAGCCCTGCAGCCAGAACAACCAGTTCAGGGTTTCGGTGCGGCCTGCAATATCCGCCGGGATGAAGTGACCAAATTTCTCGGCCAGATACAGCAGGATGTTGCCTGATTCGAACACGCGCAGCGGTGGCGTCACTGAGTGGTCACTCAGTGCCGGAATTTTGGAGTTCGGGTTCACGTCAACAAAACCGCTGGAGAACTGATCGCCATCACCGATGCGAATCAGCCAGGCATCGTATTCGGCTTCTTTAGCCCCGACGGCCAGCAACTCTTCCAGCAGGATGGTGACCTTCTGGCCGTTTGGCGTACCGAGCGAATAGAGCTGCAGCGGATGTTTGCCCACCGGCAGGGTCTTCTCATGCGTCGGCCCGGCGAACGGACGGTTGGTTTTTGCGCCGTTACCTTTGGCTTCCGGGTCCCAGGTCCAGACTTTCGCGGGCTGATACTGATTTTCCGACATAATGATTTCGCCTTGTTGTGATTGCGTTTTTTGCTGCTACTGAGTGTAGCAGCGACAGATGAAGGCGATTTAACCGCGCTGGCGGTGAGATGCAAAGTGTGATTATGCGAAGTTCTCTTGCGTAAACAGCATAAAGTCGACTTTGCCGGACTGGTAGGTGTCAGGCTGTTCACCCTCTTCGAGATGTTTTAGCAATAAGGTCAGCGCCAGCTGAGCATGGCGCAGGGTGTTTTGATCGAGTGTTAGCGTCAGCACGCGCTTCTCAAAAAGCTGGCGCGTGGTGGCATAAAGTTCATGCGTCACGTACACCACTTTGCCGCCGAGTCGATGGCGCGCCAGCGCTTCGTGAATCTGCGTATTGCCGAGGCCGGTGTTGTAGAGTCCGACGATATTTTGCGATCCGGCCAGGGTTTTCTCCAGCAGACGGCTGATGCGATCGCGTTCATCCTGACCGGCAAGAATTTCCCGCAGACGCAGCTGCGGGAAACGCTCCGCCAGCACGGCTTGAAAACCTTCAATGCGCTGACGATGTGCTGAGTAATCTGCGCGGCCACTCACCAGCACCACATCGCCCGGTGCATTGATCATACTGCCAAGCATCAACCCGGCGGTGCGTCCGGCTTTGTATTGATCGATGCCGACATGACACAGGCGTGCCGCATTGGGCAGGTCCGTCACCATAGTGATCACCGGTACGCCGCGCGCCTGACACGCCGCTAAGGCATCATAAATCAGCGGATTTTCGTGGGCGAAAACGATCAGCGCATCCATTTTCTTACTGCTGGCCGCAATGTGTGCCGCCAGCTTCTCGGGGGCGTTTTCCGGGATCAACGTGCGATGCAGGCGCAGTCGACGATAGCCCAGCTCATCAGCCAGTCGGGCAAAGTCCTGTGCCAGCTGCTGGAAGAAGAACGAGCCGTTGCCGCTGAGCAGCACTTCGATCTGCCAGCTATGGCGATGCTCCTCTGGCAAAATACGCTTCAAACCCGCATCCCGCGCCGCCTGCAGAATTTTTTTTGTCATCGCCGGGGACACACCACCGCGATCGTTGAGTACCCGATCAACCGTGGCCACGCCCACGCCTACTTGCTTCGCCAGCTCCGCCAGCGTCAGTGCTTTCATCTGAGGTAATTCCATCAAAAACCGCGTACAGCTAGCCTGCCAGAAAGCGCTATTTTGACAACATCGGCTATTCCGAAGTGTGAACAAAAGGAGCGTTAAAATGCGGACTCCGCAACGTTTTGCCTTGATTGGCAGTGGATTTATCGGCCAGGTGCACGCTGCCAACCTGGCAGCGCATCCCGGCGTTGAGCTGGCGCTGGTGTGTGATATCGATGCGTCGCGTGCCGAAGCGGTGGCACAGCGCTATGGCGCAAAAGCGGCCAGTGTGCAGCAGGCGCTGAGCAGTGATGGGATCGACGCGGTGCTGATCGCCAGCGCTACGCCAACCCATGCCGAACTGCTGGAGCAGGCGGTGCTGGCGGGCAAAGCGGTGTACTGCGAGAAACCGATCGACCTGTCGTTGCAGCGCGCGCGGGAAGTCGTGGAAAAAATCTCTCCGGTGCAGGTTCCTGTCACCGTCGGCTTTAACCGTCGTTTTGACCACAGCCATCAGCAACTTAAATCCCAGCTCAAACAGGGGCTGATTGGCCGCACTGAGCTGATTCAGATGGTGTGCCGCGCGTCAGAATTACCGCCGATCAGTTATCTGCAAGCTTCTGGCGGCCAAATGCGCGATCAGGCGATCCACTTTTTTGATCTGCTGCGCTGGCTGACAGAAGATGAAGTCAGCACCGTTGGCGCACTCGGTGCCGCACTGGCGATGCCGGAGATCCGTGATTTTGATGTCGATACTTCGGTGCTGATCATGCGCATGCAGCAGGGCGCGCTGGCGCAATTGGATAACACGCGCCGCACGGCTTACGGCTACGACGAACGCATCAGCGTGATGGGCAGTGAAGGGATGCTGGCTTCAGAGAGCCAGTCAGCGCGGGGTGCCACCCTTTATCAGGGTAAAGGCATCACTCAGCCCGGCTTGTATGCAGACTGGTTTAGTCGGGTGAAAGAGACCTACTACACCCATCTGGATGCGTTTTTACGCCACATCGGCGGAGAGAAAATCGAAGGGCTGCCGGGATTGATCGACGGTCTGCGCGCGCAGGCGATTGCCGAGGCGGCACAGTTATCGCTGACGCGAGGTGAATTTACAGAAGTGGAGAGGGTGGCAATCTAATCCAACGCACTCTCGTAGGCGGGAGTGCTTGTTGGTGGAGAGAATCTTCCATTCAGCTCATGTGTTGAGCACTGGCACGATTTCTTCCCCCTCTCACGATGAGAGAGAGGGGGGAAAGTGCCGTGGGCCGGGTCTATTTCAGCAGCTCACGCTCAATTAATTCACGCGTTTCCACCGCCTGATACTTCATCTTTTCCGGATAGCCAAACAGCGCCGCCGAGATAATCGACTCTCCCCCGACTTTATAGGTGCGGTTGGCGAAATCCATCTCGCGCAGCGCTTCAAACAGCGCATCGAAGTTCACTTCCCCTTCACCCACCGCCACGTGCTGGTGGATGGTGGCATCGACACCCGGGGGGTTGACGATATAGCGGCAGTGCTTGGTGTGGTTCATGGTATCGGCAATCAGCATATGCGACAGATCGTCGCCCGCGTAGTGCAGCATGTTTTTCACATCACCCACGCCTTTGTCGTAATAGAAGGTATGAGGCGCGCTGTAGATGTATTTAACGTTGTCGCTGCGGAACGATTTCACGATATCCGCCGTTTCGTTGCTTTGTTCGCAGAAATCCCACGGATGTGCCTGAATTTCGACGCGGATACCTTCACGTTCGATAATCGGCAGTAACTCATCCATCGAGCGATAGAACATCTCTTCACAAATCTCCGGCTCGTTCGGATTGCCTGAGAGTTCGGTATTGATCACCTGCACGCCCATCTCGACGGCGATCTCGATCATGCGTTTCCAGTTCTTCACCGCCGCCTGACGACGCAACTCGTCCGGGCCTGACCAGCGATAAACCGTGATAAACGATGAGATTTCCACGCCAGTGGCATTCAGCGCATTTTTGTATTCGCGCATGATTTCCCTGCTGGCTTTCGGGTGTTTATAAAACGGATTGATCTGTGGATGGGGCGATTGTTCGATGTACTTGTAACCCCATTCGGCCACCTGATGCACCATGCGCGTGATGCCCATTTCTCTGATGACATCTACATCAAAAGCGATTTTCATATTGTTCTCCTGATCGTTAAGCGGTGCGCTCTTCATTAAACACCACACCGATCTGCTTCCTGACTTCATCCATGGCGTGCAGCGTGGCCAGTGAGGTGGCCAGCGGACGGACAGGCGAATCAAGCAGCCCCTGGTGGATACACCAGGCGGTATGTTCGATTTCATGACAGAGCTGAATATAGCGATTAGTCGGTTCTTCCCAGCGCAGCGTATGGCGGCCATCGCTGGAAGTGAGACGGAAATTGCCCGGCGCATAGAACTGGCCGTCGAGATAAAGCGTGGCATCACGACCGGCGATCACGGCAGTGCCCGGTGTGTTGCTGAACAGCGTGGTGTTGAGCACTGAGTGCATGCCGTTGCCGTGGGTCAGCAGCATTGATGTTTGCCCATTCACACCGCCAGGTGCAGGCTGGCCTTGCGCCACAATACTATCGGGTGCGCCGCCGACCAGCACGCTGAAGCCGATCAAATAGCTGCCGAGATCCAGCATCGGCCCGCCCGCCAGATCGAGATTGAAAATGCGGTGATCCTGGGTGAAATATTCACCATGATCGGCGATCAATGTATGAACATCTCCTAACGCGCCATCGGCCAGCAATTGACGGATCACATCGTATTTCGGCGCAAAATCACACCACATCGCTTCTACGCACAAGCGTTGTTGTTTGTGCGCTTCCTGCTGTAATTGCAACGCCTGCTGTGCATTGAGCGCCAGCGGCTTTTCAATCAGCACATGCTTGCCCGCTTGCAGCGTGCGCAGCCCATCAGGAAAGTGATGATTGTGCGGTGTGGCGATATACACCACATCAATGTCCTGGCGACTCAGCAGTGCGTCAAGGCCTTCAACGGCGTGCGGGATATCCCATTTGCTGGCAAAAGCTTGTGCTTTCTCCAGACTGCGTGACGATACGGCCACCAGCTGTTGCTGAGTATGATGACGCAACGCATTGGCAAAGTGGTCGGCGATCCAGCCGGGTCCAACAATGCCCCAGCGCAGCGCGGGGATCTGGTTTTCAAGGGGACGGCGAGGTGCAGGTAGGGTCTGAGGGAACATATCATCTCCGTTATTATTGAGTCGTTCATGTGCCGGGAGCCGATAAGGCAGATCGCTTTCACTATAGAAAGGCGCGACCGCCGCCTCTATGGATTTACTGATGCAAATCCATCAGCCCTCACCTCTGTCCTCGAACAGGAAAATATCAAACATTTATTCCGGTAGGTAATTTAATGAAATGAATCATTTCATTTTTGCGATAACGATCAAATTACTGAGAGATTCTCTATCAAATATTGAGATTTGATGACGATTTACTCCGCAATGTCTTCGCACTCCCGGTCCATTTCGGGCATTATTTTGATAACTTACTATCAAACTGGAATCTGTTGATGAGCAAAATCACCATGAACGCTATCGCCAATGCGGCTGGCGTTGGCGTCGCCACGGTGGATCGGGTACTGAATCGGCGGGCTCCGGTTCGAGCGGCCACCGAGCAGAAGGTGTTAGAAGCTGCCAACCGACTGGGTTATCGCATGGCGCCGGTTGTGCCTTTCAGCGCTGAGTCCCAGTCCGCGCACGTGACGCTGCGCATGGGTTTTGTGCTGCTATCAAAATCGTATTCGTTCTATCACTCGCTGACAGATGCCCTCAGGCAACAGACGCAACCGTTGCATCCTGCGGGCAGTGAGCCACGGTTTTACTGGCATGACATTGATGATGTGGCAGCTGTGGTGGCCTCACTGCACAAGCTGGCGCAAGAGGTGGATGTGATTGGCTTAGTCGCGCTGGATCACCCACTGATCCGCCATGCCATCGAGCAGATATCACGCCAGGGCGTGCGGGTTTACGCCCTGTTCTCCAACTTCTCGCCCTGCGGACATGCGGGCTATTTCGGGTTGGATAATCAGAAAGCCGGACGCACTGCCGGTTGGGTGGCCTCGCATTTGCTGCATCAGCCGGGATCGGTGGGCGTGCTAGTGGGCGACCATCGTTTTACCTGTCAGGAGAGCTGCGAGATCAGCTTCCGCTCCTATCTGCGCGAGCAGGACAGCACCCGACGCGTATTAGAGCCGCTGAAAACCCATGAGTCGATTGATGGCGGCTATCACGCCACGCGTCAGTTGCTGGAAGATCATGCCGATCTCGCCTTAATCTACGCGCCCTGTGGCGGTATTGAAGGCGTGATTCATGCGTTACGCCAGCAGCCGCAGCGCGAGGTGGCGCTAATCTGTCATGGCCCGGTGAAAGAGGGCGAACTGGCACTGATTGACGGTACAATCACCGTGATGATTCGCCATGAAATTGAGGAAATGGTGCGGCAATTTGTCCGCACGACTCAACAAACTGTCGAATCAGGTGAGCATTTCTCTCAGGTCACGCTGCCGTTTGAGATCATTACGCGTGAGAATCTTTAGCCTCTGAGCACCGAAGTCTGGCGACGCGATGAGAAGCGTCAGCCTGATTCGCTCTCAGGCTGGCTGACCGGGAATGCGTTGGCATTACTTGAGTGGTTGGCCTGAAAGTGGCGCCAGTTATGGATTTGATAGATTATCTATCATTTTAATGATGAAAAATAACATGATCGCTATCAAAGAATGAATGTTTCATGATTGCTGTGGGTGAAATTTTCATTTGATACTTGCGCTATCCAACACCGCAAGGAACGATCATGACGATTCACATTGCTAATGCGCCCTGCAGCTGGGGTGTCGACGATCCTAAAAACCCTTTCCTGCCACCCTGGCAGAAAGTCCTGTCGGAAGCGGCTCAGGCGGGCTACAAAAGTATTGAGCTGGGTCCATGGACTTATTTGCCTACCGATGCCGCTGAACTGCGTCACCAGCTGGAAGCCCATCAGCTTTCGCTGGTGGCGGGCACGATCTTTGACGATCTGGCCAGCGAAGCCAATTTCCCGGCGATGGTTGAACTGACACACAACATCTGCCGCAACCTATCGCAGGTTCCTACTGCCGAAAAAACCCACGCGGATAATCTGCCCGCACCTTACCTGGTGATTATCGATTTCGGTAACCCTGAGCGTGCCAGATTTGCCGGGCAGTCAGATAAAGCGCCGCGCCTCTCCAGTGCAGAGTGGCAGCGCATGATGCAGCACATCACCACCCTGAGCCAGATTGCCCGGGATGAGTATGGCGTGCGCGCGGTGATCCACCCGCACGCGGGCGGCTGCATTGAGTTCGCCGACGAGCTGGAGCAATTGGTGCAGGACATTCCGCATGAGGTAGCCGGTTTGTGCCTCGACACCGGGCATCTTTATTACTCCGGTATGGATCCGATCCCTTATCTGAGCCGTTACTGGGATCGGATCGATTACCTGCACTTCAAAGATGTGAATGACGCGGTCTGGCGCGATGTGATTGCGCGTGGCGTGGACTTCTTTGCCGCCTGCGCCGAAGGGGTGATGTGCCCGATTGGCAAAGGCGCGATTGATTATCCGGCAGTGCGGGCGTTTCTCGCTGAGCGCAACTATCAGGGCTGGATCACCATCGAGCAGGAGCGCGATCCGCGCAACGCCGACACCAGCCTGCGCGACGTCACTGACAGCCTTCACTACCTGCAATCGGTCGGATTCTGAGGAGATCATCATGATTAACGGCATTAAAGCTCTGGATCGTTCACTGCGCTGGGGCATGGTGGGCGGCGGCGGTACCAGTCAGATTGGCTACATCCATCGTTCATCGGCACTGCGTGATGGCAACTTTGTGTTGCAGGCGGGTGCATTTGATCTTAACGCCGAACGCGGCCGTGCGTTTGGCGTATCACTGGGCGTCGACGCGGATCGCTGCTATCCGGATTACGAAACGATGTTTGCGGCGGAAGCGGCGCGTGCAGACGGCATCGAAGCCGTTTCCATCGCCACGCCGAACAATACCCACTTCACCATTTGCCGTGCGGCGCTCAATGCCGGTCTGCATGTGGTGTGTGAGAAGCCGCTGTGCTTCACCACCGAAGAAGCGGACGAGCTGGAAAAACTCTGCGCCGAGAAGAAGAAGATCATCGGTGTGACTTACGGTTATGCCGGCCATCAGCTGATCCAACAGGCGCGCGAGATGATCGCGGAAGGGCTGCTCGGCGAGATCCGCATTATTAATATGCAGTTCGCGCACGGCTTCCATAACGAAGCGGTCGAACTGCAAAACGAAAGTACCAAGTGGCGCGTCGATCCACGCTTTGTTGGCCCTAGCTATGTGCTGGGCGATCTGGCGACGCACCCGCTGTTTATCGCCGAAACCATGGTGCCGAAACTGCAGGTGAAACGTCTGTTGTGTAGCCGCCAGAGCTTCGTGAAAACCCGTGCGCCGCTGGAAGATAACGCCTTTGTGATGATGGAGTACGACAATGGCGCGGTCGGCACCATGTGGGCCTCGGCAGTGAACTGTGGCTCAATGCACGGCCAGAAAGTGCGGGTGATTGGTGAGAAGGCCAGTCTGGAGTGGTGGGATGAGCAACCAAACCAATTGCGCTATGAAGTGCAGGGTGAGCCGCTGCAGATTCTGGAGCGTGGTATGGGCTATCTCCACAAAAGTGCGCTGGCTGATGACCGTATCGGCGGCGGCCATCCGGAAGGGTTGTTTGAAGCCTGGTCGAATCTCTATCGCCGTTTTGCGCTGGCGATGGATGCCACCGATCGCGGTGATGAGGCGTTTCTGGCTGACTTCTGGTATCCCGATGTGCATGCCGGATTGATGGGCGTGCGCTGGGTTGAGCAGTGCGTGAAGTCAGCGGATGCCGGTGCAGTGTGGGTGGATTGCTGATTAAGATGAAGTGAATATCCCGGTCGGCAGCACTGCCGACCGGGATGCATCAATGCGAACGTAAATCGCTCAGGAAGCGCTGCGCACGTGGGTGCTGCGGTTGGGTGAAGAACTTCTCTGGCGTCGATTTTTCCAGAATTTGCCCCTGATCCATAAACCAGATGGTGTCCGCCACTTCACGCGCGAAATTCATCTCGTGCGTCACGCACATCATCGTCATCCCTTCCTGCGCCAGGCTGCGCATCACCGATAACACTTCACCGACCATTTCAGGATCGAGTGCCGAGGTTGGTTCATCAAACAGCATCACCGGCGGCTTCATTGCCAGCGCACGTGCAATCGCCACGCGCTGCTGCTGGCCGCCAGACAACTGCGCCGGATAGGCGTCTGCTTTGTGTGATAAGCCAACGCGCTCCAGCAACTCACCCGCTTGTTTACGCGCTTCGGCACGCTTCACGCCCAATACTTTCATGGGTGACATCATGATGTTCTCTGCCACCGAGACGTGGGGGAACAGGTTGAAGCTCTGAAACACAAATCCAATGCGGGTGCGTAGATGGTTGAGGCGTGTACTGCTGCCGTGAATGTCGGTGCCATCAAACACGATCTGGCCATTATCAATCGGTTCCAGGCGATTAACGGTGCGGATCAAGGTGGATTTCCCCGACCCGGAAGGACCGCACACCACCACCACTTCACCGGTATTGATTTCGGCGCTCAGGTCAGTCAGCGCCTGATACGCGCCGTACCATTTGTTGACCTGGTTAAACATGATCATCGGGCTCATAGTGGTTCCTTATTGCGAAGAGGTTTTAGTCAGCATCACCGCGGGTGCAACGCTGGCATTGGCCTGCGGCGGTTGGCGACGTTTCTGCGCAATATGCGCTTCAAGTTTGTTAGCCAGCCAGGTGAGGCTGAAGCAGATGATGTAGTAGCTCAGCGCCACGATGGCGAACACCTGGAACGGTTTGGTCAGCAGTTGATTGCTGACCTGATTAGCGGCAAAGGTCAGCTCCGGCACGTTAATCACGTAGCCGAGCGTGGAGTCTTTGATGATCGAAACCAGCTGGCTCACCAGGCTCGGCAAAGTGTTAAACAGCGCCTGCGGCAGAATCACTAAACGCAGGGTTTTCAGGTGGCTCATACCCAGCGCGCGTGACGCTTCATACTGGCCGTGCGGCAGTGCCTGAATGCCGCCACGCACGATCTCAGCGATGTAGGCGCTCTCGTAAATCACCAGCGTACACAGCATGGTGGCGAAGCCGCTGATGTTGTGGCCAATCAGCAACGGGACGCAGAAGTAGGTCCAGAACACCACCATCATCAGCGGAATGCCGCGCAGCAGATACACCCAACAGGTGGCGGGCCAGCTCAACCAGCGCCACGGCGACAAACGCGCCAGGCCGAGCAACACACCGATGGGGAAGGCCAGCAATACTGCCAGCACGGAGATCAAAAGCGTACAGAGTACGCCGCCCAGCGGACCGTTAGGATACTGGCCCATTAACAGCAGCATGCCGTTGTCATGCAAAATGGTGAAGATCTCAAACATCGCCATTACCTCGCGTAAACGCGCTGGAAGCGGCGGGCCAGCAGCGCGCCCAAGCCCATCAGCAGCAGGGAGAAGAACAGGTAACCCACGGTTGCCACTAAGTAGGATTCGAAGGTACGGAAGGTTTGGTTCTCGATATCACGCGTCACATAGGTGAGGTCTGCCACGCCAATCACCATCGCCAGACTGGTGTTTTTGAACAGTAGCACGGTGTGATTGACCACGGATGGCAGCGCATTGCGCACACCCTGCGGCAAAATCACCGAGTGCATGGCGCGGACATAGCTCATGCCAAGTGCGCGGGCTGCCTCATTCTGTCCGTCTGGAATGGCCCGCAGGCCGCTACGGATATCTTCAGAGAAGTAAGCGGCCTGGCACAGCCCGAGCGCGATTAGAGAAAATAAAAACTCGGCGTTGTAGTCAACGATCATCATCTGCAGCGATTCCGGCAGCAGGGTGGGGATCGCGAAGTACCACATCATCAACTGAATCAGCGTGGGCACATTGCGGTGATAGGAGACATACGCCTTGACCAGCCCAACGGCAAGACGATTCTCCGTCAGGCGGACCACCACCAATAGCAGGGCGAGAACCATCGCCAGCAGCCAGGCACCCAACGCCAGTTCAAGGGTGACCACCGTTCCGTCAACGATCATCTGGCCGTAATGGCCGGTTATCACACTGCTGAAATCAAGTGCCATACAGTTACCTCATTGTACGGTTTTACGCGGTGCGGTCGCCCGGTCGCATAGTGGAAAGACCGCCCGGCACCTGCAGCGTCGGGGTAATTTCGATGTTGCCAATGTTGACGGCGACCGGTGCAGACAGCGCAAAGGCCACGCAGTCGGCAATATCTTTGGCCTGCGGCAGTTCGAACCCATCGATAAAGCGGCGACGCGCCTCATCGTGATCGCCTGAAACGTTGCCGAAAATATCAGTGGCGACGCGGCCTGGGCAGATTTCGGTGATGCGCACACGTTTGCCATAGCAGTCCACGCGCAGCTGGCGTGACAGGGCATGCACCCCGGCTTTGGTGGCGTGATACACCGAGTTGCCGTTGAAGTTGTAGATGGCGGCAATCGAGGTGATGTTGAATACGTGGCCACGGTCACGCGCCATCATGCCCGGCACCAGCAAGCGGCACAGGTGCAGCACGGCACGCAGATTGACATCGACCTGGGTTTCTACCACGTTTTCGTCGGCATCAAGAATCGAACCAGGATGAGAGAGACCTGCATTGTTGACCAGGATATCGATTTCCAGGTCTTTGCACAGCGCGGTCAGCGCATTGACGTCACTGACATCCACGGCATGCGGGATGCAGCCAGTGCGATCGGCCAGCGCGGCCAGTTGCTCTTTACGACGTGCCACCGCGTGCACGGTGATCCCTTCTTTGCACAGGCGCTCAACAATCGCTTCGCCCATACCAGCCGATGCGCCGGTCACCAGCGCGGTTTTGTAATCTGAGAATGGCATTTGTGTTTCCTCGTCTCGCCAGGTGTGTGTCCGGCGTAATGGGTCTTTTTTGACTTTATGCAGTTATGCCGCAAGGGCATAAGACATAAAAACTGTGAGGCGATAAGAGCCCCTTATAACCGGATTAATGATTAATTATCTGATTGAAGAATAAGAATTTCTTCATCATATTCAACCGCAGATCGCGTTGCAGAGGGGAATGGCTGCACCCGCCCTTTGCAGGGACTGAGCACCGGCACGTACAGGAGGCCGACCTGCACCATCGCCAGCAGATCCTGAGGTTCTACCTGCTGTCCAGGCTGGACAAAATCTTGCTGGCTGTGTGGGTGGCGACGCAGCAGTGTGCCGGGCAGGGGCGCGCCAATGCGATGCGTCACGGGCGGGCACGCTTGCGTCGGGATCTCCGTTGGGGATGAGAAGGAGGGCGGGTCAAACGTCAGACGCACCGACCACTGTTTGCCCTCTAACGCCAGGCTGTTAAGGCCGGATCGTTGCATCTTGCGCGCCAACGCACGCAGCGTCGGCAGCGGTATCGCAGTTTTTTCCATGGGGTTCCCGTCAACGCGAAACACGCCCGCCGAAGCGGGCAACAGACCGAATCAATCTAGCGCGTTCGTCAGACGGGCAGTAAGAGGGTTTCGCTTTGCGGTGATAAGCGGGTCTTATCCCACCAGGGTCAGTGGATGATTCTCCACGTTGCGGCGCGACATTAGCGACAGCAAAATGGATTTCACTGCTTCAGCAGGCTGGGACAGCGGCAGATGATCTGACATGCAGAACGACAGCGAAGCCTGCACATCCGGCTCGATGATCTTCGCCATCCAGGTATCCCCATTTTTCAGCATCGCGCGTGCGGCGGATTCCGGCATGATGGTGGTGCCCAGACCGGCACTCAACGCCGCATTCAGGGTGGTTTGCGACTCAATTTCGCACTTCACGCGGTACTGCAGATTGTTCTGCACGAAGGCGTCATCCAGCACTTTGCGCATGATGTTATAGATACGTGGCAGGAACAGATCATATTGCGCGACCTGTGACAGCGGGATCTCTTTCACCGGTTTTGCCAGGCTGAACGGACAAACGAAGCACAGATCTTCTTTCATCAGCGGCATGAAGCGCAGGCCATGGATGGTGCGATGATCGTAAATCACCGCCATATCCATACGCCCGTTCATGATCAGCTCGCTCAGGGTGGTGCCGAAGTTCTCGTTGAAATAGAGCACGATGCCAGGATGCTGCTGCTGCACTTCCATCATCAGCGGTAGCGCCAGGTTTTGCGCCGCTGTGCCCGGTGCCAGCCCGACGGAAACGCTGCCACTCAGCGCAGCGCCGACCAGATCAATCGCACTTTGCGCCTGTTCGCACTGGCGCAAAATGGACTGTGCATGGGAATAGAGTGTTTTCCCGGCTTCAGTAGGCGTGACACCGCGTTTGGTGCGAATCAACAGCTGTTGATTGACTTCACCTTCCAGCGTAGCCAGCTGCTGGCTCAACGCGGGTTGGGCTATATGCAGGATATCGGCAGCTTGCGTCAGGCTTCCGACGTCAACAATTTTAACAAAGTACTTCAGGCGACGAAGATTCATGGACACTTCCCTCAAACAGAACGCATATGCTCATCAAGCAAAGTTGATGCCAGGATAAGCTTTCGTTATTGAACTCAGACAGGAGGGTACGGCTACCGGGCCTCCTGAGGCTGGTGCTGAGCTAGTGAGCCGCCGGCATGGCGGGTGTTGAAAAATGCAGCGCTGCACCGAATGAGTGCAGTTGACCCATCAGCATTGCCAGTGACGGGCAAGGAAAATCGTGGGTTCGGGATGTAATCTGGGAAAGAAAGTAACACTTTATTAACATCCCGTCAGGCGTGCGGGCGTGACCTGTCGCGCAATTCTGAGTCAATCTGCCGCCTTTATGGCAGAAGTGTGCAGTCGGTCCAGTCATCGCTTTGTGTTATATCACCACAACAAAGCACTATTATCCGTGGCTTCGGCCCTAATCCTATGCTCAGGGAAAACTGACATCCCCCGAACCCAGGATTGAACATGCCCGAGATAGCCGATCGTTTAAAGAATGTGACCGTTTCCGCCTCCGTTGCCATGACCCAAAAAGCGCGCGATCTCGCGGCGCAGGGCGTTGATGTGGTAGCACTTTCTACCGGCGAACCGGATTTCCCCACGCCGGAACATGCGATTGAAGCCGCCTACGCCGCTGCACGCGCGGGCGACACGCGCTATCCACCGACCGACGGTACGCCTGCGCTGCGCAAAGCTATCCAGCTGAAATTCAAACGGGATAACCAACTGGAGTATGACGTCAGCCAGATTCTGACGGCCGGTGGCGCTAAGCAGATCATCTTTAACGCCATCCTGGCGACCATCAATCCGGGCGACGAAGTGGTGATCCCCACGCCGTCATGGATCAGCTATGCCGATATCGTGAAATTTGCCGGTGGTGTTCCGGTGCCGCTGCCGTGTGCGCAGGAGAATGGCTTTAAACCACTGCCAGCGGATCTGGATGCGGCGATCACTGACAAGACCAAATGGCTGCTGCTGAACTATCCGAGCAACCCAACCGGTTCGGTGGCTAGCAAAGCCGAGTTGCAGGCGCTGGGTGACGTGCTGCTGCGCCATCCACAGGTGTGGATTATGACGGATGATATCTATGAACATCTGATCTATGACGATGTGCGTTTCTATACCCTGGCGCAGGTTGAACCGCGCCTGTATGACCGTGTACTGACGGTGAACGGCGTATCGAAAGCCTATTCGATGACAGGCTGGCGTCTGGGCTTTTGCGGTGGTCCTGCGCCATTAATTAAAGCCATGAGCAATGTGAACACCCAGAACAGCGGCGGCGTCTGTACCCTGACGCAGGCGGCAGCGGTGGCGGTGCTGGAAGGTCCACAAGATCTGTTGCAGGAGCGCGCACGCATTTACCGTGAACGTCGTGATTACGTGCTGGAGCGTCTGACCTCGATTGATGGCCTGCGCTGCCATAAGCCAGAAGGCGCATTTTATCTGTTTGTGAACATTGAAGGGCTGATCGGCAAGACCAGTGCCGGTGGACGCTTCATCAGCAACGATGCCGATTTTGTGCTGGCGCTGATTGAAGAGCAGCATGTGGTGACGGTGCAGGGTGCGGCTTATGGCATGAGCCCGTACTTCCGCTTGTCCTACGCCACCAGCATGGAGCGCTTAGAGACGGGCTGCGATCGTATTGCGGCATTCTGCGCTGGCTGCCGTTAAACGAAAGGCGAAAAAAATGGCTGCCGATGGGGCAGCCATTTTTATTTGGGCGATTCAAAAAAACTTATTGAGCAAGCACCTCTGCCGCCGGCGCCACCTGATGGCCGCTGGCTTCGATTTCACTGCGTACGATGGTGGCGAGGGCCAGTGAGCCTGGCGTATCGCTGTGCACCAGGATCGACCGGGCACGCACGGCTATCACTTCCCCTTCGAAGGTGGTGACGGTGCCATGCTGCAGGAACTGCCGCACGCGGGCACGCAGCGCCGCTTCCTCTTTGATCACCGAGCCGGCAATGCCACGCGGCACTAAACGGCCCTGTGCATCGTAAGCGCGGTCGGCGAGGAACAGCGTCAGGGTTTTCAGGCCCGCTGCCTGTGCCGCTCGCTCAATGATGGTATCGGGTTGTGCGAACACAATCAGATCCGCATTGATACGGGCGACGAGCGTCATGACCTGCTGCGCTAATGCCTCGTCGCGATTGACGATATTGCCCATCGCAGCGTGGAAGCTGAAGTGCGACACCTTCGTGCCTTCTGCCTGAGCAATCGCTGTCAGCGCGCCGAGTTGATAAGCGACCTGCTGGCAGATCTCTTCGGCACTGAACGGCAGCTCGCGACGACCAAAACCCTGACGATCGGGCAAGCCAGGATGCGCACCAATGCCGACACCATTCTCTTTCGCCAGTCGCACCATTCGGGTCATGATCGCCGGATCGCCGGCGTGGAATCCGCAGGCGATATTAGCTGAGGAGACCACTTTCATCAGCGCGGCGTCATCGCACAGTTGATAAACGCCGAAGCCTTCGCCCATATCGGAGTTCACATCAATCTTCATGGTTTGGGTTCCTTCGGAAAATTATGCGGTTAACGCTTTACGCAGCGTTGGGCAGCTCACACGTAAGCGGCTCAGCCAGCCTGCGACCTGTTGCTCGATGGCGATGGCCTCACGCGTATCGCTCTGGATCAGCTGGATCGATTGGCCGGGTAATACCTGTCCTAAACGCCACAGATCCTGCTCAATCACCCCGGCGATCTTGGGATAACCGCCCGCCGTGTTGGCATCGCTGAGCTGAATGATCGGCTCGCCGCCGGGCGGCACCTGCACAATGCCGGGAATCAGCCCGTAAGAACGCATCTCAATGGTTTTTGACGGGAAAATCGGATCGCCTGCCAGTCGATATCCGGTGCGATTGCTTTGATTGGAGACCTGCCATGATTGCTGCCAGAAGCGACCGGCATCGGCAGCAAACAAGGGATATTCGCCGGATGGAATGGCGCGCAGCTGAATCTCACCTGCGCTGTTACGCGGGAAATGTGCACGCAGGGCGCTGTCGGGCGGCTCAATGCCAATACCGCTGCTGGGCAACGGGGATGCCTGTGTTTCACCCAGCGCCAACCGATCGCCACGCTGCAGTGGGCGGCCTTCCAGGCCACCAAAGCCACCACGAAGTGCCGTGCTGCGCGAACCCAGCACCATTGGCACATCAATGCCGCCTGCTATACAGAGATAACCGCGTGCGCCACTGCGCGGGTAACGCATTTCCAGCACCTGTCCGGCACGCACGCCGCAGCCCCACCAGGGCGGCAACGGCGCACCGTCTAAAGTGGCGCGACAATCCGCACCTGTTACCGCAATGCTGCTGTCCTGCAAAAAACGCACACGGAATGGGAACAGCTGAACTTCAATGGCGGCGGCATTTTCTTCATTGCCGAGCAGCAGATTTCCGGCGCGCAGTGCCAGCGGATCCATCACACCACTCACCGAGACGCCCATATGGCGGAAGTTGAAACGCCCCAGATCCTGAACCGTGTTCAGGGCGCCGCTCTGTTCAATTTCGATCACAGTTCAATCCTCTGCGGCAGAAAACGGATACGATCGCCCGGTGCCATTAGCGCGGGGGATTCTGCCATTGGATCAAACACTTCCAGCTCGGCAAAACCGATGGCGTTCCAGCCGTTGGGGCCGGTCAGTGCAGAGACACCTGCCTGGGCGCCGCCAATGGTAACGGTGCCTTTCAACATGCTGAGCGAGGGGACTTTCTTGCGTGGCGTGGCTAATTGCGGATCGAGTCCATGCAAGTAACCAAAGCCCGGCGCGCTGCCAAGAGCAAACACGGTGTATTCGCTTTGATGGTGACGGCGCACCACTTCGCGTGCGCTGAATCCGGTATGACGACAAACCGCATCCAGATCGGTGGCGTGCTCGCCGCCGTAATAGACCGGGATTTCAATCAGTTTGCCCTGCGGACTGATCGCCTGCGCTTGATCCCAGGCGGCATGCAGCGAGGCACGTATGGCCGCTTCGTCCTCGGGGATGTGTCGGAACAGCACCAGCAGATTGGTGACGCCGGGGATCAGGGCCTCAACCGCCTCATCCGCCTGAAGCAAACGCGCTAATGACCAGACGCGTCGCTGGGCGGAAAGATCAAATCCACCCGGTGCTTCCACCAGCCACGCACGGGCCCCGATGGTTGAGAGCGTAATCGAAGAGGAACAAGCCAGCGCAGATGCGCTGGCGGGCTGGATATCAGAGTGCGACATCACGGGCATGATTATTCCAGTGGTTCAAATTTCAGGCTGGAGAGCGGTTGTACGCGCTCTTCACGCACCATTTTGTATTCGGTATTTGGCCCAATCCAGGTGTTCCAGATTTTGTCGATGGTGCCATCGTCGTCCATCGCTTTCAGGCCGCTGTTAACGCTGGCCAGCAGGGCAGGTTCATCCTTTTTCATGCCGACACCAATCGGTTCCAGCGCCATCGGCTCTTTCACCATCGCCAGATTGATGCCGTCTTTTTTCGCCTGGGCGATGGTTTTCATCCCGGTCATGGTGTTAGTGACAAAGCCCACCGATTTGTTCTGCTCCAGCGCCAGGAAGGCGGAGGCAGAATCCTGGAAGGTGACGGCTTTACCGCCTTTGATGTGGATCGATTGCTCTGACGTGGTGCCCTTGGTGGCGCTGATACGTTTGCCTTTGAAATAGTCCAGTGGTTTATCTGCCAGCGGCGCTTTCACCAGCAGCATCTCTTTCGCCACGTAGTAAGGATCGCTGAACTGGATCTGATTACCACGCGTTTTGGTGTAGGCCAGGTTAGCAATCAACACATCGGCACGGCCGGTGGCGATCACCGCGATACGCGCTTCAACAGAGGTCGGCACCAGAGTCAGTTTGACGTTCATCTGCTTGGCCAGAGCGTGACACAGGTCGATATCCATGCCAGCCAGCTGGCGCGTTTGTGGATCCGGCGAAGAGAAGGGCGGTACGTCGGAGTAAACGGCGCATTTCAATTCACCGCTCGATTTAATGTTCGCCATCATATCTGCCTGCGCCGCCGAAACAGCCAGCAACGGCAGCATTGCCAAGCCAATGGTGGTCACTCTTTTCATGGTCATGTGCATTCCCTCAATGGTGGATACTGCTTAGGAGCGCAAAATCTCGCTTTTCTGGACTATATCGGCTTTGTTTTGCGGCGGAAAAGAGGGAAAGCGTGTTATGCAATAGGGAAATGATATGACCGATGGCGATAAGTTATTTCTATTCAGGCAGAGCGAAAAAGTGTTATCCAGCGCACATTTTTCTCCCTAGTGTAAGCCGCGTTGTCCTCTCGGCAACCCCGCCGATTGCACGTGGTAGAGAGAGAAGAGTGAGAGCATGAATCCCCGATTAGGCGTGTTATTAAAGATATTCGCCGCACTGTGCGCCACGCTGATGCTGGCCTGTGTCAAAGGTCTGAACGGTGCCGTTCCCACCGGCGAAGTGATTTTTTTCCGCAGCTTTATTGCGCTATTTCCCCTGTTAATCTGGCTGAAAGTGCAGGGGAACGTGCTGGAGAATCTTAAGACACGTAATCTGTTTGGCCATTTCATTCGCGGTTTTTCTGGTACCGGCGGCATGTATTTCAATTATCTGGCGCTGGTGTATATCTCGCTGGCTGATGCCACGGCACTGAGTTATGCCGCACCGTTGTTTACCGTGATCATGGCCGCGATGCTGTTGAAGGAGCGGGTGCGCATGTCGCGCTGGGTAGCTGTCGTGGTGGGATTGTCGGGTATCCTGATTATGCTCTCCTCCAGTCTTGCGGCTAGCGGCGGCGTGCTGGCAGGTGGCGCCAGCAGTACCACGGCCAGCCTTGGTGTTGCTTTTGCATTGATTGCCGCACTCTGTACGGCCACCTCGAATGTGCAAATCCGTTTTTTGAATGGCATCGAAAAACCGGGCGCGATCGTGTTCTATTTTTCGCTGATGACGACGTTGATTGGCCTGGCAACGGCATTTTTCGGCTGGATAAAGCCCACTGGCTTGCAGTGGCTGCTGTTGGTGGGCTGTGGTTTGTTTGGCGGTCTGGCACAGATTCTGGTGACACTCAGCCTGCGCTATGCTGATGCCTCGCTGTTGGCACCGTTTGATTACACTACGCTGGTGTGGTCAATGCTGATTGGCTATCTGTTCCTCAACAGCCTGCCAGGCACGACAACCCTCTTCGGTGCATCGATTGTGGCACTGGCAGGAATCTTTGCGGTATGGCGGGAAAACCGTCAGCGCAAATTGGCGATGGTGAGCAGTACACCGTGATGCGGTGTTATTGCGGGTTTTTTAGCTGCGCGCTCAGCGAAAGACAGGCCACCATGGATGATGACCTGTGCAATTCTTCGCTGTCATGCTGGCACGTTACCGATAAACATCATCGATAATTTCTACCTGCTTGTTTTGCAGTGCTTCCGCCAGCCAACCGCGTTCCAGTGAACCGGTTTTCGCCAGCTCAAAGTTGTGTTCATCGACGATCAAGTAAGCTTGTGCTGCTTCGAGAATGCGCGCGGCGTCCTGCCGGGGAATGACGATCACGCCGTCGGCATCGCCTAATACGATATCGCCAGGTGAAACGTGAATTTTACCGCAGGCAATCGGCACGTTGATTTCGCCTGGGCCATCTTTGAAAGGGCCACCTGGCGTATGTCCGGCGGCATAAATCGGGAAATCCATACGTGATAAGCCCTCAATATCACGCACCGGGCCGTCCAGCACGATGCCTTCCATACCACGCTGTCTGGCATAAGTGGCCATCACTTCACCCATCAATGATTGGCTGCGGTCACCCTCATTCGACAGGATGATGACATCGTTCGGCCCGGCCATATCCAGCGCTTTATGCAACATCAGGTTATCGCCAGAGCGTGCCTTCACGGTCACTGCCAGGCCGCACATGATGGGGGCTTTAGGCGCCGTTTTCAGGCTGATCTCTGCCGATAGCGCAGGCAAGCGACTCATGCAGTCGGCGACTACCGCCGCGGGTAAACGGCGGAACGCTTCCAGTAACGGTTCGGCATCGGAGGGACGGCGTAAATAAATACGATTTCCTGCGGTCATTTTATTTCTCCTGTCAGGATTTGCTGGGATTTATAGGGGTAAGAGAAGAATTGGCGCGATCTTCACGGGTGAATGCACCGGAAAGTGGCGTGCCATCAACGGTGTCGTAATGACGTATGGCTTGTGGTTTTAACCAACGCTGCACGCGCGAAGGCATATCAAAACCAATCAGCAGCATCACCACGAAGGTCAGGCCAAAGGAAAGCCCGCCCAGTGCGCCGCCAAGCGATGCGTGCTGGGCAATCAGTGCACCAAGCACCGGTGCCAATGCGCCTCCCAGTGAACCGATGTTGTAGATAAAGCTAAGATTGGCGGCACGCTGCTCGGTATCAAAATAGCCGCTGATCATTTTCGCCAGCAGGCCACCCACTCCCTGGCTAAACAGCTGCTGCAGGAAGATCAGCAGGCATAGCAGCCAGACGTTTGAGCCATTGAGCATAAATACCGGGATGATCAGCACTTGGGCGACCAGCAGGCTGAGTACATAGGTTTTACGCGTGCCGATGCGATCGGCCGCAATCCCCGCCACGCAGCACCCGAGGCCCATACCAAAGCGGCTGAAGGAAAATACCAGTGCCACCACTTCAGGTGAGTAATGCAGATCGGTTTTCAGATAGGTTGGTAAAAGAGCGTGAATCGGCCAGCCATACAAAAATACGCAGACGATAGTGACCGTGAGCATCAAGCTGGTGGGCCAGCGATCTCCCCCGCTTTGCACCAGAAAACGAATAAATATGCCAGCGGTGATCAGCGCTAATGCTGCGATGACAAGTCCTGAGCTTTGATGGTCGAAACAGATGTAAAGTGCCGCCGCCGCGAGCACTCCCAACAAGATGTTGAGAACGTTGCTTTTACGATTGGGGCCACGGAAAAGGGTATCTACCATGGTGAGGGTGGGTGTGGTCGCCCTGGCTTTTGCCGCTGCCCACTCTTCAGCTTCCGGAATGGCACGGCGTAGCCACAAAGCAAAAAACACCGGGATGATGCCGAGATAAAAGAGTGCGCGCCAGCCCCACAGCGGCACAATCCAGCTGTAGGCTAACACCGACAAGATCGCGCCTGCAGAAAATCCCGAATTAAGGAATGCACTGGCTTTATTGCGCATATCTTTTGGCCAGGTTTCGATGGCATAAGCCGAGCTGGTGCCATATTCTCCCGCCATACCAATACCGACTAAAATACGTGCAACAAACATCCATGTGTAATTCGGTGCAATACCGCAGGCAAAGGTGCCACCAGCAAATAATATAATGCTGGTGATCATGGCACTTTTACGCCCGTATTTATCGCCCATGGCACCGAGCGCTAAACCGCCGAACCAACGCAGGATAAAGGCTGCCGAAATTAATGCAGCCGCTTCGGCAGTGCTGACTTTAAATTCCGCCATTATTTCGGTAAGCACTAATGTGATAATGACGAAGTCAAATCCGTCCAGCATATAGCCCATCCAGGCCGCCCAAAAGGCTTTCCATTGCTGGCGATTAAGCCGCTTATACCAGGTCAAAGCCATTGTCTCTTCAGCCATGATAAACTCCGGGTGTAATTAACAGAGTAGGGGAATCCAGACCGTAAATTTCAGTCTGTGATTGGAGGTTATTGTTCTGTTTGAGCAAGAATACGGGAATTTATCGTGTTACGGTTCTTGTGTTACGGCTAACGAAGTGAGGATCACGAAATATTATCAGGCTACCTTTTAACTTGCTGATAATTAATTTTATTGGGTTTTGTTATGGTGGCATATATTAATAATATGGCTGGAGAGTTGTTTTTAAATTTCCGCCGGTTTTTAACTCCGGCGGAAAAATTAATCAAGGCTTCAAATCACCATACCAATAAGATGCCGTCACGCCGCCATCCATCAGAAAATCACTGCCGCTGATGTAGCCGCCTTCTGGTCCCATTATGAGGGCTGCCAGCGCTGTGGCCTGCTACCAAATGTTGAATCGATTGGCGCGAACTGACATCGACCTGGCTGGTTTCTACCGTAAAGCCGGCATCACGTAAGGTTTGTGCGACAGCCGCACAGTTTCTCGAATTGAGGTCCGCCAGCAGCACAGTTTTGCCCTGACTCACGCGACGCGCGATGGCTTGTCCAATCGCACCTGGCCCGATAACCATCATAATCTCTTTCATTGTGTCTCCCGCCTTGAGGAATGACTGATGCGGCAAGCATAGCGGGGAAGGCCATTGATGACTGTAGGGGCAATTGGCATGAGCTTATGAATGCTGCTCATGGGTTCTGAGCTAAAGGGTCGTTACCTATAACTAACTGCACTTTGCAGACTATTTGCTATTTTATTCGTGATGTATCTCAGTTCAACTTTATTTCCACCTCACTTAACCGTTCTGGTATTGAAAACGGATATGTTTCAAATATAACTTCTGGTTTATACCGACGAATAGGAGGTCAATACCCTATGCCTAAACTTGAAGAACTCATTGCACAGCGATCTCATGAGTCACAGAAGAAAATTGAGGTTAAAGTTGCGGGAATAATTATTGGTGTTCAGTTGCGTCACTTACGTGAAGAGCTGGGGCATTCGCAAGTACAGCTAGCTGAGAAAATGGGCGTTTCACCGTCAGCCATAGCGGTAATGGAAGCCCGAGGCGATGAGGTAAAACTCTCCAGCCTGAAAAAGTATGTTGAGGCATTAGGCGGGAAGCTGAGCCTGAACGTTGAACTACCAACGGGCGATGGGCTCACTTTTCTGCTTTAAGCAATGCGGCCATTTGAGCTGAGCAGGCGAGAGTTAAGTGATTCGAATATGCTGCGTAATGTCCTCAATTTGGGACTTATCGCGCCGTTTGATGGATTAAGTCCTCAGGATGGGACATAACATTTTGTGTCAGTCTGGAGTGTTAGTGAGCAATGACAAAAACGACAAACGCAGAAAAGCAAAAACCCAGCCATAAGCTGGGTTTTCAGAATGTTGGTGCCCGGACGCGGAATCGAACCACGGACACGGGGATTTTCAATCCCCTGCTCTACCGACTGAGCTATCCGGGCAACGGGGCGCATTAAACCCTAATGGCTTTCAGCCGTCAACGGCTTTCGTCAAAAAAGCGTAGCAATCGTGACTGATTGCTTGCTTTTCAGGCAGGATGTGCAAAATCTCAACGTGCCCGCTGGTGGTAAAGCGGTACTCAGGATTGCGTGACCTGCATGACCTGCATGACCTGCATGACCTGCATGATGCACGGGCTTAAGGGCCTACTGCGAAAGTTTAGGCCAGTGCCCCGTTCTGCCGGCACAGCGCGATACTCAGCACATCCTCTGCCAGACGACGCGCGGTGGCCACATCCTGCACGTTGCGTTTCACTAGCAGCTTGCTCAGGCAACCCTCGAGAATCAGCTCCATTTGATCGGCCACCATCGTCGGATTATCCAGCGCCAAATCCACCAGAATTTCATGAGTGAACTGCCATGAGCTGCGTTTCTGCTGCTCGGCTAACTGATGTACGGGTTGGTCAGGCTGCGGATAGAAGCTGCAGGCGGCGATAAACAGGCAGCCGGGAAAGCGGCCTTTGTTCACGTGCTCACTTAACACGTCGTAACGCGCCAGCAATTTTTGTTGGGCAGTGAGATGTTCATTGAGCTGTATCTGGCGGCGCCAGCTGTCAATCTGCTGACCGTGATAGCGCAGCGCGTCATACAATAATGCGTCACGGTCGGGCCAGAAACGTTCAAGATGTTCTGCATCAAGTCCGGTCTCACCGGCCAACTGCTGCAGGGAAGTGGTGGCGGCAAGGCCGCTCTGCTCAAGCACATTCAGCGCATGCTCAAGAATCTGTTCACGTTGCAAGTGACTCTCCTCTGGAGTGCGGGCCCGCTCGCGCACGAACGGGCAGTGTCCTGCAACCAGTGTCGTTTAACGCGACAGATTGTGCAAATGCGTGCGGAAGTCGGCAGCGTTAAGGAAACCGGTGACGCGTGAGCCAGGGATTTCTTTGCCTTGCGCATCATAGAACAGAATGGTGGGCAAGCCTAATACCTGTAAATGCTGCAACAGGGCGTTATCCTGCGCGTTATTCGCGGTGACGTTGGCTTGCAGTAACTGCACCTGACTCAAATCGGCACGCACGCCTTCATCGCTGAAGGTGTACTTCTCGAACTCTTTGCAGGCAACGCACCAGTCGGCGTAGAGATCGACCATGGTAATGCGACCTTGTGCCTGCTGAAGTGCGCTATCCAGTTGTTCACTGCTGGCAATGGTTTTAAACGGCAGATGCGCCACAGACTGCACGCTGGCGCTGCTGCCAAAAGCCCAATCCTGCAGCGGACGAGCGGCCACTAGTGCTGCCGCCAGCATCACAATTTGCAGAATGCGCCATTTGCCATTAGCGCGCAGGCTGAGACTGAACGCCCAGGCAAAGAACGCGACGCCGAGCAGGCTCCACAGACGCAAGCCCCAGATATCACCCACTACACGCTCCAGTAAGAACACCGGCAGCGCCAGAATCACAAAGCCGAAGCCCTCTTTGACGCTCTGCATCCACGGGCCACTTTTCGGCAGCAGCTTGTTGCCGAACATCGTTACGGCAACCAGCGGCAGGCCCATGCCGAACGCATAGAGCCACAGCGTGCCCGCACCGGCCCACAGATTACCGCTTTGCGCGATATACAGCAGAATGGCACTCAGCGGCGCGGTGGTGCAGGGTGAGCAGATCAATCCCGCCAGTGCGCCCATCATAAACACGCCCGGCAATGAACCGCCTTGCTGACGATTACTCCACAGTGTCAGGCGCGTTTGCAGACTGGAAGGCAGTTGCAGCGAGAACAGGCCAAACATCGACAGCGCTAGCACGATGAACAGCGCTGACAGGCCAATCAACACGTAAGGATGCTGCAGTGCCGCCTGGAAGCGTAAACCTGCGGCGGCCACCACCATGCCGAGTAAGGTGTAAGTCAGTGCCATCCCTTGCACATAGACCATCGCCAGCGCGAACAGGCGGCCAGCAGAGTAACGACGTTGGCCGCCGAGAATGATGCTGGAGATCAGCGGATACATTGGTAATACGCACGGCGTGAAGGCGACGCCGATGCCAATCAGCAGCGCCCACAGCGGTGAAAACGGCAGTGGCGTGCGCTGTTGTGCAGGCTGCGCGTTAACGGCGGTTGCATCGTGATTGGCGGCAACCGGAGTGAGCGGCACTGAGCGGGTTTCGGGCGGGTAGCAGAAACCAGCGGCCGCACAGCCCTGATAGGTCACCGTGAGCGTGGCACCGGACTCAGCCTGATGCAGAGTGATCGGCACCTGTAAATCCTGCGAATAGATTTCGCTTTTGCCGAAGAACTCATCCTCATGCGGCTCTCCTGGCGGCAGAGCGAGCGGTGCCATCTGTGCTTTTTGCGGCGTCACATGAATCTGCTGACGATAAAGGTAATAGCCGTCCTTCACCTTCCAGCTCAGTGTGAGTTGGTTGCCCTGCTGGCTGAAATCGAAGCCAAATGCCTGATCCACCGGCACAAAGCGGCTGTTATTGTTAGGTGAGAAGATATTGGCCTGTGCTGAAAAGCAAAACAGCAATGCGAGGCAAAGGCCCATCAGGCGAGAAAGTCGTGCAGCCATGAGGATGTAATCAGCTCCGGTGGCGAATGAGCCGCGATGATAGCACGGCCGCCTCGCCACGAGGTTTTCAGGATGTAACGGCGCTACAGAATCAGGCTACCAAACAGGAAGCCAAACGCCACGGAGAAGGCAATCGCCAACACGCCGGGAATGATAAAGGAGTGATTAAACACAAACTTGCCGATTCGGGTCGAACCGGTGTCATCCATTTCTACTGCTGCCAATAAGGTGGGATAGGTCGGCAACACGAACAGGGCTGAGACGGCGGCAAAGGAGGCAACGGCGGCGAGAGGGGATACGCCAAGCATGAGGGCGGCAGGCATCAACGCCTTGGTGGTCGCTGCCTGTGAATAGAGCAGGGTAGCAGCGAAGAACAATATCAACGCCAGCATCCACGGGTAGCTCTGCAACATATCGCCAGCCGCAGTCTGGATGTCCGCCAGGTGGGCTTTGACAAAGGTATCGCCCAGCCATGCCACGCCCATCACGCAGATACAGGCACTCATGCCGGATTTGAACGTACTGGCGCTGAGGATTTCGCCGGTATCGACTTTGCAGGTTAGGCAAATCAGTGTGGCAACGGTGAGCATAAACACCACAATCGCTTCGTTACGAGGCAGCACTGGGTTGCTGATTAGCCCAACGCTGTCGCTGATCGCCGTGGCGTAGAGTACAACTGCCGCTATGCCGATCAGGAACAGCAGAACGGCACGTTTGGCGCCAGGCTTAATGTCATAGACGCGTTCTCCGCGCAGTGTGACTTCACCTTTAGCTAAGCGCGCCTGATACACCTCGTCTTCTTTTAACTCTTTACCAAGAAAGCTGGTGATCACGGCGGCACAGAAGATGGCAGCCATGGTGGCTGGGATCGATACGCCCAGCAGCGCCAGATAGCTGACACCGCGCGGTTCCAGAATCGACGCGAAGAACACCACTGCAGCAGAGAGCGGCGAAGCGGTAATGGCAATTTGCGAGGCGACCACCGCAATCGACAGTGGGCGAGAAGGGCGAACGCCTTGCTCTTTGGCCACTTCAGCGATGACGGGTAGCGTCGAGAACGCAGTGTGTCCGGTGCCCGCCAGCAGCGTCATCACATAGGTGACGAGTGGGGCGAGGAAGGTGACGTAACGTGGATGGCGGCGCAGCAGGCGCTCGGCCAAACCGACCATGTAATCGAGTCCGCCTGCAATCTGCATCGCGGCAATTGCGGCAATCACTGCCATGATAATTTCGATCACATCGAAGGGAATCGCGCCCGGCTTCATGCCGCAGAACAGCGTCAACACCAGTACGCCCAATCCGCCGGCAAATCCAATCCCGATGCCGCCTAGACGTGCACCCAGCCAGATCGCCAACAGGACAATCAATAATTCCACTAACACCATTCATTCCGCTCCTGAGCCGTGGGGGAAATCTCGACTCTTAAAGTTGTAGCCGCCAATAAGAAAAAAGCACGCCGTATTGTATACAGGCGTGCTTTTGGCAACTTGATCCGGAACGGATTACTGTTCGTTTTCGTCGGTGTAGCGTTTGGCTTTGTAGGTCGGATGCATCAGGTTCTGGATAGAGAAGATGTCATCCAGTTCCGCTTCGGTCAGAAGACCGCGTTCCAATACCACTTCACGTACGCTCTTGCCGGTTTCCGCACAAATCTTACCGACGATATCGCCATTGTGGTGGCCGATATACGGGTTAAGGTAAGTAACGATACCGATGGAGTTAAACACGTAAGCTTCACAAACAGCTTTGTTGGCGGTGATGCCATTCACGCATTTCTCCAGCAGGTTGAAGCAGGCGTTGGTCAGAATGCTGATCGACTCAAACAGCGCCTGGCCAATCACCGGTTCCATTACGTTGAGCTGAAGCTGACCCGCTTCTGACGCCATGGTCACGGTAATGTCGTTGCCGATAACCTTGAAGCACACCTGGTTCACCACTTCGGGCACCACCGGGTTCACTTTGGCTGGCATGATTGATGAACCGGCCTGCAATTCTGGCAAGTTGATTTCGTTCAGACCCGCACGTGGGCCGGAAGAGAGCAGGCGCAGGTCGTTACAGATCTTCGATAGTTTCACCGCCAGACGTTTCAGCGCAGAGTGCACCATCACGTAAGCACCGCAGTCAGAGGTCGCTTCAATCAAGTCTTCTGCCGGGACGACAGGCAGATTACTGACTTCCGCCAGACGCTGAACCGCCAGTTGCTGATAGCCATCCGGGGTGTTGAGGCGAGTCCCGATGGCCGTCGCGCCCAGATTTACTTCCAGCAGCAGTTCTGCGGTGCGCAGGATGCTGCGGGTTTCTTCATTCAGCAGCACGTTAAACGCGTGGAACTCCTGGCCCAGCGTCATCGGTACGGCATCCTGCAGCTGGGTACGACCCATCTTGAGGATATTTTCGAACTCGACCGCTTTACGCTGGAAGCCTTCACTGAGCTGGCTGATGCCGTCCAGCAGTTTCAGAATTGAAGCGTAAACCGCAATACGGAATCCGGTGGGATAAGCATCGTTGGTCGACTGACACTTATTCACGTGATCGTTAGGGTTGAGGTATTGGTATTCACCTTTTTGGTGGCCCATCAGTTCCAGACCGATGTTTGCCAGCACTTCGTTGGTGTTCATGTTGACCGAGGTGCCCGCGCCGCCCTGATAGACGTCAACCGGGAACTGATCCATGCATTTACCGTTATTCAGCACTTCATCACAGGCCTGAATAATGGTGTTTGCGATGTTGCGAGGGATTGTTTGCAGCTCTTTGTTGGCGAGCGCGGCTGCTTTTTTTACCATCACCATACCGCGGACAAATTCCGGTATGTCACTGATTTTGTTGTTACTAATGTAGAAGTTCTCAATCGCACGCAGAGTATGAACACCGTAGTAAGCGTCTGCCGGAACTTCGCGCATGCCTAACAGGTCTTCTTCGATACGAATGTTGTTCGCCATGATTACCTTCTTATTATTTCTGCGGTGTCACTGCCGGGCGACCGGGATGGTCGGGCGGCAATCACTGTGCAGGTGAAGCAATTATATTGTCGTGGATTACCAGCACCGACATTTTATCCATCTTCGGGCTGGCGGGCACGATCATATTCTGTTGTTACAGAATTGTTTGTGCACAGATCACTTTACGGGCATTTACTGGCCCAGCGGTAATAACGATATGTGATGTAGTTCGCAATTTTAAGTCAGTGGGAAAAATTTGGCAGGATCGGTTGAAATCGCGGGTTGAGATGCCCATCTCTATCAATACGGTCAGACAGACCATCCCTTTCTGCTGCCTGGCAAGAAGCGAGGCAGCTCTACTCACAGGAGATATCGGTGCGCTGGATACCGTTCGTGATTTTTTTTGTTCTGGCCTGGATTGAGATCTCAATTTTCATTCAGGTTGCACATGCCCTCGGCGTGCTGCTTACCATGTTGCTGGTGATCTTCACCTCGTGCATCGGCGTGTCGCTGGTGAAGAACCAGGGTATGAAGAACTTCCGCCTGATGCAGGAGAAGCTGGCGCGCAATGAAAGCCCAGCAGCGGAGATGACCAAAAGCGTTTCACTGATCATTTCGGGCTTCTTACTGCTGTTGCCGGGCTTCTTTACTGACTTCCTCGGTTTGTTGCTGCTGTTGCCTCCGGTGCAGAAGCATCTGACGCTGAAATTAATGCCGCATCTGCGTGTGTGGCGCGGACCCGGCGCCGGGCCGGACAGTGGCTATACCATGGATGGCGAATACGAGCGTAAAGATCAGGATCAAATCGGACACGATAAAGATCGATAAGAAGAGAAGGGCGGCGAGAGTCGCCCTTTTTGCTGTCTTTTTCGTCAATGGTTACAAAAACGAAAATTTTTTATTTTTTGCCCCTTGAAAGCCCTTTTTAGTGACCCTATCTCTCTCTCCACGAGGCCGGAAGCCATGCAGTCCGGTTCAACCCAAAAAACTGAATGATTGGACTTCTCAAAGGAGAGCTACCAAATGAAAATTCGTCCGTTGCACGATCGCGTTATCGTCAAGCGTAAAGAAGTTGAAGCTAAATCTGCTGGCGGTATCGTTCTGACCGGCTCTGCAGCTGGTAAATCAACCCGTGGTGAAGTTCTGGCTGTGGGTAATGGCCGCATCCTGGAAAACGGTGATGTTAAGCCGCTGGACGTGAAAGTTGGCGATCTGGTTATCTTCAGCGAAGGCTACGGTGCCAAAACTGAAAAGATCGATAACGAAGAAGTTCTGATCATCTCTGAAAGCGACATCCTGGCGATTGTCGAAGCGTAATTACGCGTAATTCACTGAACGAAACGAATTTAAGGGATATTTGAAATGGCAGCTAAAGACGTAAAATTCGGTAATGACGCGCGCGTAAAAATGCTGCGTGGCGTGAACGTACTGGCAGATGCAGTAAAAGTTACCCTGGGCCCGAAAGGCCGTAACGTGGTTCTGGATAAATCTTTTGGTGCACCGACCATCACCAAAGATGGCGTTTCTGTAGCACGTGAAATCGAGCTGGAAGACAAGTTCGAGAACATGGGTGCACAGATGGTAAAAGAAGTGGCCTCTAAAGCGAACGACGCTGCGGGCGACGGCACCACCACTGCAACCGTTCTGGCTCAGTCTATCGTGAACGAAGGCCTGAAAGCCGTTGCGGCTGGCATGAACCCAATGGACCTGAAGCGCGGTATCGATAAAGCCGTTGCTGCTGCCGTTGAAGAGCTGAAAGCGCTGTCTGTTCCTTGCCAGGATACTAAAGCCATTGCTCAGGTAGGTACCATCTCTGCTAACTCTGATGAGTCAGTCGGTACCCTGATCGCGAAAGCGATGGATAAAGTGGGCAAAGAAGGTGTTATCACCGTTGAAGAAGGCACCGGCCTGCAAGACGAGCTGGACGTGGTTGAAGGTATGCAGTTCGACCGTGGCTACCTGTCTCCTTACTTCATCAACAAGCCAGAAACCGGCGCAATCGAACTGGATGCACCGTTTATCCTGTTGGCTGACAAGAAGATCTCTAACATCCGTGAACTGCTGCCAGTACTGGAAGCGGTTGCGAAAGCCGGTAAACCACTGCTGATCATCGCTGAAGATGTTGAAGGCGAAGCACTGGCAACGCTGGTGGTTAACACCATGCGCGGTATCGTGAAAGTGGCTGCGGTTAAAGCACCAGGCTTCGGCGACCGTCGTAAAGCAATGCTGCAGGATATCGCAATCCTGACCGGCGGTACCGTCATCTCTGAAGAGATCGGTATGGAGCTGGAAAAAGCGACCCTGGAAGATCTGGGTCAGGCTAAGCGTGTTGTGATCAACAAAGATACTTCTACCATCATCGATGGTGTGGGCGATCAGGGTGCAATCTCTGGCCGTGTGACTCAGATCCGTCAGCAGATCGAAGAAGCAACTTCTGATTATGACAAAGAAAAACTGCAGGAGCGCGTAGCGAAACTGGCAGGCGGCGTAGCCGTTCTGAAAGTGGGTGCAGCCACTGAAGTTGAAATGAAAGAGAAGAAAGCACGCGTTGAAGATGCCCTGCACGCTACCCGTGCTGCGGTAGAAGAAGGCGTGGTTGCTGGTGGTGGTGTTGCACTGGTTCGCGTTGCAGCCAAGATCGCTGCTTCTGGTCTGAAAGGTCAGAACGAAGATCAGAACGTGGGTATCAAAGTTGCGCTGCGCGCAATGGAAGCTCCACTGCGTCAGATCGTTTCTAACGCCGGTGAAGAGCCATCTGTTGTTGCTAACAACGTGAAAGCAGGCGACGGCAACTACGGCTACAACGCTCAGACTGAAGAATACGGCAACATGATCGACTTCGGTATCCTGGACCCAACCAAAGTGACCCGTTCTGCGCTGCAGTACGCGTCTTCTGTTGCGGGCCTGATGATCACCACCGAAGCGATGGTAACTGACCTGCCTAAAGGCGATGCACCTGATTTAGGTGGCGCTGGCGGCATGGGTGGCATGGGCGGAATGGGCGGCATGATGTAATTTGCCCCTGACTGCTTAAGTCATGTGAAAAACCCTCGATCGGAAACGGTCGGGGGTTTTTCTTTTGGCGGCGAACAAGGTATAAGTAAGAGCGCAATACTTCGGCTTTGCGGGTTTAGGGCAATGAATGTTCAGAAAAAAAGTGCGCTTTTCTGCTACGCTGCCGCCCGACACTGATGATAATAAATGGGGATTACAATGCGGATTAACCTCTTGCTCGGACTGGCGGTAGGGACTTTACTGCTGGCGGGCTGCAGCAGCTCCAATCAACTGAGTTCCGGCGGACAGCGTGTCACTTTCGTTGACCAACAGCCTGGAAGCCAATGTCAGCTGCTGGGCAATGTCACCGGCTCACAGAGCAACTGGTTGAGCGGTTCAGGCGGTGAAGGCAGTTCTTTGCGTGGCGCAGCCAATGACCTGCGTAACCGTGCAGCAGAAATGGGTGGCAACGTGATTTACGGTGCAACCAGCCCAACGCAGAACCTGCTTTCAGCTTTCGCGCCGCTTGACAGCAAAATGTCTGGTCAGGTGTATAAGTGCCCGTAATGGCATGAAAGAGATGTAAAAAAAAGCCGCTGATGCGGCTTTTTTTGTGGGCGCAATGTCTCGCGCGGCGGTTATTCCTGACGTAGCTGTAAATCCAGCGGCGTTTTACTTGGCTCACCACCAATCTCGCGCGCCAGCTTCGGCACCATATAACCCGATACCATGGTTAACAACTGGCGCACTAGCGCACGGGCTTCATCATCCGACACAAAGAAATGCGCCGCGCCCTGTACTTTATCCAGCACGTGCAGGTAATAGGGCAGAATGCCGGCATCAAACAACGCGTTGCTCAGATTAGCCAGCGCGTGTGCATCATCATTGATACTGCGCAGCAGCACGCTCTGATTAAGTAAAGTGACGCCCGCACGTTTTAGCATCTGCATGCCGTAGCGCAGCTCATCGTCAATCTCTTGCGCGTGGTTGATGTGGCTCACCATCAGCACTTGCAGGCGTGTCTCGGCCAGAATCTGGCATAACCCTTCGGTAATGCGTGCCGGGATCACCACTGGGAGGCGGCTATGAATGCGCAGACGCTTCAGGTGGGGGATTTTCTCCAGCGCGCCCACCAACCACGCCAGCTCATGGTCTTTAGCCATCAGCGGATCGCCACCCGAGAAGATAATCTCATCCAGTTCTGGATGCTCAGCGATGTAATCGATCGCCGCCTGCCAGTTACGCTTATTGCCCTGATTGTCCTGATAGGGGAAATGGCGACGGAAGCAGTAGCGGCAGTTAACCGCACAGCCGCCCTTCACCAGCAGCAATGCACGGTTTCTGTACTTATGCAGTAAACCGGGCACCACGCTACTTTGCTCATCCAGCGGGTCAGTGCTGTAACCTGGCGCATCGACAAATTCCTGACGGCTGGTTAATACCTGCAGCAAAAGGGGGTCGTGCGCATTGCCCGGCGTCATGCGCTGAATGAAGGCACGCGGCACGCGCAGCGCAAAAAGCTTGCGCGCATCGTTGCCTGCGGCCAAATCCGCATGCTGTTCGAGAGATAAAAGTCGCAGTAATTCAGTAGGATCGGTGACAACATCAGCAAGTTGCTGCAACCAATCTTCTCTGATGGGGGGATTTAGGGTTACAATGTTTGCCATTTTTTTGGCTATTACCAGTTCAATATTTACAGAGGGCCTTTATGGCGACTTATCTTAGCAACGATTTCCGTCCCGGTCTTAAAATCATGTTCGAAGGCGAGCCGTATGCCATCGAAGCCAGTGAATTTGTTAAACCGGGTAAAGGCCAGGCATTTGCACGCGTTAAAATGCGTCGTCTGCTGACCGGTTCTCGCGTTGAGAAGACCTTCAAATCTACCGACTCTGCCGAAGGCGCAGACGTTCGTGATATGACGCTGCAGTACTCTTACAACGACGGCGACTTCTACTACTTCATGCACCCAGAGTCTTTCGAGCAGTATCAGATCGAATCTAAAGTGCTGGACGATGTGACCAAATGGTTGCAGGACAATGCGGATTGTATCGTTACCCTGTGGAACGATAAAGCCATCGCGGTTCAGCCACCGAACTTCATCGAAGCAGAAGTCATCGAAACTGACCCAGGTCTGAAAGGTGACACTGCCGGTACCGGTGGCAAGCCAGCGACTCTGTCTACTGGCGCAGTGATCAAAGTTCCACTGTTCGTGCAGATTGGCGAAGTGGTTAAAGTTGACACCCGCTCTGGCGAATACGTTTCGCGCGTAAAATAATCGTCAAATCAGGCGCATCACTCGATGCGCCTTTTTTCTCTTTGAGTTCAGAATAATGAAAAAGATGGCGAAATTGGCTGTTTTTGCGTTGCTGGTCTCTTCTGCTTTAAGTGCCTGCAACACTTTCCACGGCTTTGGTGAAGACGTCTCCCATTTGGGCGGTGCCATTTCACGCGCAGCGGATAAATAAATTGCGAGGGCGCCGCCTTTTCTCAGCGGCTTAGCCAGCAAGGTTGTGTATAAGGTCTATGCTTGAATGGCTGTACTTTTACTGCAACCAACAAGGATATGGCTATGTTTAAGAAAAGTATTGTCGCGATTCTTTCTGTTCTGGTGCTTTCCTCTGTGTTGACCGCCTGCAACACCACCCGTGGTGTTGGCGAGGACGTTCAGGCCGGTGGCAAAGCGATTCAGCGCAGCGCACAGTGATCCAAACCGGTGCGAAACCCGATTTCGTACCGGATTTCCTGATTCCCTCTTTCTTTGTCTGAAAAAGCACCGCTAACGCCTTCGATCCCGTCACGCCGTTGTTTGCCGTAGCCAATACGGGTAGACTTCTCCCCCTTATCTGTATAAGGAGTCACCAACATGAGCGAAACGGCAAGCTGGCAGCCGAGCGCACCCATTGCCAATTTGTTGAAACGCGCCGCTATTTTGGCGGAGATTCGTCGTTTCTTTGCCGATCGCGGCGTGCTGGAGGTCGATACCCCGGCGATGAGCCAGGCGACCATCACGGATATCCATCTGGTGCCGTTCCAGACGCGCTTTGTGGGTCCAGGTGCAGCGGAAGGGCGCGATCTGTGGCTGATGACCAGCCCGGAATATCATATGAAGCGTCTGCTGGCGGCGGGCAGTGGCCCAATCTATCAGATGGGACGTTGCTTCCGTAACGAAGAAGCAGGGCGCCACCATAATCCTGAGTTCACCATGCTGGAGTGGTATCGTCCTCACTACGATATGTATCGCCTGATGAATGAAGTCGACGATCTGATGCAGCAGGTGCTGGAGTGCGATAGCGCCGAATCTTTATCGTATCAGCAGGCATTTATTCGCCATCTGGAACTTGATCCTTTGTCAGCGGATAAAACGCAGCTGCGTGAAGCCGCGACGAAGTTGGGTGAGGGTGAACTGGCGAATCGTGAAGAAGACCGCGATACCTTGTTGCAGCTGCTGTTTATGCTGGGTGTTGAACCGAAGATTGGAAACGAGAAACCGTGCTTCGTGTATCACTTCCCGGCCAGTCAGGCGGCATTGGCCGAAATCAGCACTGAGGACCATCGCGTCGCGGAGCGTTTCGAGGTGTATTACAAAGGCGTGGAGCTGGCTAACGGCTTCCGCGAATTGACCGATAGCCGCGAACAGCGTCAGCGCTTTGAGCAGGATAATCGTCGCCGTGCAGCGCGTGGTTTACCGCAGCACCCGATTGATACCAATCTGCTGGATGCGCTGGCACATGGCATGCCTGCTTGTTCAGGTGTGGCGTTGGGAGTGGATCGTTTGATTATGCTGGCGTTGAAAGCTAATGCATTAAGCGACGTGATTGCCTTCCCGGTGGATCGCAGCTAATCATTCTTGCTCAGGCAGGGTGTTTCAGACAACAACGGCGCATGTATTGCGCCGTTGTTCATTTAAGGGTTACTGCTGCGTCGTGGGTGCGGCTGGCGCTTCGGGGAACTCCTGAATAGTGACTGGCAGCATCATCTTTTGTTCGTTACGCAGAACCTGCACCTGAATCACCGATCCTGGACGAATCTCGGCGACCTGATCCATGGTTTCCTGCGCCGACAGCGCCGGTTTGCCGTTCACCTGTAAAAGCACATCATTGGCTTGAATACCTGCCCGATCGGCTGGACCGCCTGGCGTAACCTCACTGACGATAATACCCTGTGCACGATCCAGACTGCTGCCCTGACCGTGTAGCGGCGGCAGCTCACGGCCGGTGATGCCGATATAGCCACGAATGACCCGACCGTCACGAATCAATTTATCCATGATCTTGGTTGCTAACGCGGTTGGAATCGCAAAGCCAATCCCTTCCGGCGTTTCGCCATCATTGCTTTTATCAAATGTGAGGGTGTTAATGCCCATTAGTTCGCCGAGCGAGTTAATCAGCGCACCGCCTGAGTTGCCCTGATTGATGGATGCATCGGTCTGCAGGAAATTTTGACGACCCGATGAGCTCAAGCCCACGCGCCCGGTGGCACTGATAATGCCCTGAGTGACGGTCTGCCCGAGGTTGTAGGGGTTACCAATCGCCATCACCACATCGCCGATATGTGCGATACGGTTAGCGTTAATCGGAATCACCGGCAGGTTAGTGGCGCTGATTTTCAGCACCGCTAAATCGGTCATCGCATCTGAACCCACTAAGGTGGCTTCAAAGAAACGACCATCCTGCAACGCCACAATGATCTGGTCGGCGTTATTAATGACATGCTTGTTCGTGAGAATGTAGCCTTTCACGTTCATGATCACGCCAGAACCCAGCGTGGTGATACCGCGATTATTGTTGCCATGGGCACTGCGGTTGTAGACGTTGACCACCGCAGGCACAGCGCGGCGCACCCCCTGATTGAAACTCACGGGGGATTCATCATCACTGTTGTCATGATCAAAGGTGACGTTGCTGCTCATACGCAGCGCAGGGATCGCAACCAGCAGCAAACCCGCTACGATCAGGCCCATCACCACAGAACGCAAAAGTTTAAGAAACATGGTGTTATTTCAGGAAAGGTGGGATCGCTGGGCAGAATAACATGAGAAAGGCGGACAAACACCTGCTTGTCCGCCTGTTGCGAGGATTATCGCATAAGTAAGTAAATGCTCTCGTCGCCACGCACCACGTTCAGTGCCAGGATTGCGGGTTTACTTTCCAGCGCTTTACGCATTTCAGCCAGCGAGGTCACGCGATCGCGGTTCACACCGACAATCACATCATCTTTCTGCAAACCTGCCTGCTCAGCTGGCGTGCCTTTTTCGATGGCATCCACTTTCACGCCTTTATCGCCGGCTTTAGAGGCACCATCGCTCAGGGTGGCACCTTGTAACGCCGGAGACATCAGCTGGGCGCTGGCGGTGGTTTGCGCGCTCTGTTCCAGCGTCACGGTCACCGTCACCGGTTTGCCTTCACGCAGCAGACCAATTTTCACCTGCTGACCCGGTGGGGTGGTGCCCACTTTTACGCGCAACTCGGCAAAGCTGGTGATCGCTTTGTCATTGATGGAGGTGATGATGTCGCCCGCTTTAATGCCCGCTTTCTGCGCCGCCGAGTTAGGCAGCACTTCAGAAACAAAGGCACCACGCTGCGCATCAACGTTAAAGGCTTTGGCAATGTCAGGCGTCATTTCGGTGCCTTTAATGCCCAACTGACCACGCTTCACTTCACCAGACTGAATCAGCTGCTGCGCGAGGTTCATCGCCATATTGCTGGGAATCGCGAAGCCGATACCAATGTTGCCGCCGCTGGAGGCCAGAATCGCGGTGTTGATACCAATCAACTCGCCATTCAGGTTCACCAGCGCACCGCCGGAGTTCCCCCGGTTAATCGCCGCATCGGTCTGGATGAAGTTTTCCAGGCCTTCAAGGTTCAACCCGCTGCGGCCCAACGCCGAAATAATGCCGGAGGTGGCCGTCTGGCCAAGACCGAAGGGGTTACCGATAGCCACGGCAAAATCGCCCACTTTTAGTGAGTCGGAGTCGGCGATTTTCACCTGCGTCAGATTTTTAGCGCCTTCAACCTGGATCAGCGCGATGTCGGTTTGCTCATCATGGCCAATCAGTTTGGCATCATATTCATTGCCATCGCTGAGCTGGACGCTGATTTTATCGGCACCGTTCACCACGTGGTTGTTGGTGAGAATGTAACCTTTAGCCGCATCAATGATGACACCTGAACCAAGGCCCTCAAACGGTTGCGGCTGGGATTGTCCCGGTGCCTGGCCAAAGAAGCGCTTCAGCGGTTCAGGAATATCCTGTGCCTGCTGGCCGCTGTCGGTGCCTTCGACATGCACGCTAACGACCGCGGGCAGAACTTTTTCCAGCATGGGTGCCAGACTCGGCAGTGCTTGTCCCTGCACCTGTGCGGGCAGCGTCGCCATCGCGCCAGGCGTTGCCGCCAGACTCATCCCAATACTCAAGGCTAATGCGCTTAACAGTCGTGCTTGTTTTTTCATTGCTACAACGCTCTCGCTGCGAAAGAAGAAAGGGGATAGAAAGTGTGACAGTAGTTTGGCGTAAGTGTTCGAAAAACAAAAAGGGCACAGCTAAGCTGTGCCCCAAAAGGATTATTTACGCGGAGTGCGGTCGCTACCACGCAGCAAACCCGATGCGCCATCAGAGTAATCACGCGGCATTTGCACCGGAGCCTGATCGTTATCCGCTTCGGCTTCCGTCAGCTGATAAGCAAACGGATTTTTTTCGCCTGGCAGATTTGGCAGCAGGTCATTCGAACCCTTCGCCATATGCTGATACAGCTGGCGGTAGTCATGTGCCATGTTGTCCAGCAATTCTGCGCTGCGCGCAAAGTGGTTGGTGAGCTCTTCGCGATAATCTGCCAGCTCAGCCTTCGATTTTTCCAGTTCGTACTGCATGCTTCGCTGCTCACGCAGCTTCTTGTTGCCAAAACGCATGACAACTGCGCCGACAATAATGCCAATCACTAAACCAATCAGCCCGTATTCCCAGGTCATAATGACTCCCGTGTAATTTCCGTTGCTTCGTAGGGCATTGCTTCTGTTTCCACTTCAATAGCAGTCACTATACCCAATAATCTTATGGAAGTGGAACTCTCGGGCTGCATCGCTTAGTGTAGTGCGGCCTAATTTTCGCCAACCGACCCGTGAATCGGACTTTTTCAGGGATTCTGAGAGAACCATGCAAACCTCATCTCCGCTTGCCCGCTATGAGCAGGCGCTATCACAGGGCGAGTTTCGTCCGGATGATGTACAACGCGAAGCCATTACCCGCCTGGATGCGATCCAGCAAGGATTGATTGCCCGTAAGCCCGCGCCTGAACCTGCCGCTAAAGGGCTGTTTGGCCGCCTGTCGAAGCTGATGTCCAAAGAGAAAAGCAGCAACGAAGCACCGGTGCGCGGGCTGTATATGTGGGGCGGCGTGGGTCGCGGTAAAACCTGGGTGATGGATTTATTTTTTCAGTCTATTCCTGGCGACCGCAAACTCCGCCTGCATTTTCATCGCTTTATGCTGCGCGTCCATGAAGAACTGACGCAGTTACAGGGCCATAGTGATCCGCTGCTGATTGTGGCCGACCGCTTTAAAGCAGAAACCGATATTCTCTGCTTCGACGAATTCTTTGTGTCCGATATTACCGATGCCATGCTGTTAGGCACGCTGATGGAAGCACTGTTCGATCGCGGCATTGCGCTGGTGGCGACGTCCAATATTCCGCCTGACGATCTCTATCGCAATGGCCTGCAGCGCCCGCGTTTTCTGCCCGCTATCGAACAGATCAAACGCCATTGTGATGTGATGAACGTGGATGCGGGCATCGACTACCGCTTGCGTACACTGACATCCGCGCATCTGTGGAATTTCCCGCTTAACGATGCCACGCATGCTGAAATGGAGCGCATGTTCCGCGCCTTGTCCGGCAAGCCGCGTGAAGATGCGCCGGTGCTGGAAATTAACCACCGTCAGATGTCAACGCTGGGCGTTCATGAAGGCGTGCTGGCGATTGATTTCCTCGCGCTGTGTGGCGAAGGGCGCAGTCAGCATGACTACATCGAGCTATCACGCCGCTTCCACAGCGTATTGCTGTATGATGTGCCGGTGATGATTTACAAGACCGAAGATCAGGCACGCCGCTTCCTGGCGCTGGTCGATGAATTCTACGAACGCCACGTGAAACTGGTGGTGGCGGCCGAAACCTCACTGTTTGAAATTTATCAGGGCACGCGCCTGAAGTTTGAGTATCAACGCTGCTTGTCGCGTTTGCAGGAGATGCAAAGCGAAGAGTATTTGCGTCTGCCGCATCTGCCCTGATGACGTGGGCAAAAATCGCAGGATTTCGATGCAAAAAGGTTCGATCTTTGAGTTCGACTTCTCTATAATCTTGCGACCCCACGTTACAGCATCGGTTTTCTTTCCCAAGAACTCGATGTGATCCGGTAACTCACTTGAAGGGGTGGCTTGCTGGGCAAAATGGTCGTGTGAGCCTCAATCGTTTACTTAGCGTTTGGGATTTCACCAACGTGTAACTTTTTATTTGGGTAAGCTTTTCAATGAAAACTTTTACAGCTAAACCAGAAACCGTACAGCGTGACTGGTATGTTGTTGACGCAACGGGCAAAACCTTGGGTCGCCTGGCGACTGAACTGGCGCGCCGTCTGCGTGGTAAGCACAAAGCGGAATATACTCCGCACGTTGATACCGGTGATTACATCATCGTTCTGAACGCTGAGAAAGTTGCTGTAACCGGCAACAAGCGTACTGACAAGATTTACTATCACCACACTGGCCACATCGGTGGTATCAAGCAAGCGACCTTTGCAGAGATGATCGAGCGCCGTCCTGAGCGTGTGATTGAAATCGCGGTTAAAGGCATGCTGCCGAAAGGCCCACTGGGTCGTGCTATGTACCGTAAACTGAAAGTTTACGCAGGCAACGAGCACACTCACGCGGCGCAGCAACCGCAAGTTCTTGACATTTAATCGGGATTATAGGCAATGGCTGAAACTCAAAACTACGGCACTGGTCGCCGCAAAAGCTCTGCCGCTCGCGTCTTCATCAAGCCGGGTAGCGGTAACATCGTCATTAACCAGCGCTCACTGGAGCAATACTTCGGTCGCGAGACTGCACGCATGGTCGTGCGTCAGCCGCTGGAGCTGGTTGATATGGTTGGTAAATTTGACCTGTACATCACCGTTAAAGGTGGTGGTATTTCTGGTCAGGCTGGTGCGATCCGTCACGGTATCACACGCGCACTGATGGAATACGACGAGTCTCTGCGTCCTGAACTGCGTAAAGCGGGCTTCGTTACCCGTGACGCACGTGAAGTTGAACGTAAGAAAGTCGGCCTGCGTAAAGCACGTCGTCGTCCGCAGTTCTCTAAGCGTTAATTGTTGCTGCTTCGGCAGACACAATTTGCTCAAAAAACCCGCTTCGGCGGGTTTTTTATTGTCACCATTCACGATTTTTCACGCTAAAAACGCGAGCTTTACCCGCATTTTGCCCGCAAATCATTATCCCTGCCCCACAAGCTGCTTAAAATCTGGTAAACTCACTGACACTTTGCGCCCGCAAGCCGGAGCGTTGTGCGTGTTATTTCTGTCGGGACGACGGGAAAGCGCCACTGACGTTGGCTGTGGGCGAATCTGATGAGCAGGTGAGTCGCCGCGTGGTTGGCTATTCGCAGTATCTTTTTGTGAACAAACTTGGAGGTTTTCATGGCTGTCGCTGCCAACAAACGTTCGGTAATGACGCTGTTTTCTGGTCCGACTGACATTTTTAGCCATCAAGTACGTATTGTACTGGCTGAAAAGGGCGTCAGCGTGGAGATCGAGCAGGTTGAAACGGATAACCTGCCGCAGGATCTGATTGACCTCAACCCGTATCGCACTGTACCAACGCTGGTCGACCGTGAACTGACGTTGTATGAATCACGCATCATCATGGAATACCTGGATGAGCGTTTCCCGCATCCACCGCTGATGCCTGTTTACCCGGTTGCCCGTGGTGAAAGCCGCCTGATGATGCATCGCATCGAGCAGGACTGGTACACCCTGATGCGTGCCATCGAAACCGGTAACAACGCTGAAGCAGATGCCGCGCGCAAACAACTGCGTGAAGAACTGCTGGCGATTGCGCCATTGTTCTCGCGCACGCCGTTCTTCATGAGCGAAGAGTTTAGCCTGGTCGACTGCTATCTGGCACCGCTGCTGTGGCGTTTGCCGCAGATGGGCGTTGAGCTGGTGGGCGCCGGTTCTAAAGAGCTGAAAGGCTACATGACGCGCGTATTTGAACGTGACTCTTTCCTCGCTTCATTAACGGAAGCGGAACGTGAAATGCGCCTGCAAGCCCGAGGCTAATGTATGGAAATGTCGCAACTAACGGCTCGTCGTCCGTATCTGCTGCGTGCGTTTTATGACTGGCTGCTCGATAACCAGTTGACGCCGCATTTGGTGGTCGACATCAATCTGCCTGGTGTGCAGGTGCCGCTGGAGTATGCGCGTGATGGCCAGATCGTTCTGAACATTGCGCCGCGCGCTGTCGGTAACCTCGACCTCGCCAATGACGAAGTGCGTTTCAATGCGCGCTTCGGCGGCGTGCCGCGCCAGGTTTCTGTGCCAATGGCCGCTGTGCTGGCCATCTACGCACGTGAAAATGGTGCTGGCACCATGTTCGAACCGGAACCGGCTTACGAGCTGGAAACCAACGAACAGGAAGGCCAGGAAGAGACGATGATGTCAGTGATTGATGGCGATCGTCCCGACGATGCGGCTGATAACGATCACTCGCCTGATGATGAACCGCCACCGCGTGGTGGACGTCCTTCATTGCGCGTGGTGAAGTAAATCGCATGCAATAAAAAACGGGCCAATTGGCCTAATGCCAGTCAGTTAAGCCTGACTGGCATTTTTTCTTCTGGCTGTCGGATATTTATAGGGTCTCTCTTTCA